>CAZOIA010000191.1:0-10467 GCA_964579675.1 uncultured Planctomycetales bacterium | reverse complement strand
GGGTTCGGAAAAGCGAGGTGCCTCCCCGCTGCCCGCCCGAAGGTCCCCGCCGGAACTGTCACGCACCCCCCGCCGCTGCCCCAGCACCAGATGCGTTGACACCCTCATGCCGTCTGCTACGGTGCGCAAATCCGGGATTCGCGCCGGCAGGAAATGGAATACCTCAGCCAATGACCCACACCCAGCCTGATTACGCCCTGCCGCCCGAGGAGAAACGGCGACTGGCCGAGTGGGACCGCCGCTACCTCTGGCACCCGTTCACGCAACATGCCTTGTGGAACGTCGTCGATCCACTGGTCATCGTCGCGGCCCAGGGCGAATACCTCATTGACGCCGACGGCAACCGGTACATCGACGGTCATTCGAGCCTGTGGTGCAACATCCACGGCCACCGCCGAGCGGAGATCGACCGGGCGATTGCCGATCAACTGCGGCGGGTCGCTCATTCCACCCAACTCGGGCTGGCATCGCCACCGGCAATCGAGTTGGCCAGGCGGCTCGTGGACATTGCCCCGCCGGGTCTAACCAGGGTCTTCTTCTCCGACGACGGCTCCACCAGCGTCGAGGTCGCCTGCAAGCTCGCTTACGGCTACTGGCACCACCGCGGCCAGCCGCAACGCGACCGGTTCATCGCCCTGCGTAACGCCTACCACGGCGACACCCTCGGCGCGGTCAGCCTCGGCGGCATCGACCTGTTCCATCGCGTCTATCAGCCACTGCTGTTCAAGACCGAGTTCGCGCCGTCGCCTTATTGCTATCGCTGTCCGCTGAACGCATCCCCGGAAACCTGCGGGCTCGCCTGCGCCGACGAGATCGGCAAGCTGCTCCAACAACACCGGGGCAAGGTGGCGGCCGTCGTCGTCGAACCCCTCGTGCAATGTGCCGCCGGCATCATCACCGCCCCGCCCGGGCACCTGACCCGTCTGCGCAAGCTGTGTGATCGATATGACACGCTGCTTATCGCCGACGAGGTCGCCACCGGCTTCGGGCGAACGGGCACGATGTTCGCCTGCGATCACGAAGGCGTCGCGCCTGATCTGCTCTGTGTGTCAAAGGGACTGACCGGCGGGTATCTGCCGCTCGCCGCCACGCTGGCCACCGAAGCCATTTACGAAGCGTTCCTCGGCCCGATCGACAGCGGCAGGACTTTCTATCATGGCCACACGTTCACCGGCAACCCACTCGGTTGTGCTGCCGCCCTCGCCTCGCTCGACGTGTTCGAGACCGACCGCACGCTCGACCAGCTCCCGAACAAGATCGCGTGCATCGCCTCCCACCTGACCCGGCTCGCGAAAAACCCGCACGTCGGCGACGTCCGGCAATGGGGCATGATCGCCGGCATCGAGATCGTCCGCGACAAATCGACCGGCGAGGCGTACCCCTACCGCCTGCAGGTGGGCGCGCAGGTCTGTGCCCGCGCGCGGGCTGGCGGCGTCATCCTTCGCCCCCTGGCCGACACCATTGTCATCATGCCGCCGCTGACCATCTCGCCCGCCAACCTCGACCATCTGCTCGACACCGTTCACCGCTGCATCAGCGAAGTGGTCCCCACGATCCGCAGCAGCGTCAGCGACGGTTTGGAATGATCCGGCGTCCGGCCTACCTGTCCTTGAGGCCAACCGACTTGTTGTCGGACTCGTCCTTGTTGGCCATCGAGTAGCCGTCGGTTTGCCGCCGATGGTTGACTTCCAGTTTCTGCCGATAGAGTTCCATCACCCCGTCGGCATCAAGCCCGACGCACTGGGCGAGGCTGATCCAGAAGAACAGCATGTCGATCACTTCGACCCGCGCGTTCTGGAGATCATGGAGCATGAACCGTTTGCCCTGCTTGGCCTCGGCGCACCAGTGCTTCCACCAGGTGCAGTCTCGCAGCTCCTCAAGCTCGTTGCTCATGGCGGCGATGTAGTTGTTCAGCCAGATGCCGGCCTGTTGGGGGTCGAAGTTCTCACGCAACCCGGCGGGGTCGAATCCGATCCGCCGGTTGAGTTCCGCCTGATGTTGAAACAGCTCGCGCAGCATGGGCAGCCTCCCTTGGTATCAGGTGCCGCGTGATTGTAACCGCGCGGGAGTACCACCTCAACGGCCCCCGGGGCAAGGCGAGGCATTCTGTGGAGTACCTGCCGGACAGGGAGGTCGCCCCGGTCAAGGAGCAGGCCGAAAAACGGACATCCGCCTTACCCGAGCGTTGTGCATCAGCCAACCGCCTCGTGCACATGTTCTCGGACGTCAGATACGGACGAGCGCCGCCAGGGTTGGGAAGAAGTGACCGCCTCGCGACCCATCCAATGCTCCGGGAATCGACCGCAAGACCACGCCGCTCAGATGTTATTGGACGCGAAGGCACCCGCGGCGGGAAAGCAGGTGCAGCTCGCCGCCCGGTGATCAGGAGTCCCGCCCTGCCAATGCGGAATATCCGCCCGTATATGAACTCCCCGCCGGAATTAGCCGATCCACGAACTATCCAGGCGACAAGGACCCGGTAAGAACAGGGGGTACGCCAGGCAGTTATGGAGGCAAACAGGCAGTTATGGAGGCAAGTATGATGCGGCAGCGTAGTGCTTTCACTCTCGTAGAGGTGCTGATCGTCGTGATCATCCTCGGGATTCTGGCGGCGGCAATCATTCCGCAATTCACTTCCGCTGCCGATGAGGGCCGGACCAACTCGACCGCTATGGTCGTCAAAGCCATGATGCGGAAGGTCAGCACGGAGAAGGCGAGGAACGGTTCCTTCCCGGCGTCGATTACTGCCGACATGTTCGAGGGCGGCGCGTTGCCGAGGAATCCGCTTTTCTCGAGCGTCACGGATCCCGCTTTCAGCACGTCAACCGACGGCACCAAGAACCATCCAGCCACCAAGACCTCCGCCACCGACACCGTATGGTGGTACAACAGCGGGAACGGCGTTGTTCGTGCGCTCATCCCCAACACCGGCACGGATGCCGAGAAGATAGCCCAATACAACTCCGTCAACAATACGAACATCACTGCTCTGGACGACGAGTGACCGCCCGTCGGGCGCAGTGTGGACGATGGGAACGGCAGCTTGAGGCGAGACCCCGCCGCAGCAAAAGTGGGGTCTCGTCTTGCGCGCTTCTCAGGGGATTCTACGCCCTGCGTGCCGCGAACCGGTCAGCTTGAATCCCTGCTGTAGCCCACCTCATCCGGGTTCGATCCGGACTCGAATATGTCCGCCCGCCAGTCGTCGTGCAGCTTCAGCAGTTTCTCGGCGACCTCGGGGTGCTGCTTGCGAAGGTTCGTGGCCTCGCCCGGATCCGCCTCGAGGTCGGCCAGGAAGATCGCATCGTCGCCCTGGGCTCGCGTCCGTTTGGACATGCCCAGCGTGATCAGGGCGTTGCGCACCACCTTCCACTTGCCCTGCCGGACGGCGTGCTGCTTGTTCCACGCCCAGAACAACGTCTCGTGCCCTGGCGCGTTGGGGTCCTCCAGCAGAGGCATCCAGCTCTCCCCATCGATGGTGCGGTCCGGGGGCGGTTCAGCGCCGATGGCCTCGGCCACCGTGGCAAAGACGTCGATCGCCATGGTCAATTGATCGCGCGTTTCACCTTGCGGCAGCGTGCCGGGCCAGCTCACGATCGCCGGCATCCGAATCCCGCCCTCGAACAGGCTGAACTTGTTGTCGCGGAACGGACCGTTGCTGCCCCCGCCGCCGTTGTTCCGCGACTCGACCGATGCCCCATTGTCGCTCATGAAGAAGACCAGCGTGCTTTCAATGAGGTCGCGGCGGCGCAAGCGGTCCATGATCCTGCCGATGGACTCATCCATCGGTGCCACCAGAGCAGCATAGAGTTGACGCTTCCGGGGCAGATGGCGGTACATGTCGAGGTATCGCTCGGGGGCATGGGTGGGGTAGTGCGGGGCGTTGTAAGGCACGTAGAGCAGGAAGGGCTCGTCCCGGTGGTCATCGATGAACCGCGTCGCCTCGCGGGTGATGAGGTGGGTCATGTACGCACCCTCTTCGTGGACCTCCTCGCGGTTCCGGTACAGGTCGTGATGGTGAGGGGCGTTCGCCGCCCAGTAGAACGTATGCGAGAAGTAGTCGATGCACCCGGCATGATGCCCGAAGAAGTAGTCAAACCCCTGGGCGTTGGGCTGGGTCTCGCGCGTGAAACCTAGGTGCCACTTCCCGATCAGGGCGGAGGCGTAGCCGCGGCTCTTGGCCAGCTCGGCGATCGTGACCTCTTCGGTCGGCATGCCGGCGCTGCCCGGCAGGGAGCCGACGTTCGTGGGCACACCGGCCCGGGGGGGATACCGGCCCGTCAGCAACGCCGCCCGCGACGGCGAACAGATCGGCGCCGCCGAATAGTAATTCGTGAATCGCACGCCCGCCCGGGCCAGGGCATCGATGTTCGGCGTCCGGATGTCCTTGCAGCCATAGCACCCCGCGTCGCCGATGCCCATGTCGTCCGCGTAGAAGATAACGACGTTCGGCGAGCGTCCGTGAGCCATGCCGCTCAGCATCGCGATGACAACCGGCGAGGCAATGATCGACCGTTTCATCTTCTCACCTCTTTCACTGCCTGATCACGAACCCGTATCACCGGCAACGCCAAGGGTACAATACTCCCCAGCAGCTCAACTGGAAACCCCGGACCAGGAGGAACGCCCTTGCTCCGTGCTCTGTAATGAGCTTCAGCCGCCGAGGATCCTTTGACTCGGCCAGAATTTGCCAGTAACCTCTTGCCTTACCATAGTTTTCTTGCCGTCCCAGATTGGGGAGACCATCGCTTTGTCAACGGCCTGTGAGGTAAAACGCCCTCGTAGGACGCCGTCAACAAGCGGATCGATCCTCAGGACTCTCCGCAAAGAAGTCTCGGTGGGTATTCTGCGAGTGGGCATGCGAGCCTCGCAGCAAGGCAGCGCCGCCAGTGTGGAATTCCTGCGCCGGTTCGCCCTGGCCGCGGTCAAGGCGTGCCTGCCGCTCCGGCTCCGACTGGCCCGCAACATGAAGCTCGCGGGGGTTTATCGCAGGGGTCTGGTTGACCTCCACTTCGAACGGGCCGCCGACCAGATCGGGTTCTTGATGCACATCTTCCGGGCCGGTTTCCATGACGCCGGTGTCGCTGAGAAGTTCCGCTTCGACACGTCCTTCCGACACCTGCAGGAGGCATACGAGGCGGGCCGGGGCGTGCTCGTCATCTCGCCTCACCTGTGCTGCTATCCGGTGTTCCCGCGGGCCCTTTCCGATCGAATCCCGTGCAGTATTTATCTCCGCCGTTCCCGGGACCCCCGCAAGCACGAGATCGACAAGGCGATTGGACGAGCCGGAGGCGGCCACCTCGTCTATCCCCCTGCTCACGCCACCCGCTCGGAGCGGCTCGGCGTGGCGATGCGCATCCTGCGGCAAGGGCGGGTGCTCTACATCACGCCGGACGTGCCCAGGAAACCCGACCAGGGCGTTCCCGTCCGTATCCTGGGCCGCCTCGTCCACTTTCCCACCGGTGCGGTCATCATGGCAATGCGCACCGGTGTGCCCATCGTTCCGGTGGTTTGGCATCATCACGGCGGCCTCTACCGGATCCGTTGCCACGAACCCATGGAGTTCACTGGCCGCGGAGACCGCAAACGTCGCGCCGCGGCAGGCATGCGGAAGTTCGCCGAGCTGATGGACAACTGTCTCCGCCAATATCCCGAGATGTGGTGGAACTGGCTCGACAAACGCTGGACGGCGATCATTCGCAACTGCGACTGATCTCCCTAGGGCTCAACCGGGGCAATCGCAGAAGCTCGACCGCCAAGGGCGGATCTCTGGCAACTTCTGTCTTGTCGGGCAGTTACCGCGATTCGGGCCCTTGGGATCTAGTTCGGCTCGGCCTTTCGGAATGACAGAACTTGAACTACCAGCCGCCGGGCGGTGAAGCCATTGGCGCTAACCACCCCGAACACTATGATGACCCGGGCGTAATGACCGGGTGCAGGCGCGTCGGGAACTCCATGTATCGAGCTTGCTGCAATGGGCATCTCGGTCAGGGCCGCATACTTGGCATGCTGGACCGGCCGAGCCCCGATCGGCCAGAGCCCCGGGAGCCGGATTCTTCATAAATGACTGCCAGAAATGTGGTTAAACTTGTCTGTGCGGCCGCAATCGCCGCGGGCGGCATGGGCGGATGCAAATGCCGGCAGGATGTCGGCACAGGTGACGAGCCCAGGATCGAGACCACGCCGATTGCCGAGGAGTACCCGGACGTGCCGACGCCCAAGATAGACTTCCCCGCGCGGTGGCACAGCGAGGACACTACCTTGAACGCGTTCATTGACCACGCGCTCAAGGTGTGCGGCGAGGGCGACTACGATGGTTTTCGCCAGCTCTTCGGAACCGAATACACGCCGACGGGGCGGTCGGACTTCGAGCGGGCGTGGCATGCCTTCAGTGATATCAAGGTGACCCGGCTTTTTCGAGGCCCACAGGATCCACCGGCATACTATCTCCACGTTGTGGTCCGGCGGCGCGAGCCTGATCGCAAGGGGCGGCGGCAGCGAGACGCCGTCGTGATGGTGTTCCGCGAGGCGGGCGACTGGCGGCTGGGGCCGGCACCGAAGGAGATTGTCCGCAAAGTGCTTGCTGCGAGCACCCGGCCCGCAGGCACGCGCCCGGCCGCTGGCAGGCAGTCCCCTTCCCAAACGCGGCCCTCCGACGGCATCCCGACAAGGGGGAAGGATTCCCCCTGAATCGCGCCTGGATTGCCGTTAATAGTGTATAAGTGTACCGCAGATGATATAAGTGTAGCGCAGGTGATCGCAAGCGACCCGCGAGGCCTCGAAAGTCCTTTGATGGCAGTAGGTTACGAACAATCCGATGCCGGGGCCTGCCCCACGCGACCCGGGTATTGCTGAGAGATCAGTAGATGCGGAAGCTATCCCTCTGTTTCGGCGGCCTGGTGTTGAGTTGGATCGTGCTGGGCAGTGTTTCGCCGAGCCGGGCGTCCCATCCGGTCACGCCTCTGGATCGAGCTGAGGCGCCCCCTACACTCCTGGTGGCGCTGGACACGGACCGGCCAGTAGTCCGGATGGGCAGGCCGGTCTGGGTTCTCTTCGCCCTGGCCAACTTGACCACC
Source organism: uncultured Planctomycetales bacterium (assembly GCA_964579675.1). Classification (GTDB taxonomy): domain Bacteria; phylum Planctomycetota; class Phycisphaerae; order UBA1845; family PWPN01; genus CAZOIA01. The sequence goes on along the minus strand of CAZOIA010000191.1, from coordinate 3,394 downwards.
GAGCCGATCACGCTGGAGGTGCCGGAAACGGAACCGGTGCAGGGAGGGGTGACTGGTGGAATGGGCTTGCCGCTGGAGCACGTGTTCAGCGGCGAGCGGTTCTCGGCCATCACGATCGAGGATGAACACAACACCGTGTTCGGCGAGACCGTGTTCGTGGCCCCGCGGGGCGGTGTGCCGCCGGTAAGACTCGCCCCTTGTGGGAGCGTCGGGGTCCGGGTGGAGCTGACCAAATACTACGAGGTCCTGACCAGGCCCGGCACGTACAAGCTGATCTGGCGGCCCTACCATGGGACGGTGGTGTCCGCGCCGCTGACGATCACCGTCATGTCGGAGCAGCAGGCGGTTATGGTGACGGATTGCGGCGACATCACGATGCGATTCTACTACGACGAGGCCCCGCACCACGTCCACAACTTCACTCAACTGGTCGGGCAAAGCTTTTACGACAATCTGACGTTTCACCGGGTCATCCCCGGGGGGATCATTCAGGGGGGCGATCCTCGGGGCGACGGGTACGGGATTCGGCCCGACGGGAAGCGACTCAAGGCGGAATTCAGCAAGATCCCGTTCGAGCTAGGCACGGTGGCGATGGCTCGTTCGCCTCGGGACCCCGATTCAGCCAGTTGCCAGTTTTTCATCTGCCTGAGCCGGCAACCTTCGTTTGACGGCCGGCAGACCGCCTTCGCCCGGGTCGTGGGCAACAAATCCTTCGAGACCCTTCGCCAGATTGCCGCGATTCCCACCGGTCCGAAAGACCGCCCGATCAAACCGGTTTACATCCGGGCCATTTCACTGGAGAATGTTCCCGCACGCGAGCGTGAGTCGCCCTCGGGATCGCTGGGGTCCGGGCGACCCGGCGGCGAGCCGGCGACGAGAGGTTACGGCCGCGATGGCAAGCTGCTTGCCCCGCGGACGAGCCGGCCCCATCGGGGCCTGGAGCCCCCGTTGACGCGCCGGCCCATCGCCACCACGCAGCCGGCGGGTGACAACAGGAAGTGAGTGGCCTTACGCCGCGTATGACGTAGCCTTTTCCGAAACCGATCGCATTGAGGGCCGGGTTCCATGCAGTGGAGCCGATGGCCAACGGGTCAGGACTGAGAGGTAGCAGCCCAGCCAACGCGCCCCAGGTGCCGTGGCTCACCTGGCCCTCAATGGGGTCGGTTTGCCGGAATGAGCTGCGAGCTTCGTACGTGCTCAGCGTGGATAAGGGCTCGGAGGCGGGCTCTGCGAGCCCGGTGCGTCGGATTCCGTATTCCGAGCCGGGCTCTGCGAGCCCGGTGCCCCTTCGCGGCGCTAAGCCCGCCGATCCGAGGAACCACCGGCCTCACAGAGGCCGGCTCTGATCGCGCCCGAAGTGGTTCTGATCGCGCCCGAAGTGGCTCTGATCGCTCCGGAGGCCGCTAAACACGTACCGGGCTTCGGCCCGCGGGGCGGCGCGTTTCAGGCGAGCGTGAGGCTCCAGCGCGGAGGAGAGACCGCGCAGGCTGAAGCCGGCGGCTCTTCGGGGCCGGAGAGAAGTGTGCGGCTCGTGGTCGCGTACGGGGATGGATGAGACGATGGCATACACCGTTCTGGCCAGGAAGTACCGGAGCTGGACCTTTGACGAGCTGGTCGGCCAGGAGGCAGTGGCGACCACACTCAAGAACGCGATTGCCAGCAAGCGGGTCCACCACGGCCACCTGTTCTGCGGCACCCGGGGCGTGGGCAAGACGTCGGCGGCGCGGATCCTGGCCCGGTCGCTCAACTGCCTGAACTCGGACGGGCCGACTACTGAGCCCTGCCGGAAATGCGAATCCTGCGTCGCAATCGCCGAAGGCCAGGACGTGGACGTGATCGAGATCGACGCCGCCAGCAACACGGGCGTCGATAACATCCGCGAACTGCGAAGCAACGCGAACTACCGTCCGGCCCGGGCCCGGTTCAAGATTTACATCATCGATGAAGTGCACATGCTCAGCGCGGGTGCGTTCAACGCCCTGCTCAAGACGCTGGAGGAGCCGCCGGAGCACGTCAAGTTCGTCCTGGCAACGACCGAGCCGCAGAAGGTGCCGGCCACCATTCAGAGCCGGTGTCTGCGGTTCGACTTCCGCACCATCAGCGTTGAGAAGATCAGCGAGCACCTCCGATGGATTCTCAAGCAGGAGCAGGTTGGCGCGGACGATGCGGTCGTCCGGCGTGTCGCCCGATTGGCGAACGGTTCGATGCGCGACGGGCTGTCGCTGCTCGATCAACTGCTGTCGATGGGCAATGATCGTCTGACGGTTGAAATGATCGACGACGTGCTGCCCATGCCGCACGACGAGGTGCTGGCGCGGCTGATCGCCCACCTGGCGGATCGTGACGCCGCCGGCGCGTTGGCGTCGCTGGATGCGTGCCTGTGCGCGGGGTACAGCCTCGAACGTTTTGCCGAATCGCTGGCCGAACAGGTGCGAACGCTGATGTTGTTGGGCATTTGCGGTGCGGACACGCCGCTGGTTGACTTGCCGAGCACCGCCCGCGAGGCGATGGCCGACCTGTCGAAACGGTTCGACTCGGAAAGCTACGTGTACATGATTGCGGTGCTGGAGGAGCTGCGCCGAAGCGTACGGTACAGCGCGATGGGACGCACGTTGATGGAGGCGGGGATTGCTCGGCTGGCCAGCGCGGTGCCCTATGCCTCTATTCAGACGCTGCTGGATCAACTGAGCGGGAAGGGCGACGGTGCGGCGGACGGGGGAAAAAAAAACTTGACGCCTCGCGCGAGCCCGCCCCCTGAGCGGGCTGCTTCTCGGCCCGCGGTGAGTACCGAGGGCCCGTCCCCGCGGCGGCCGGATCGTTCTCCGGCCCGGGCGGGAGGAAGTGGGCAAGGCTATCGAAGCCCGCCGCCGGCACCAGCGACGCGCGGCGCGGCCACGGCTCCCAGCAGTGAAGACGTAAGGGCCGCCACCGCCGAGCCCATGGTTCGCCAGGCGCTGGAACTGTTCGAAGGCTCCCTGGTCAATGTCGAGCGAATCCGACAGGAATCGAGTCAAGAGCTTCCCCGGAAGGAGTGAACGGAATGCTAGGTGGTTTGGGTAACCTCGCCGGTCTGATGAAGCAGGCGAAATCACTGCAAGAGAACATGCAGAAGATCCAGGAATCAATGGCCCGACAGCACTTCGAAGCGGACGCCGGCGCGGGGATGGTCCGGGCCCAGGTCAACGGCAAGGGCGAGCTGCTCCAGGTGAAGATCGATCCGAAGGCCACCGAGGACGTGGAACTGCTCGAGGATCTTGTCAAGGCAGCGGTGGGAGCGGCAACCAGGCGAGCTCACGAAGGGATGAAGGAGGAGATGGCCAAGCTCACGGGCGGGTTGGGAATCCCCGGCCTGAGCGAGCTGATGGGACAGGGAACGTAGGAAGGAAGCGAGAAG
>CAZOIA010000190.1:0-10550 GCA_964579675.1 uncultured Planctomycetales bacterium | reverse complement strand
CAAGCTCACGGGCGGGTTGGGTATCCCCGGCCTGAGCGAGCTGATGGGACAGGGAACGTAGGAAGGAAGCGAGAAGTCAGAAGTGGAGTCCTTTTCTTGAGTGACCCTGGCGGCGGCATCCCAGAATCATTGAGCCGGCTGATGACCGAGCTTGCCAGGCTCCCGGGGATAGGCCCACGCAGCGCGGAGCGCATCGCGTTTCATCTGCTGCGGGCCTCGTCCGCCGAGGCAACGTCGCTGGCGGCCGCGATCCGTGACGTGAAGCAGAACCTGCGGCATTGCTCGCGCTGCTACAACCTGACCGAGGCCGATCCTTGTGCCATTTGCAGTGATCCCGGGCGCGACCCGGGATTGATCGTAGTGGTCGAGCAGCCGAAGGACGTCATGCTGCTGGAGCAAACGGGGTTGATTCGCGGGGTGTACCATGTCCTGATGGGCCACATCGCCCCGCTGGAGGGTATTGGGCCGGAGGACTTGACGATCGACGCCCTGGCCAAGCGGGTCCGCGCCGGCGGGGTGCGAGAGGTGGTCCTGGGCACGAATCCAACCATGGAGGGGGACGCAACCGCACTGCACATCCATAACGTGCTGAGCCCACTGGGCATAGCCGTATCGCGTCTGGCCCGCGGCCTGGCCGTCGGTTCGCAGGTCGAGTATGCCTCGCGGGGCATGTTGGAGGCCGCCATTACCGGACGCACGCCCATGTGATCAATTGCACGATCGGCGAACCTAACCGCGCGGCCCTTTTTGGGCGACCAGAGGAATAGAGAACAGCCAAGGCGATTGGGCTGGTGCGATACAGCCGGTTATCGGTTATAATGAAGTATAATGTCGCAGTTCATGTCACAGAACCTGACCTTGGGGCTTCGACAGGAGCAGCGGCTCACGCCGCAGTTGATCCAGTCGATGAACATCCTCCAACTGCCCCTGCTGGCGTTGGAGGCTAAGATCCGGGAGGAGATGGAGCGGAACCCGGCCCTGGAAGAGGAGGAGCGGGACCGGCCGGTGGAGGATGAGAATCGACCGTCGGTTGCGGACCTGCCAGCCTCCAGTGATCCGCAGGCCCGGGCGGAGAGCATGCACGAGGCAGAAGGGTTCACGCGGCTCGAACGCCTGACGCGCGAATACGACTTCGACGATAGCGACCAGTCGTTCGGCCGGCTCAGGCGGGCTTCGGGCGAGCGCGACGCGAAGATGGACGCGATGGCGAACACCGCCAGCCGCCCGCAATCACTCAACGAGTACCTCCACCAGCAATGGACGTTCGTCGAGGTCGAGGACAGCATCCGCCGGGCGGGCGAACTCATCATCAACCACATCGAGGATGACGGATACCTCCATACCCCACTCGAGGAAATTGCCGAGCAGCGCGTGCCGCCGCTGACGCTCCAGGAGATGGAAGAGGCTTTAAGCTGGGTGCAGACGCTTGATCCGCCGGGCATCGGGGCCCGCAGTCTGCGGGAGTGCCTGCTGATCCAGTTGGATAATCTCGACGCAGACCACGAGCTCGAGCGGACGCTGGTGGAGCATCACCTCACGGACATCGAGAAGAACCGGTATCCGGCCATGGCCAAGGCGACCGGCCGCAGCATCCAGGACATCAAGCAGGCGGTCAAGCACCTGGGCAAGCTGTACCCGCACCCCGGGGCGCTGGTGGTCGAGCGGGAAGTTCCGCGGATCGCCCCGGACGTGATCGTCGATTACGCCGAGGATGGTGACGGGTACACGGTCTGGTTGGCGCGGGACAACAGTCCCCGGTTGCGGGTCTCGGGAACCTACCGCCGAATGCTGGCCGAGAACAAGAACAACAAGGAGGCGCGGGATTTCATCCGGAACAACCTGGAGTCGGCGGGGGCTCTGATCGACGCCATCCAGTATCGGCGCAACCGCCTGCTCGAGGTGGCTCAGGACGTTGTAGGCCGCCAACGCGAGTTCCTGGATATCGGGCCGGCGGGCCTGAAGGTCATGCGCATGAGCGAGTTGGCCGAGAGGCTCGGCTGTGATCCGTCTACCATCAGCCGCACCGTAGCCGACAAGTACGTCCAGACGCCCCGCGGCATCTTCCCGCTACGCTGTTTCTTCACTGGCGGAACCGAGAACCAGGACGGCGAATCGACGAGTTGGGACAGCGTCAAAGCCCGCGTGAAACAGATCGTCGAGGCCGAGGACAAGAAGAATCCCCTCAATGACGACGTGATCGCCGCCAGGATCCAGGCGGAAGGAATCAAGGTCTCCCGCCGGACCATCGCCAAGTACCGCCAGCAACTCCACATTCCCTCCGGCCGCCAACGGCGGGAGTTCTGACCCCAAGCGTCAGAGACTCCGATTTGCAGCGCTGCGCCATTCCCTTCGCAAAGAGCGGGGCGAGCATATTTCGTGAAAGAACTCGCCCCCGAGACGCGAATACCCAGAGAGCCGGGATTGCGCGGACGGCACTTTGGGCCCGGCCCCCGGACAGGGCGTGGCCTGGGCTGCACCAGCCGGAGCTCATTGCAGTAAGGTGGAGATGCGCGGTAGGATATCCGCTTCAGGTTGAATCGCCTGCCTCCGATGCAACGGACAACTTTTTGCGGACCGGGATGAGGCTCAGACGATCCCGTGACCTAGCGCAGACATGAGCCGGGGGTGGATGTGAGGAGTGGTGGTATGAACCGTGGCGCAAGCAGATCGGTAATTGTCCTGTTCTTAACCGTCCTGACAGCTCCGTTCATCGCCGGCCAGGCATGCGTGCCGGTGCCGGAACCGTACGTTCCGTATGCTCCCGATTACGACGGCGACGGGATCAAGGACTCCTACGACAACTGCTGGGACACCTGGAACCCCGATCAGGCGGACACAGACGGCGACGGGCTCGGGGACGCTTGCGATGGGTCGCCCGGAGGCAGACTGGCCGTCAACGCCGGGGATGACCTGACCTCCACGGGCGGTGACACGGTCAGTCTGACTGCCGACGTGACGGGTGGCGTTGCCCCGTTCAGCTACTCGTGGTGGTGCAATTGGTGGGGCTGGGCCGGCAGCTATACCCTCGCCAACGATTACAGCCGGACCGCGAGCGTCACCTTCTCGCCCGATGCGGAAGGCAGCGCCGCCTTCGAGGTGACCGTGACCGATGCCAAGGGTGCTTTCGCTTCCGACACTGTTACGGTCACCGTCACCTCTTCGCCAGGGGCCAGCTATCTGTTCGCCGATGCCGGGGCCGACCAGGCGGTTGGACCGGGCGATACCATATGGCTCTCGGGAACGGCCAGCGGCGGCAACCCGCCGTACTCCTACTGGTGGTCGGTCACGTCATCAGCGATGGGGACAGGCATGGTCAGCCTTGACATGCCGTACTCGGCCAGCACGCAGGTTTCCTTCTGGGACACGCCCGCATCCGGGGATTACGTCTTTGAATTGGTGGTCTCTGACGCGATGGGCAATACAAGCAGTGATACGGTGGTGGTCACCGTGACTACGGCTGACATCGTGGCGACGCCGACGCTCGACCCGCCGGGCGGGAGCTTCGCCGGGCCGGTTGACGTGACAATCTCCTGCGCAACCTCCGGGGCGACAATTCGCTACACGACGGACGGCACAGATCCGGACGCAATGAGCGCGGTGTATGATCCCTACATGGGCGGTACGATCCAGGTGGCCTCGACCACGACCGTCAAGGCTCGAGCGTTCATGGCCGGAATGAGGGACAGCGAGGTAGCGTCGGCCACGTACACCGTCCTGGCGCCGCCTAGCATCACCCTGCTGGGCCAGCGGACGCGTGTGCCCTACGTGGTCAGTTTCGACATGCGGCTGCAGGATCAGGACGGGCACGCCATCATTCAGGGCGTGGACCGCACGAACTTCTCCATCTCTGAGAACGGCATCGTGCTCGACTACACCGAGACCAATCAGTTCGTCACGACGGGGGTCACCTTGCCGCTCAAGATCGTCCTGGTGCTCGACTATACGAACTCCATGAGTTCAGCGGGCGCGATCAACAAGATGATCGACGCAGCCCGGCGGTTCATCCAGGCGGACCACCTGACCGGCAGCCACCACATAGGGATCGTGGAGTTCCACGACCGGGATGGGCAAGGTCTGGGCTATGACCAGGTGATCGGCCTGACCCGATGTGACGCCGAGGGCAAGAGCGCAATCCTGGCCGCCATCCCGGGCGAGAACGACCTCGAGCACGGCCTGACGCGGGTCTGGGATGCGGTTCACCTGGGCATGGACATGATCACGAACGCTGCTTCTCAGATGGGCGAAGCGCGGGCGATAGTGTTTCTCACCGACGGGAGGGACACGACCAGCTCCACGAGTTCCGGTGGGCTGAGGGCGAATGCCCAGAGTAACAACATTGCCTTGTATCCGATCGGCTTCGGCAATGTCGCCGCCAATGAGAGTACCTTGCGGTCCCTTGCTGATGAGACCGGCGGCACATACTACCCGGCCGACAATGCCAACGCTTTGCAGGGGATCTTCGCTGAGATCGTGGAGGATCTCCGGGGCCAGTGGAACCTGACGTACATCACACAACGCAACAGCGGCCACGTCGATGTTGAGGTCGGATTCGACTGGCAGGGGCGGACAGTTTCGTTCGCGTACGGTTTCAACGCCAGTGCGATCTCCGGCGATATCCATCGCGGCGCGATCGAGGTGCTGGAACGGACGTACGACCCGGGCCCGGATCGCACGACGTTCCTGCTGAAGGCGGCGTACATGCCGCGCAGCATCTCAAGGCTCCAGTTCCTCATTGACCACGACGGCGTCGCCTTCGCCCTTCAGGGTACGGGCGGGCTTTTGGCGGGCTGGAGCGGCCCGGGCGTGGTGGTGAACGGGGTGGCAGCGTTGAATGGGCCGGAGTTGGAGTACGGGGCGTTCGGCAACATCGGCAAAGTCTCCGTTCCGGGTGACGTGCCTGTCCTTCAGATCGTGCACGACGACCGGATCTACCAGAGCCTGGCCCAGCCCAAAACGATGGCGTTCGAGGGCCCGCTGTGGGCTACCCCGAGCGACCGGGACGGGGACGGTGTTCCGGACCGCTGGGACAGCGCCCCGGACGATCCCGGCGCGTCATGAGATGGTTCAGATAGCCAGCTTGTCCCGGCGGGCGACCCCGGCCTTGCGGCCGTCCGCGAGGATCTGATCGGCGCGGGTCCGGGCGACTTGCATCTTGGGCCAGCGAATCTCCCCGTACCCGGTCACCGACTCGGGGCACTTGAGAACCTTCAGATACCGCTCGTAGCTCACCGCATCGGCGAATGAGAAGTCGTCCACTAGGCCCTCGTACCACTTGAGGAACCTGCGGTCCTTGATGTGGTACCAGGGTATTACGTGCCTGAGGAATCGCAGGTTGCGCATCACGTACAGCGTCCAATGGGGCAAGCGGATGTTCACCGGTTTGCCGAGGATGTGCGGGTGGAACGTGCGCCGATATCGAATGCGGTCGCCGATGGCCGGGTTAACGTTGTACCGCTGCCGGTCGCGACGCAGCTTCTCGTAGCTGGTGAGCAGATGGGAGACGTAGAACTCATCCTTGATGAGCATGAGCCGGGCGAGGTTCCAGACCACGGCCCGGGTCGCCTGGAACCCGTAGCGTTCGTGATCGGCGAGGAACACGCGGCGGATTCGCTGCACGTAGCGGCCGGCGCAACGGACGCCGCCCCACTGGATCAGGTCGTAGACGCGGACGGCAATGTCCTGCATGGTCTCGCGGTCGAGTTCGCGACAAGCCCGCAAGGTCGTATAGACCATGTGCTTGTAGGCGCGGGCGAGTTTGGCGTCGGGCAGCCGGTGCTTCCCGGCGGCGAGCCGGGCGCTTCGCCGTCCGGTTGATGACCCGGCTCGAGGACGAGGCGGCTCGCTCCGCAGGGCGCGGCGCGCCCCGAGCAGCCGCATATTCAAATAGGCCGCCTTCTCCCGCACGGTCCGGGCCAGCGAACGTGGGGACTGCTGCTCACCGAAGATCTCCCCGAAAAGATCCGGATGGCTGACCAGCTTCCGGCCGATGTCGAACGCCCGCAGGTTCCTCCGGAAATCCACCCGGATCGTCTTGCGAATACCGTCCTTGAGGGCGTCGAGTGAAACCGGAATCAGGCCCTGCTGGTAGGCGATGCCGAGCATGGTGATATTGGCATAGAGCTTCGTGCCGAAGATCCGCTCGCACAGCGAGGCAATGTGGGCTGAGAAGTAGCGATCCGGCCGACAGGCGCGGCGGAGGATCAGCTCCAGCCCGGCGGTATCGAGTTCGTCGAGCCCCATCAGCGTACGGACCGTCGGGGCTGGGTCGGTGTTGACGACCACCGCGGTTCGATCAGGTAGCGCGACGCGGAAGGGCATCTTCGAGTCCACCGCCCGGACCGCCTCGGGCAAGTCCATGCCCAGGAGCAGGTCGGCCTTGCCGTAGCCGAGGGTCATGCCGACCGGTTTGTCGCCCTTGCTGAAGATGACCTGAGAGTAGACGCCGCCGTTGCGGATCGCCAGGCCCTTCTTGTCGCTGAACTGCACGTGGTAACCGTTGTGCCGGGCGGCATGGACGAGGATCGCGGTGGCGGTCCCGATCCCCATACCGCCGACGCCGGTGATCCAAGCCCGCCAGACGCGGCCCTCGAAGTTGACAATGCGCTCGGGGATGTCCGCCAGGGCGATCTTGTGGCCCCGGGGCGTGGGCGGGCGCTTCCGGGTGATGATCACCTCTTCGAACGACGGGCAGGCGCCCAGCCTGGCACACGCGCCGTCGTTGACGCACCAGGACAGGTCCGTCCCGGTCTTGGGCCCATAGGGCGTCGATTCAACCGTCAGGCCCGGGCACCCGGTCCTGGTCGTGCACTCCAGGCAGAACTCGCAGACCTCCGGGGTGACGTTCATGAAGACCTTCTTGCGAACAAAGCCGCGGCGAGCCTGCTCAGCCCGTTCGTGCTGCATGACCCGGCGCTGGTAGGTGATCCCGCATTCCTTGTCCGCAATGATGATTTTCACGCCGTCGGCGAGGATAGTCTGTTCGAGAACGCGCTTATAATTGCCGCGGTCGCCCGGGTTCATGCGCAGGACGCGGCTCCTGCCGCCGGTAACCGCGCGGACCACCTCTTCGATATCCTGGGCGGGAATCGGGCGGTTGAGCAGATCGGTCTCGACCGCGGGCAGCGGCTGGTGCCCGGTCATGGCGGTGGTCCCGTTGGCCAGGATGATGTAGGTGATGTTCTGCCGGGTGGCGATCGAGTTGCTGATGGCAGTGGCCCCGGAATGGAAGAAGGTCGAGTCGCCCATGAAGACGACCTGCTTGTTGCGGATGAAGGGGTCGATGCCGCTCCCGGTCCCCCCGCCGAGCCCCATCCCGGAGTAGTTGTGCATGAGCGGGGCATTCGGCTCAAACATCAGCATGGTGTAGCAGCCGGTGTCCCCGTGGAACACCAGATCGATCGGCTCGCACCCGTGGTGCCTGCGCATGTACGCTGCGTCTACGAACTGCTCCTTGATCTGCAGGAGCACGTTTGCCGAGTCGCGGTGCGGGCAGCCGGGGCAGAAGGTCGGGGTCCGGGCTGGAATAGGGGCGTCGATTTTCGCCGTCTCGGAAATGACGCGGCACTCAGCCTCGATGGCGACGGCGGCCCGACGCGCCAGCGGCGACTCGATGGCATGCAGAAACTGCCCGAGCTTCTCGACGACGATGGAGGCGTTCAAGCCCAGTGCCGACGGGAGGCCGTTGACGTTCCCGGGGAACTGTTTGCCCCACAGCTTCGCGACGCGGGCCGCCCCCTTCTGACCGAGACGAACGCTGATCTGGGCAATCTGCTCCTCGATGAACGAGCGGCGCTCCTCGACGACCAGGACGTGCGCGAACCTCTCGAGCAGGGGCTCCATCTGCCGGCGGTCCAGCGGATACGTGACCGCCAGTTTGAGCACCGGAACCTGCCCGTCGAGCCCCATGTCCTCGAGTGCCTGCTGCACGTACTGCTGGGCCAGGCCACTGGTGACGATGAGCACCTCGCTGGCGCCCGGCACACCCGTCAGGCGGTTCAAGTTGAGCCGATTGACCTCGCGGGCCAGGCGCTCGAACCGCTGGGTGGTGTCGATTTCCCGGCGGCCGGTGCGCGGCGGCAGCAGTACCTTGTTCTCCAGATCCAAGGCGCAGGTGTCCAGATCGAACCGATGGTGAGTGTTTGTCAACGGATAGTGATTGGGCCGACAAGTGACCGTGCCGCCGCCGTCGGCGAGTGTCGTGGTGATGATGTAGCCGATGTAGAGATCGCTCGCCCGAGACAGTTGAAACGCCAGGTTGACGAAGTCCTTGACCTCCTGCGAGGTGCTCGGCTCCAGGGTGGGGACGAACAGGTGGCGACAGAGGAATCGCGAATCGGCAGGCACCTGGGTGCTCTCGCTCCAGGGATCGTCTCCGACCACGATCACCGCCCCGCCCTGGGGATGGGGGCCGGCCAGGTTGCCCAGGGCCAGGGCATCGCTGGCCACGTGGAGCCCGACGCTTTTGACCACCGCCATCGCGTGCAACGGGCCCATCTGGGAGCCGTTGACCGCCGCCACGGCCAGGGCCTCGTTGTTGGCCAGGCGGGCCTCGATGCCACGTTCCCTCAGGAGCGAGGCGCAATCGGCGAGCACGTCGAAGAACGTCGCCACCGGCGAGCCCGGATACCCGGTGATCAGGTGGATCCCGCCCTCGGTTTCCAGCGCACCTTTGAACAGCAGCTCGTTGCCGTTGAAAACGTCCGTTCCGCTGTCGCGAAGGAATTTTGCCGCCGTGGTCTTGACCATGAGATCGAAGCCGCCCGTCGGCGCCCGAATTCCGGGCATGTGCCGGTCAACCCGCGCCAAGGCTGACGGTTCTCGACGAGTGCCCGACCGCGCCGGGCACCCAATCCACCCCCCTGCCCGTGTGCCAGGGCACTCAGTATAACTTACGGGGGCTGCACCACCAAGTTCATCCTCGGTTCTGCCGGTTCCTCATGCGGGTCTCGTGCCACGCCGGCATTGCCCTGTTTACACTTGGGCTCGTGCCACGCCGGCACCGCCCCGTTTACGTTCGGGTCCGTCACAGAATCAGCCGGGCTCGCAGAAGGCCATGGCCTCGTCTTGCCCGGAATGGCCTGACGCGGCCCGCGAACAAGTGCCAATGCGAGAAAGTGAGGAAACATCGGCTGCGACGTGCCTTTTCCACTTTCGCACCTTCCCACCTTCGCACCCTTTGGCCCGGGGCTTGGCGGAGGCAGCATGGGGCTTCCTCCGGCCTACCGCCTGGACTGTCGCGCACGTTTTACGTTGAACTTGCCAAGAAAGCCCTTGACACGACCGATGATGGTTGTATACTATAGGTTCCTGGAAGGAATTGTCTGGCTTTGCAGACGATGGCGTGTGCGATGACAAGAATGAGCAGGACAAGCATGATCCACTGGACGAAGCCGGCGACGCAGGCGTTGGGGCTGGCCCCGCGCCCGTTCGACGGCATCGACTGCGGTCGCAGCGTGGAAGTTGGAGGTGGGCCGTAGGGTAAGCGAATTTCTCTGAGATTCATAAGCCCTGCGGCCGCAAGAGGTTGCAGGGCTTTTTTGTTGGATGACCTACCGGCGGCAGCCGGTAGCCAATGACGGCTGGGACCGGCACGACTCCGACGGGCCTTTGTTCCACCGGAATTGAGTTCTCAAACGATGCGGCCAGCGCAAGGAGGGAGTGTCTGCGCCGACCGCGAAAGAAGGGAAGGTGTGACATGGTTGCGAGAGGTGCTATTTCGGACCAGCCCAGGCGGCAAGAGAGAATCGAACGGTTCGCGAGCGGCGAAGGGACGAATGTCGCCCAGGCAACGCGAGTCGTGTGCTACGCGGGCAAGCGGATCTACCTCCGGCCGATCGAGCTGGACGATGAGCCTCTGCTGCGGCGGTGGATCAACGACCCGCAGAACTGGCGAGGCCTGATGTTTCGACCGCCCATCAACGCATGCCGCGAGCGCGAGTGGATCGAGTCCCTGGGCAAGAGCACTACGGACTACGCCTTCGGGATCGTGGTGCGGAATGGCGATCGTCTGATCGGCACGACCGGGCTGCACCGGGTCAATGCGGTCAACCGCAGCGCGGAGTTCGGCATCAATCTCGGTGAGGTCGCGTATCAGAACAAAGGATACGGCACCGAGACGGCGAGACTGGTCGTTCGCTATGGGTTTGAAGAGCTGAACCTGAACCGGATCGCGCTGTCGGTGTTTGCCAACAACCCGCGTGCGATCAGGTGCTACCAGAAGGCCGGATTCGTACAGGAAGGCTGCCTGCGGCAAGCGTTGTACCGCGGCGGGCAGTTCCACGACGAGTACCGGTTCGCAATCCTTCGGGACGAATGGGATGCGTAGGTCGGATGCCGGGTGACCGGGGGGCCGGGAGTCGGTGGACAATCTTAATGATGGAGAGTGGTGCCTAGGGTCGAACAGATCACCCGGCGTCCGAGGTTTATCGTGACTCCCGGCCCTCTATGCTATACAAGACCGAAGAAGACTGCCATGTGGACCTTGGGGCCTGGTCCCGGGTGCGTGACAGTTCCGGCGGGGACCTTCGGGCGGAGAAAGGGACGGCACCTCG
>CAZOIA010000189.1:10058-10575 GCA_964579675.1 uncultured Planctomycetales bacterium | reverse complement strand
CATGCCGTCGGGGCCCGCCCAGTGCTCATTGGCGTGCCAGTAGCTTCCCGGATAGAAGTACGGGCCGGGATCCTCATTGAAACGCAGGGGCATCGGCACCACGGCTTCCCTGAGCGAGCCGGTGATCAGGAAGTTGGCATAGACGGCCACCCCGGCCGGGATCAGGGCGGAGAGCAACCCGACGGTGAGGGTTCTCACCGGCGCCTTGAGCAGCAGCAGGAGGAACAGCAGAGCGGCAAAAGCGATTGCGGGAATCTCGAGCACGGCGGTAAACGAGGCGAAGAAGCCCGCCAGGGCAAACCAGTACCATTGCCGGTTCTTGCCGTACCAGATGCGAATCGCAGCGCAGATCGCGAACATCGCGGTGCAGGCGGCAATCACGTGGTTGTTGAGCGGGAGCAGGTAAGGTGTGAGGTACGTTGCCAGGGCGGCCGCCGCGATGCAGAAGTTCCGGACGAAGGGCGAATCGCTCTGGGCCCGGACGTGGCGGGCCATCAACCAGACGAGGATCAGGAAC
>CAZOIA010000189.1:0-10048 GCA_964579675.1 uncultured Planctomycetales bacterium | reverse complement strand
TACGGTGGTGCGCATGATCTCGTAGGGATGGTCCACGAACGTCCAGGGGGTCAGCTTGTAGAGCAACCAGACCACGCCCGCGATGCAGGTTGCCAGAAACGGCGGCTTGCTCGAGTAATACTTGTCCTTAACCTTGACCATGTCAATCGACCAGAACGGGGCGAGGCCCCAGAAGCGACCATCCGTGACGGTGTAGTATCGCTCGCCGAACTTGATCGCGTTGTCCCTCATGTCGGGCTCGATCTCGTCGAGCGTCTTGCCTTTGCCGCCGTTCCAGGGCAGGTTCCAATCAGGCTGGTAGGCGTACGTGCCGTGCTCGACTAGGAAGTAGACCGTATTCCACCGGGAGGCATCGTTGGGGGAGTGGTCGAGCTTCTCCCGCGCAAGCAGGGGGAACAGGACGATGACCGCAGCCAGGATCATGAACAGGGGGCCCACGTCGGTCGGGATCCGGTAACGGCCTGGGGCGGGCTCGGCCGCGTGTCGCGCGGTCGGCAGCGGCTCGCGGGTCGATGGCGCAAGGGTCACCGGCTCCGGGGCACGGGTCTCCTCCGGAATCGGCGCCAGGGGCAGGAGCTCGATTGACGGCGGCTCGGGAGATTGCCTGGGGGAATCGGGCACGTCACTCATGGGTGATCCTTCCTGGGCCGGCCGACGCCCACCACCGGCGGGCGGATGTCGGTCGGGGGCTGAGAGATTTCAGTTCGCTCCTTCTTGCGTCGCGCACCAGCCGACACGTTCGGCAATATTGTACAAGTCGTCGGTCGGCCGGTCGGCAACGACGAGCTCGGCGACCAGGCCGATGGCAATCAATGTGAAACCGGACCAGACAACCACGACCGGGGCCAACAGTACCGCGGGTCCCCGTACGCCGAACCATGCGCTGATCGCCAGGATCACATTCAACAGTATGGTCACCAGGCCCGCCACGCCGATCAAATGCTGAGGCCGCCAACGATACCTCGTCAGGAACCACACCGTCAGCAGGTCCAGGAAACCCTTGACCAACCGCGCGGAGCCGTACTTGCCCACGCCGTGCGTCCGTGGCCGGTGGAGCGTCGGAATCTCCGTGACCCGATAACCCTTCACCGCCGCCATCACCGCCAGGAACCGGTGCAACTCGCCGTAGATGCAAAGCTCCTTGATGACTTCACCGCGAAAGCACTTGAGCCCGCACACGTGGTCGTGGAGCCGAACCCCCGTCAGCCAGCCGATCAACCTGTTGAACACCCGCGAAGGATACACCTTGTGCCAGGGATCGTGCCGGACCCGCTTCCAGCCGCTGACCACGTCGAAGCCTTCCTCGATCTTGGCGATCAGACGGGGCATCTCCTCCGGGGGGTCCTGAAGGTCGGCGTCCATGGTGAAGACGAGTTCACCCCGGGCCGCGGCAAAGCCGGCCATCAGGGCCGCCGCCTTGCCCGCGTTCCGGCGAAAGCGGATCCCGGCAATCGAGGGGTGCGATTGAGCCTGCGTCACGATCGTGGGCCAGCTCTCGTCCCCGCTGCCGTCGTCAACGAGGATGATCTCGACGTTGAGATCGTTATCCTGGGCGGCCTGACGGATTTCGGTGACAAGCGTTTCGAGCGAATCGGCCTCATTGAAAACCGGCACCACGACACTGATGAGTTGGTGATCCACGAAGCAACAGCCCTCGTGACGAATCAACGAGCGTGCATTGTGAGGCAGATGCGGCCAAATCGCAACCGCCCGCGCCGGCGCACGGCCTCGCCCTTATGGATAGACACCGGTCGCGGGCAAGTGTTGGCGGCGGTGGTCCGTGCTTCCGGCAGAAAGGGCTGGGGAATGGCGGGGGCAGCCGGTATAATCCGTAGCCGTGAAGCGATTCGTACTGGCTGTGGGAATGAACGTTGTGGTTCCGGGCACGGGGCTGATCCTGCTGGGCCGATCGTGGCTTGGCCTGGCGGTGGCGGTCTGGTTCGGTCTAGGGTCGGAAGTGGCGGCCTGCGGGATGCTGATCGCTCCGGCAACCATCCCCGGGGCGATGACGATGACCGCTGCGTGCTTCGCCGGGGCAGCCTGGGTGGTCGGGCAGGGACTTCTGGCCGCCCGAATCCGCTTCCTGCGAGATCCCAACCCGGGAATCCGAATTCCCGAGCCACGGCCCGATTGATTGTAACCCGCTGAATACTCCGGAATACAAACCGCACAGGGCACCGGGCAGCCCCCATGTTCCTGAGTTGCCCACACGCTTGCGACCCGGCGGCGATTACTGGTCATGGCAGGTCATCGCAGGCCTTGTCGGCGATGACGTTCGGGCCGGACATGCATCCTTGCAAGATGCCGAAGTCATCGTGATCGACGTCGCCGTCCCCGCCGGGCAAGGGTGCGATATCAGCGTCCGTGCAGTCCGGGTCGGTCACCTGCGTTCCCGGGCCGGTCAGGCAGACCTGGAGATGCCCGAAGTCCTCTTGATCCACGTCGCAGTCCTCGTCAAAGTCACCGGCAACGGTCTCAACGACAAGGGTGACCGCGATGTCTTGCGGGTTGTTGGCGGCGTTGGGATCGGAAACCCGGATCGTCGCGAGGTACGTTTCCGGCAACAGGCCGCTGCAGTTGTACTCGACGGTGATGGCGTCCGGCTCGCCGGTGGAGGTGCCGCTGTCCGGATAGACGTCCAGCCACGACGGCTGATCGACGACCTCGATGGTGTAGTTCAAAGTGCCCACGCCGATGTTGGCGACGGTGAAGGTATCGTGGTCCGGGTTCTCACTGCAATGGATCGTGTGATCGAGCTGGTGGGTACTCAGCCCGATGACGGGCACACTCACGATGTCCGCGGTGGCGGTGTTGAAGTATTCGTCCTGGGCCACCACCGTCCCGCTGCCGGCGGCCCCGGTGATCGTGGCACTGAAGGTATCGCCGTTCTTGCCCAGTCGCACGACGTTCCGGGCCCCTGTCCCGCTCCCGTCGTCCCCGTAATAGTAGAAGGCGACGTGAGCGTTGGAGATGTCGGCCTGGACGTCCCAGGTGCCGCCCCCGAGGTTCTGGGCCGTGACCAAGTTGATGGCCGGCGGGGTCAGGTCGTTAAGCCGCGTCGTATCCCAGTCGGGCCAGGTCAGGCCGGGGTTGTGAGTATCGTCGTAAATCGACGGATGGTCGAACGAGCTGTCGATCATCGTGCCGGCGCCGCTCACCACACGAAGCTCGCCGGGGTCGCTGGTCCCGATGGGCCAATCTGATACCGCGTTGGCGTTGTTGGTGATGGGGGTATTGTCGAACTTGTAGCGCTGGATCCGCGAGGTGACGGCATCGATCGCCACCGGGTCCACGCTGGCCAGGACGGTGTTGGCCCGCCAGTGGGTCGGACCGCCGTTGAAGTACAGGTCCGTCTCGCCACAGACGATTCCGTCCATGACGGTCAGGTACTTGCGCTGCGGCGTCGGCTGCACGCCGCTGCCCCGCACCCAGTAGAGGTAGATCCGGTGAAGATCGGCCAGCTCCCGCCACATGCAGTCGTTGCCGAAACTCTCCTCGTATATCGAGGACGTACTGTGCATGGTGTGAGAGATCCGGCACGAGCCAACGTTCGAGTAGTTGTTGTAGGTGCAGAGCATGGTGGTGCCGACCCAGTTTTTGATGGCCAGGGTGTTGGGGTTATGGAAGTGGACCTTGACCTTGGGCATGTTGACGATCACGTCGGCATCGATCAGGTAGTCGGTGACGGCGTACGCCCCCATGCAGGCTGTCACGCCTGGGCCGGGCATGCCATGACTGTCGGCCGTAGCGAAGTATTGCGAGCTCTCACCCACGTTGGCCTTCCTGAGATGGTAATAGCTATAGCCAGATCCGGCGTAAGCGCTCTCGCCGCCGGAACCGGTGCCCAGGGTGGCCCAGGTGAACTTGCCGGTATCCTGAAAGTTGACGGGATAGGGGGTGATATCGACCGTGGGGTAGTGGTTGGCGAGCCAGGTGATGAGTTCCTGGTATCCCATGTTTGCCACGCAGGAGTTGTCAGGGTTCCCGCTGCTGTCGCCGATGATGATCTCGGTGGCCCCGGCGGCGACCGCCATGTCCACCATGGGCCTCATCATCGCCGGATGAGTGTAGGCGGGCGACCGGCCTTCGGGATCACCCACGCCGCCCCGCACGGGGTAGTACTCGACCCAGTTCGGTTCGAGAACGACCCTGATTTCCTGATCGCCGTTGACGTCCTCGACGAGATCGCGCAGGGGATTGGCGTAGGGGCCGAGATGCAGATCGGCCACCGTCTGCCAGATCAGATCGTATGCCTGGTTCGTACCGGGGCCGTAGGGCAACGTGCCGTAGGTCACCGAGTCGTTCCGGTTGATCGCCACCACCGCTTCCTCGTCGTTCGGGGCAAAGACGCGGGGACTCAGACCGTAGTCGGGATTGGCCAGGTCCTGAGCGGTGAGCCGGGGCCAGTCTACCAGGGCGGGGTTGCCCGGGCTGTAATCAACGGCGTAGTCTGAATACACCGCCACGCCCGCCGAGACGAGGACGAACAGGACCCCGGCGAGAGCGACCGAGCCGGTCGCCAACTGAACCGCGGGCGGGAGGGTGCTTCCGCGCCGGTCCTTGCGGCGCCGGGCGAGGGCGGGCACGACCAGGACCGCAAAGACGCCGAGGTTCGCCGCCGCCGCCTGCTGGCAGGGATAGGCCAGCCGACGCGGCTGGGTGCCGCTGCGCCAGATCAACCAGATCAAAGAAGCAATGGCAATGACGAAACGGTTGCGGACCAGAATGAACCAGAACCACCGCCAGGTCCGCGAGAGTCTACCCGTTACCCCCGATCCCGGACTGGAGGGAAACGAAGCTCCGTGTTTCCATCCCTCCTGCTGCTGGTGATGACCAGGCGCCCGGACTTCCGGAACGTGTCGAATGTTGCCCATGTTACTCCTATCTCCTCAGACGAAACAGGCAGGAATTCTTCCGAGAGCAATTATAGCACATCTCCGGAGCGAAGCGAGGGCGCCCCGGAAGGCTGACCGTCGGTCTGCTCTGCGATCACGGTTCGGACGAACCGGCACAATCCGGATCGGGGATTATCTTCGCCCCCGTAAGACATCCCTGCAGGATGTTGAAGTCGTCGATGTCCACGTCGCCGTCCCCGTCGGGCACGGGGTGAATATCAGCGTTGAAGCAGCTCGGGTCGGTCACCAGATTGCCCGGGCCGGTGTAGCACGCCTGCAAGTAACCGAAGTCCTCCATGTCCACGTCGCCGTCGCTCGGGGCGAAGTCGCAGATCACCGTCCCCACATCGACCGTCACCAGGATCTCCTTCGGGCTGTTGTAGGCCTCGGCGCACGAGACGGTAATCGTCGCCTCGTGCTGTCCCGGTAACAGGGCGGAACAGTGGAAGTAAACCGTGATCGTATCCGGCGGGGCGCCGGTCGGCACCGAGCCGCCCCAGGCACTCAGCTCCAGCCAGGGTTCGCTGACCTCCAGCGTGTAGTTCAACGTCTCCACGCCGGCGTTTCCTACCGTGAACGTGTCGTCTTCAGGGTCATCACCGACAAACGTGCTGGCGGACATGGATAGCGGGCCCACGCTGAGGATCGGGCCCTCAGGCGGTACCAGCTCGATGTTCCGGGTGATGCTCGCCTCGTTCATCGAGGCATCGTAGATTGTCACCGTCGCCTGGTAGTCACCGGGCGCAAAGCTCGTTGAATCCCAGACGAGACTGAAGTCGGGAACCGGCGGATTGACGCGCGTCACGACGGGCTCTACGTCAGTCACCTCAACCAGCGAGACGCCGTCGAGCCATGCGGCGACACCGGGGCTGCCGCTGCCGTCGCTGCCCGCCTTGAGCACGACCGTCATCACGTTGCCGGTGGCGGTCCGGCATCCCTTGCGGTTGTTCCAGTCCACCTGGTTCTCGGGTGGAGCGTTCTGCTCGTGACCCCAGATCCATCCGAAGTACCCGATCGGAAGTGCGTACGTGTTGTTGTCGTACGCGTACATGTAGTTTCGCTCGACAAGGTCCGCCTGGTCGGCCTGGTTGTAGTCGAACGGCCCGTCGATCAGGATGACCTCCCACCAGTTCAGGTTGCCATACTTGTACCCCTTCCAGTCCATGTCGATCCGATAGGTCTTGCCGGGCTCGACCGCCACCTCCTGGTACACGCCGAAACTTCCGGTCGTGTCGGTATTGCCGAGCCTGAGGCAGTGGTCGCCCAGGCACCCGGCATGGTAATCGTACAGCCGCACCATGTTACTCCCCCAGGGCGATTCCCAGGTGGTCCATCCGGTTCCGTCGCCGGTCTCGAACCCGCCGTTGATCAGCAGGTTGCCCGCCGGTGCCTCCTCGGGCGCCGGCCGGATGGTCAGTTCAGCCTTGACCAAGCCGCTGGTCACGCCGCCGCTGTCGCCGCTGCCCAGGGCCCAGACTGTGGTGTCCTGCAGTATCGTGACCGGCGCGCCCTCGGCCCAGGAGATATCGGTAAGCCAAGGCGAGTCGGACTCAGCCCGGGCCTGCTGGCACCACGCGTCCCATTCCACCGCGAAGTCCTCGCGCACCACTGCGACGTGATCGCCGAGCACCTGGATCACGGACCGGTTGCCGGTGCCCAGCGCGCCCGTGCCGTCCGCCCAGGCGATGTGAGGGATATAGTCCGGGTCATACCCCATCACGAGCGAGCCGACGGCATCCACCGCCACCGAATCCCTGCCCGCGATGACCAGGTCCATCTCCCTCTGCATCAGTGCCCCCGCGCCGCCGCCTCCGTTGTTGGGGCCGACCGGGCCGTTCTCGATGCCCATCAGCCCATCGATGACCGCGAAATCCTGCGGCCGAAGCAGGTTCAGGTCCACGATCGTACGCTGCACGATCTCATCCTCTTCCGAGAGATTGCCGATACCCGACGGCGCCGGCGCAACCGTCCAGCCAAAGCCGTCGTTCGTCGAGTGAACCACGCCCCATTTCATCTGGTCGAAAGACGGATGGTGATAGATATCGCTCGGAGCGCAACCGACCCGATTCTTGAGCGACATCGTCACACTGCCATTGGCGTGGTTCTTGAGGGTCGGCACGCTGATCAGGACATCGCAGTCCATCAGGATGTCCTGCATCCAGTACTCGGTTCGGATGACGCCATTGGAAACGGTTGCCTCCTGGCAGGTCAGGTTCGGGTCGGGCGGATCGAGCGATGGATCGATGCTCCCGGTCCCGCAATCGTTCAGATCAACCAGCTTTGCCCCGGTTTCGTCGTCGATCCCCTGCCAGGGCGTATGATTCCAGGCTTCAGAGGTATACCCGCTGTCGTGGAACGCCCGGCGGGTAATCAAACGCCCCCCGACACCAATGCTCCCCCGGGAAGAGGCGCTTCCCTCGGCGATGAAGATCTGAATATCCTGGGGCGCCCATCCTTGTGCCAGCGCCGCCTCCTCGGCGATACGAACCACGGCCCGGGTAACCTTCGGGTCGGTGGTCACGCCGTCCCCCGGCACCCACAGGTCCTGGACCAGGTTCGGCTTGATGACGACTTTCAGGATCCCGTCCACGCTCCCCCCACCGTTGCCGTCCACCATCTTGTCCTGGAATCCGCCGGCCAGCATTACTGCGCGGCGTACCATGGCTTCGACCTGCGAAGCCGGTATCGGCCAGACGTGCCCGCGGTCCTTCACGACGGCTACCGTGGTGGGATTGGCCGCCGGGGTTTGAGTGCCGGGCAACATGGGCACCGGACCACACTCCCCAGGCGTGTTGGCGAACTGATACGTCTCCACGCCGATCAAGGCGACGACGAACATGATGCCCGCGATCAGCAGTTGCCGCCGGATGACCGCCGCCCTGGGCAACATGTCCGAACAGCGGCGCTTGCGGGAGAGCCACAGGACCGGTATCAAGCCTGCCGCGAATGCGCCCACGTTCGCCGCTGCCACCTGCTGGCACGGATACGTGATCCGACGCGGTTGACTGCCGCTGCGAAAAATCAGCCACAGCAGCGAGGCCACCGCAATCGCAAACCGATTGCGCACCAGCAGGAACCACGACCACCGGCACGCCCGGAGAACTTGCGCGAATAGCCCCCCAGCCGCGCGACGCGGCGACGAAGCGTTCCGCTTCTGCGCTGAACGGTGACCCTCGCGACCGGACGTAGGTTCTTCGTGACAACGTGAAACGCTGTTCATCTCACTCCTCGCGTTGAGAAACAGATACCATGCACTCCGCTTTCTCAATTATAGCGTGTATGCCTGGCAGATGGAACAGAAGGTCCAAGAGGCTTCGCGGAACGGAACGGACCTGCGAGCCGCGTGGGCGCATTCGCGGCCAACCGGAGATAACGCCCGGATTCATTGGTGCAACTGCGGGTTTACGAGATCGGTTAACAGGGTCGGCCGCTGGTTGAAACGCTATCGCCCCTCGCGGCCAGCGGAGCCCGCGAGAGTGGGTCTCGTTCCTCCCGGGGCAATCGGCGAGTACGCTTCCGCCGGACGTGCAAAGAAAAGCTGTCCAATCGGACAGCCCGCAGTCGCTACCCGAGATGACTTTGAGGATCTACGCGAATCGTCGCCTGATCCACGCCACCATAGGCAGGGCGATCATGCCGAGCGCGACCGCGCCGGGTCCGCGACCGCGAGCACCGTGCCCACCGCCAGGCAGACAACAACCGCGCGTTTCATGATGACGCTTCTCTCAAAGTATGCAATGCTCGAACGATCAGGTGACACCTTCCCCACCTGACCCCTGCAACAAGATTCTGGAAGCCGAAGCGAAATGCCCCGGAATCATGATAGGACATGTCACCCGAGAAGTCAGAAGCTGGGGATTGCTGGCATATAGTGGTTCCGATAACTTCGGATGGAAACGTGACTACCCCGCCCGTTCCTCGTCTTCCTGCCCGGGTGTTGTCGGCTTGCCCTCGTCCCGCGCGAAGGCGTCCTTCCAACCGACGCGGGCGCGAATCTGCTGGGGGTCGAACCAGTTGGACAACACCCTGACCTGCCGCTGAATCCGACAGTAATTGATCGCCGCCGTCCGCTGCTTATCGTACTCCGCCTGCGTAACCGGCAGGATCTCGTGCACTTGAACGACCACCCACTGCTGTTGCCGGCGCTGCTGGTGCACGAGCACCCGCGCGGGTTGCGTCGTCGTTCTACCGGCCAGCGCGAAACAAGCCTCCACGAGTTCGGAGTCACCCCAGAAAGGCGGAGCAGAAATCGAGCCCGGGACGAGCCGCATCGGCCAACCTGAGAACTGCTGGATCCGCTTGCGGGCGAATGGTGCCGGCTCCTTCAGGGCCTTTTCCCCGAGCAGCTCGAAGAGGACCTTGTCACTGCGGAACGCCTCTTCCAGTCCGACCTCCGCCGCCCGCTCCATCAACGCTTCGGCTCGTTTGCCCGCCTCTTCCTGAGCCCTCTGCAGCCGCAGATCCCGCACCAACTGGTCACGGACGGCTTCCGTCGAGGCCGGGGCCTGCTTCGGCCGCGTCGCCACCGTCCGCAGCACGTAGGCGCTTCCGTCGGCGTCCACGAAAGGCACGGCACAGGTCTCATACACATTTCGGAAGTAACGCATGTGATTCTGGAAGTCCTCGGGCTGTGCCTCCAGTCCGGCCACCAGGAATGCCGCCCGACTCATCTCTATTTCCTGATTTGTCCCTGCCATCGCCGTGGCCTGGGGAACGTCCCGATCTCGGGACATCACCTGCTCATCCAGCAGTCCCGTGCGGACGTATTCCAGCACCTTGCGGTACACCTTCAAGGCATCTCCTGTCTTGATCACGGTGTACCGCCGGGGCCCGTCGGTGATCAGCCATCTGCTGTCCGCCTCCTGCACTGAGACGGCGGCGCTCCGTGAGAGCCCCACCCCCTGGTCTGTGAACTCCTTTCCCAACCCCTTCGAGACGCTGGCCTTGTTCAGGTCATCCTTCAGCGCGCCGGGCATGTCGAACAGGAGTTCGTCCGGATACTTCTGCCTGAGCCGGTCCACCATCTTCGCATAGACCTGCTCGCCGGTTTCGCTTTCCGGCGGTTCCTTATAGTTCCCAGGCTGCGTTGTCGGTGCGTCGGCCCAGGGCCGGTCGAGTTGCGCGGACAACTCGCGAGCGATCCGCAGTGCCTC
>CAZOIA010000188.1:0-10589 GCA_964579675.1 uncultured Planctomycetales bacterium | reverse complement strand
CGTTCTTGCTCTTGGTCTGAGCCATGTCGATCAAGTCGGTGTTGCCGTCGCCGCTGGTGTCGCCCGCCAGGACCGTGATATGGACTTCCTGGTTACCAGCCTGCGGATTGCCCGCCAGGTCGGCGATCCCCGTCACGATGATGTTCATGCACGAGGCGTCCGGCACCCCACTCATGTCGATGGTCATTTCAGGGCCCGCAATCGATACGCCCTGAAGGATGCCGATCGAGAGGCTGACTTCCGTATCATTCGGCGTGCCGTCGATGGCCTGGACCGGTTCGCTAAACGTGAGGATCACCTGCGTCGGGCCGCCCCGTCGGCACTCCGTGCCCGCGAATCCCTGCGGGCCGGCCGCCAACTTGATGTCCAGATCGCCCTTGCCAAAATGCGGCTTGCGCGAAACCGCCCCCGCTACTACCGGATCTGCAACCACGTCACGCATGTTGATTGAGACGCTCATCTCATCCACGAAGCCGGGGTCCATCTGCGGCGCCGGGGGCCAGTATGCCGGTGGGTTCCAGGACCTGATGACGATCACTTCCGGTGCCCCCGCGTGCGAAGACCCCGCGCCGCTGACGTCGGGAATCGCCGTCAGCGCCATCCCCGTCGCCAGGCCGCTGCGGCTCTCCGAGAACCCGTAGCCGTTGACCGTCCAGGCGTCCTTCGGCACCTGGGCACTGGCCCATGAGGCATACTCGACGGCCCCCGGCAGATCCACGAAGCCCTGGTTGTGCGTCAACATGTAGAAGAAAGGCAGCCAGCCCAGGTTGATCGGCTCATATTCGTCGGGATGCCAGGGCGCGACGCGCCAATCGGTGTCGACCCCGCTGAACACCATGTTAGAAATGAGGATCTCGATCTGGCCGTCTTGCAGCGGGTCGAACAGACTGGCCGGCGAACCACCCGATTCACCGTTAATGCGCATCTCGAACAGCCGGTTCGGCTCATCCGGCACCAGCGGCTTGTCCACCGTGATCGTGATCGAAACCTCCGTCCCGTTGGCCGCGGGCCCGAGCGGAATGGCGGTCGAACCGTTAATCGCACCCGTGGTGTTGATTCCCGCCACCGATAACAGAACATCGTTGCCCTGGCGGATCTCGAGGTCGATGGACTCAGGCAGTCCGACGCCGAGCGCCGGTGAGCCGACGGACACGGCCGCCGCGGCAACGATGCAAACCGACAAACGCACGAACGAAAAGTACAGGCGATTCATGGGACATATCTCCTTTCCCTCGATCTGCCGGCTGCGTGTCGAGCCGGCCTCGTGAGTCCTTCGGGCGACACGATGTAATCGCACGGGCTGGCATTCGGGCCCGCCCGGGGGAAAACCAAGCAAGCAGAAGCGGAGCCGGATCGCGCACCAGCATGATTCGTGGAGGCTTACTTATAGGACGTGGGACGTCCATCCGTATCCCTTCACCTTCATCGGTCCTGCCGGGAGCCCTGCGAGATTCAGTGTACCGTTTCCCTTCTTCGGATACAACGGCAAACATACCGTTTCAGCCATGCTCATCCGTAGCACGTTTTCGGTTCTCCTACTACGCCGCCGATAGTGACCTCTTCTCGCGCTCGCCGAGTACCGGCAGTTGGGCAATCCGCCCTTGGCGGCGGCTCCAGCGAAGAACAAATCCCACCGTGCCCACGATCCAGCAGCACACCCCGCCCAGCTTCGCCAGGGCGCTGACCCAGATGCGATCGAGCTCGGCCTCGGCGATTGCATGGTGTCTGGCCTGCACATTCGCAAACGCCGCCCTGATCTCCTCAATCGTCATATCCGAAACGCCCCGGACGGTCTTCGACGAAGCCTGGTTGTGCGCTTCGACCACAGCGGGAACAACACTGGCAGAGACCATCTGCTCGAATTCCTCACCGTCTGACCGGTCGCCCCATAGCCACAGAGCGGTGCCGGCGACAATCAGCACCATGGTTACTGCGTCTTGGATCAGACTGCTTAATTGAGTCGATTTGCTGGACATGATTTGATCCTCCACTATGGAACCCAGACTCGATTCAACAGGCGGGGGAATCAGCCTTCCCACCGCCACCGACCGGGGCCTCATCCTCAGCCGGTCGGGCCACACCGGCCACGAAGGAGTTATTGACGCCCGGGGCGGTGATCTGACACACGGGCGGCAGGTTTTCTTCATGGACCCCGGACCTGGGTGGACCGGCGGGCGGGCGGCGTGCTATCCTGTTATGCCTCATGTGGGCCGCCCGGGATGGCGGCTCACCAACTCCGAGGGGCCCGAGAGCCATGCTTACGACCGTGGCCAGCACCGTACTCCTCCAGGCCTTGCATCACGAGGGAAACCAGGAGGCGTGGCGCCAATTCTGTGCCCGTTACGAACCCATGTTGCTGGGCTTTGCCCGCCGCTCAGGACTCCGGGAGCAGGATGCCCGCGATGTCGTCCAGAGCACCCTGCTGAGCTTTGTGGAGGGCCTCCGCGACGGCAGGTACGACCCCGAGCGGGGACGACTGCGGTCCTGGCTCCAGGGTGTCGCGTTCAACAAGATCAGGGAAGCCCGCCGCCAACTGGCCCGGCGAGAGGTCCAGGTGGCCGACGGCACAGGCTCCACCGCGTTCATGAACCGCATCCCCGACGATCGCGAGTTGACGGACATCTTCGAGGAGGAATGGGAACGCGGCATCATGGCGGATTGCCTTCGAGAGGTCCGCCGGCAGGTCCGTGATAAGACATTCGAGGCTTTCAGGCTGTATGTGATGCAGAACTGGCCCGCCCAGAAGGTTGCCGAGCACCTCGGCATCTCGCGGGACGTCGTTTACAGCAACAAGCAGCGGGTAAGCTCGCGTCTGCGGAAACTCGCCCGGGAACTGGCCGACATCTGGTGACCGGGCCGCACCGGTTGGATCAACCATGACCTGTCTGACGTCCGAACAGATCGACTTGCTTGCCCGCAACGCCGTCGAGCCGGGCCTGGCCGAGGAGTTTCGCCGGCACGTCGAGCAGTGCGATGCCTGCCGCCGCAAACTCGAGGAATGCCTGGCGAACGAGCAATTCCTCGGCCAGGTGAAGCACTGGCCCGGCTCCGACGCCCTGGAACAGCCTGGGGAGACCACGGCGCCCGATCAGACGATCAAGCTTCCAGAAGCGAGCGCATCGGTGTTCGCCGGGCCTGGCCCGGACTCGTTCCCGGGCTACGAGATCGTCCGCGAGATCCACCGCGGCGGGCAAGGCGTGATCTACCAGGCCATCCAGAAGACCACCAGGCGCAAGGTGGCCATCAAGGTCATGCGCGAGGGTCCGTTCGCCGGCAAGCGCGACAAGGTCCGCTTCGAGCGCGAGGTGCAGGTCCTCGGTGCCCTCAAGCACCCCAATATCGTGGCCATCCACGACAGCGGCATGGCCGCCGGCAGCTTCTACTACGTGATGGATTACATCTCCGGCCAGTCGCTGGACGAGTACATGGCCAGCAAGGCAACTCCCCGCGATCCCTCCTCAGCAAGGGGGGACAAAGGGGGGTGGCCGATCGACAACACGCTCCGCCTGTTCGCCAGGATCTGCGAAGCGGTCAATGCCGCCCACCTGCGGGGCGTGATCCACCGCGACCTAAAGCCGGGGAACATCCGGATCGACGCCCGGGGCGAGCCCCACGTGCTGGACTTCGGCCTGGCCAAGATGGCTGCCGGCGAGGTGACCGAGGGCTCCAGGCCCCAGGTCATGACCGTCACCGGCCAGTTCGTGGGCAGCCTCCCCTGGGCCAGCCCCGAACAGGCCGAGGGCGCACCCGACAGAATCGACACCCGGACCGACGTCTATTCCCTCGGCGTCATCCTGTACCAGATGCTGACCGGGAAGTTCCCCTACGAGGTCGTCGGCAACATGCGCGACGTGCTGGAGAACATCCTCAAGGCTGCGCCCACCCGACCGAGCACCATCCGCCGCCAGATCAACGACGAGGTCGAGACGATCGTCCTCAAGTGCCTGAGCAAGGAGTCCGACCGCCGCTACCAGACCGCCGGCGAGCTCGCCCGCGACGTCCACCACTACCTCGCCGGCCAGCCAATCGAGGCCAAGCGCGACAGCACGTTTTACGTGCTGAAAAAGACCCTGCGGCGGTACAAGGCTCCGGCGGCCGTGGCGGGGAGCTTTGTGCTCGTGGTCACCGCCGCGCTGGTCGTCTCGCTCGGCTACTGGCGACAGGCGGTGGTCAAGCGTGATCAGGCGCTTATTGCCGAAGCGAAGGCGCAGGATGCGCAGAGCGCTGAGGCCCAACAGCGCCAAATCGCCGAGGAGGCCCGCGCCCAGGCCGAGAACCGAGAAATGTTGGCCCGGCGCCACCTGTATGCTGCTCACATGAAGTTGGCTCAGGAAGCCTGGGAACAAGCGAACGTGAGGCGAGTTTTAGAACTCCTGGAGACTCACCGGCCGAGCCCGGACCAGCACGATCTCCGCGGCTTCGAATGGTACTACCTTTGGCACCTCTGCCACGCAGGCCAATCTACCTTGTACGGGGGCGCAACCGCAATTCAAGCTTTGGCCTTCTCGCCTACGGGCACGATACTGGCCACCGGAAGTGGTGAAGGCCTTGTGAGGCTGTGGGATACGACCTCCGGCCAGAGACGTGCCACCCTCAGATGCCACAACGCTATCATCTATAGCCTCGCATTCTCGCCGGACGGACGGACATTAGCGACTGGGAGTGGCGATTGCACCGCGAAACTCTGGGATCTCTCGAGTGGACAAGAGCGTGCCACTTTGCGAGGGCATGCTCGGTACGTGCATACAGTAGCCTTCCGGCCCCCCGATGGCGAGGTTCTGGCGACTGGGAGCCCGGATGGCACGGTGAGATTATGGAACGTAGCCACGCATGAGCAACAGACCGTTCTTCGGCTGGATAGCTGCGACCTCTGGCGGTTGGGCCTGGCGTTCTCACCAGACGGGAAGACTCTGGCAACGGCAAACACCCACGGGACGGTTACACTCTGGGACCCAAATACGGGGACGAGACAGACTACGCTCAGGGGACACACGGACCTGGTTTTCGCTATAGCCTTCAGTCCCGACGGCGAGCTCTTGGCGACAGGAAGCCGCGACAGAACCGCCAATCTCTGGAACTTGACCGGGCCGCGAGAACCTGTCAGTCTAGTACACCGCGAGTGGGTTCATTCATTGGCGTTTTCGCCTGATGGCAAGATACTGGCAACCGCCGTTGGGGACGGCACCGTCAGATTTTGGGACGCCAACACGGGGCAGTCGCGAGCCACGCTAAAGGGTCATCTAAGTCGAACCTACGCCGTCGCCTTCTCCCCGGAGGGAGACAAACTAGCCACGGGAAGTCTGGATTGTACGGTCAAGCTGTGGAGTCTGAAAGACGTGGAAGGCGCGCGCGTCGGTTGTCTCGACGGAGGTTACGTTGAGTTGAGCCCGGCGCGGCAGAGTCCCGTGAATTCAGTTGCCTTTACGCTGGACGGCGGAACGCTGGCTGCTGGGAGAAGCGACGGGACCTTCACTCTGTGGGACCCGGTCAGAAAACAAGAACGAGCGACGGTGCAAGCCCACACGGGAAGCGTCAATCAAGTCACCTTTTCTCCTGACAGCACCGTGCTGGCATCAGCTAGCAGCGACGGAACCGTGAAGCTCTGGAACGTAGCCACCACTCAGAACTTAGCCACGTTGGAAGAGGAAGCAAAGGGGCAGATCTGGTCTGTGGCCTTCTCCTGTGACGGAGATATGGTTGCGTCGGGAGCCAATGATGGCACAGTCGTGCTGTGGGATACAGGAACGGGGCTCAAGCGGGGAATGCTTCGAGGTCACACCGGTCGTGTTCGTTCCCTGGTATTCTCCCCTAACAATGAAACGCTCGCCAGCGGGAGCGTGGACAATAGCGTCAAGTTGTGGAACGTCGGGACGCTAGAGCTGAAAAACACTCTGGCCTACGCAAGAGATCCGCGCCTCGACGCAGGGATCCACTGTCTGGCCCTTAGTCCCGAGGGCTCAACGTTGGCTGCCGCGAGTTGGGATTCGGTTGTGACCCTCTGGGACTTAAGTGCACAGCAAGCGCATAGGAAGTTGCGGGGGAGTTGGGGGCCGGTTTTCTCGGTGGCGTTTGCCCCAGATGGGAAGGGCCTGGTTACGGGTGGCGCAGATGACATGGTGCGGCTTTGGGATGTGGCCACGGGCCAAGAGATAGCCTGCCTGAAAGGTTATAAGGGCAACGTGCATTCTCTTATCTTTGCACCCGACGGGAGGACTGTGGCTACGGGCAGCCAGGATGGCACCGTGAGACTGTGGCATGCGAGCAGTAACGCCGAGGCAGACGACCACCCTGATGCGGCATACGGACTGCTTCACCGGGCGGCCCTGCTTGAGGGGCAAGGCAAGTGGGACGAGGCTGAGCCACTTTTTCGGAGGGCGCTTGAAATACTCCAGTCGCGCCTGGGTTATGACGACCTCTGTGTGACGGACGTCAAGTTGAGCCTCGGCCGATTATTGGCAGAGCACGGCGAACCGGATAGTCGCGTCGAGGCCGAGGCCCTTCTGGAGGACGCCCTCACGGCCATTGAAGGAAGCTGGCCCCATGTTCCTGATCGTTGGCGCCGGATGGCGCTGAAGGCTCTCAAGTCTCTGTACGCGCCGGGAGCGATGAATGACGCCGCCCGATTTGCCGATGTCCAGTCAAGGTTGATCGAAGCAACCAAACCGGATCAACTCAATGAAGAGAGTCGTGAGGTACTGAGAGCGCCCGATCGCGGGCATGATGAGTACCTACTGGCTCTCCACAAGGCCCAGACTGCATGCCGGCGCGTTCCGGATAACGGCGCTTACCTCACCGCGCTTGGCATCGCCCAGTACCGCCTCGGTGAGTACGCGCAGGCCTTAACTACGCTTCGCAATGCAGACAGGCTTTGCGGGTATCGCAGCAGTTGGGCCGTCTCGTTCATGGCGATGGCACATCAACAGCTTAGCCAGACGAAGGAGGCTGAGGGCAACCTGCTCCGCGCATGGGCCATGTTGGTCGACCCCGGCCGGGCGGCGAACGAGGACTCAGTGGCTTTCATGCGAGAGGCGGAACGGCTGATTCTCGGAGAGTTGGAAGCGACGAGGCGGCGAGCTTCGTTTGAGGCTGTACGCGAGCTGGTGGAAGCGAGGTTCACGAAGCTCCTGGAACGAAGCAAAGTGATAGCCAGCCTATCGGCTGATCCAGAAATCCCGGAGTCCCGCCGAGCCGAGGCTCTGCTGTTTGCCGAATACTACCAGCATGATGCGTATATCCTCTTGGATCGGGCTTGGGAGATAGTGAAATGGCAAGGTGGGAATCCCGAAGAGTACAACAAGGCGCTTCGCCTGGGCGAGCTCGCACGCGAAATCGCACCCGATTATTCTTGGAGTCACGGCTTGGTTGGCGTTGCACAGTACCGTCTCGGCGCATACGAGGACGCGCTGGTGAATCTTACCCGCGCTAATGAGATGTGCGGTGGCGCTCTTGCGGAGACGGCCTATATTGCTCTCACACAACAGAAGCTGGGGCTAAACGCGAAGGCATCGGAGACGTTTCAGCAGGTTCAACGTCAGGTCGATGCAGGATGGGCTGACACACCAGACCGCCAGCCCATTGTGCGCGAAGTTGAGGCGGCGTTTGCCCAGAGGATCGGGCGCTCCTTGAGCACCCGGGAAGGCGTGCCTACCCTGAGCAGCCGGCCCAGCGAGCCACCTTCCAACCAGGAGAGTAGGCCTTCCCTGAGCGAAAGACTAGAGGCTCTTGAAATGGAGTCTCCCGCCGGTGCGAAGAAGGCGGTGGAGCTTGCGCGCTCGGCAAATCCGGCGCCGGTCACGCCGGAAGACCATTACGCGCGGGGCAAGTATTTGTGGCTCGGTGGAGATGTAGAGGAAGCTTCAGCAGCAATCCGCGATGCTGTCGAGCGGATGGACTACCACGCAGCAGATTACCTCGTGTCGCTGGGATGCGCGCTCGGCCACTGCCAACGGCCCCACGAAGCCAAGGCAGCCTTTGAAAAGGCCATTTCCCGGTTCGATCAATGGTCGCCTCAGCCGCCGCAGGATGCGGACCCCGATCACTGGACGGCAGCCTACTTCCTGGATCTGGTCAGCCAGGAGCAGTACACCACTCGCTGGCGAAACCACGAGCGTTACAAGGAGCGCTTCGCCTGTTTCCCCTGGTTCTACGTCGGCCAACGGATGGAGATCGAGGGCAAGCGCGACGATGCCGTCGCCGCGTACCGCAAATGCGTTGAGCTGGGCGAGCTGCCGGACGCCCACCACATGCGTCACTGGGCGGCGTACCGATTGAAGATCCTCACGGATGCTTCACCCGAATGCCCGCCAGCCCCTTAACCCAAACTGTGGAGGTCAAGCGATGGGTTTTGCACGTACAGTGTCTGGTCTGCTCTTGGCCGTGGCTATGCTATCCACAGAAGCATCCGCGGCCACGGTCATCAGCCAGGAGAAGGAGGCTGCGGACTGGGTCTGGCGATTCGCCTTCGTGCCGCCCGCGGCGCCCAGGACGGGCGTGTGTTCCCCCAGCGGCCGGCCGCTGCCCGTCTTCACCGTCAGGCCTGCTGGACGCGGCTCGCAGCTTGTCCGGGTGTCGGTGCCGTTTGCCCCGGGCACCTTCCCCGCCGAGTGCGGACTGGTGGTGCGAACCGGTGACGAGGAGATGATCCCCGACGTTCGGCCCCTGACTCATCATGCCGGGCGACCAGCCTCGGTCCGGCGGGCGATTGTCACTTTCGTCTACCCTTTCACCGACGCGACCGACCGCCGGTTTCATCTCGCGTTGAAACCGCGCGAAAACGGGCAAGACCAACCGACCTTGAGCTCAGGGGGTTTCCGCGGGCGGATCGGAGAGGTAGACCTCCAGGTAAGCGACGCCGGCGTTGCCATCGGCCGTCGGGGAAAGGTGATCTGGCGAGCCGAGTTGATCGCCCCGCCACGAGCCTGGTCGGTGACGCCCACGACGGAAGTCATCGAGCACGGCAAGCACTACGTGTGGGTGCGGATGCTGATTCCGGACGCCCGCTGGCCTCGGATTCTGGAGGTCCGGGCGAGTTCGCTCGGTACGGTTGCGCTCCGGCTGCACCTGCAGCGCCTGCTGGACGGGGACGGCAGGGCACCGGACGTGGGGTGGAAGGTGACCGGCCCGAAACTGGCATCGATGCACGCGGGGGATACCAAAAGACCTGTCGGGGATGAGACGGTTGAGCATCTCTTTGACAAGGGAGAGGCGGCCTGGATACAGGGCGAAGCGATCCGCATGTGTTTTCCCGACGCCCACTTCAAGAGACGAGGTATGCTGGCGTGCAGGAATAAGGTCGATGGTTCGCAGGTAACGTACGCGCGATGCCTCGCGGCCGAGCGGGTGCCGCACCAGCATGCAGCCTGGCGGACAGCCTCGGTTGTCCTGAGCCCGCCGGAGCCCGCGCCGTGGACGGCACTGCTGGAACCGCCCCAGCGGGCTCATATCCCACCGGAAGCCTTTGACGCCATCTACCAGAGCGGGGTCAGAACCGACCTGACCCCATGGCCCGTGCTCGAAGACGCGCGACAGTTTCACGTCGATGCCATGGCGCATGGGTCATTACTTGGCGACGACTTCGGCAACGTCACCAGCCTGCCGGAGCCGGGTGTTTTCGGAATGAATCGTCTCAACCATTGTCCGGCCGTCCTTCACGAGTACTACCGCAGCGGCGACCCCCGTTTGCGCAGCGTTGCCCTGCACTGGTGCAGTAACTTCCACGATCTGAGCGTCTGGTGGGGCACTGCGGATCCACGTCGTTTCGGCGGGACGCGTTACAACAACGCGGCCAGTATCCACGAGGAACACAGAAATGACCGGACATTCATGTGGCGATCCAACACCGCCGTAGGCTTCTGCACGAAAGGCTACGATTCCTTCTTCTACGCTTACGAAGAGACGGGCGATCCTCGTATGGCCGCAGCGCTGCGCTGGCAGGTGAAGTTCGCCAGGGACGGAGTGCACGCGGATGGCGGCGAATGCCGGAATATCGGCGACGTGCTCGACTTCCTCAGGCTTTATCAGTTCACGAACAAAAAGGCGGAGCTCGACGGAGGTCTGCGCCTGTTTCGCGAGTTGCGAACGCGCCTTTCCGAGGGGGACCTCTTCAGCCAAAGCGGGGCTCCAATCGTGAAGCAGTCTCCGTTTATCGACGATGACCAGGTCGGCTACAAGCACCCGTTCGCCAAACCCTATATCATCGGCTATGCGCTGGCGGGTCTGCCCGCTCTGGGTCATTACTTCCCCGACGAGCCGAAGCTGCGCGACGTCATCCGGGCGGTGGCGGACTTCATGGCCGAAGCCCAGGATCCGGTGGGCGGCTGGCGCTACCCTCATCCACGGTCCAGCAGGATGATCGTGGCCCAGGGCATAGAGCACGCAGCCCAGTTGGTCCGGGCGGCGTCTTTCCTCGAGAATCGGGGAGAGCCCATCGGCAACCTGGTCGATGCGATCGAGCGCGCCCTGCAGGCCCGCATCCTCGCCTGGCAGAAGACCGGCAGTTTCTTCGCCGGCCTGGGGGGCTGGGAAACGGCGACCGGCCTGCTGAAAGACGGCAAGACGATCTATGACCTCCATGAGAAACCCGAGGATCG
>CAZOIA010000187.1:0-10675 GCA_964579675.1 uncultured Planctomycetales bacterium | reverse complement strand
GGTGCCGTCCCCTTCTCCGCCCGAAGGTCCCCGCCGGAACTGTCACGCACCCGTGAAAAGCGGGCGCCGCCTCCGAGAACGAGCACCTCGGGGACCGCCGTAGACACCCCATTTTCTGCCCGCGCACACGCCTTTGACGCCAGGCAAACCGAACGTGCGCGAGCATCAGGAGAAGCCAATGCCGCGGTTCCCGCTGCCAGAGAGGCAACCTCGCTCCTCAAGCGGGCCTGTAGTACCGGCGGGACCCCTCACCGGGTGGAGGCCGCTTCGCCGCTGAGCAGAGGGGACCCGGTCCCATACGCCGAACTCCGGCACAGTTCGTCACTCATGGGTCGCAGCCTTCTGAACGATAATGATTCAGTCCCAGAGCTGCCAACGGCACCGTCGTCGAGCGTACGCCAGGACGGAACAAGAGCCCCGGGTCGATCACGGCCGCCAACCGCGTTGCGAGCCTGTCAGGCCACGGCGCAGAACCTACAGGGCTTGACCGGGCCCCGCCTGCTGGGACAAGATGGTAGTCGAGGACGTGTCACGGACGGCACGCCGAGATCCGCCACCCGCAGTGGGCGGGGGGCGAACTTGACCACATTATTGGGTCGGAACGCGAGAGCGGTGATGAGTGATACCCCGATCGATCGCCCTGTCCAACCGGAATCTTCACCCGGGTCCAGCAACGCTCCGACCGGCGGATCGACCGGCAACGGCGTTTCCGAACCGGCTGACCCGCAGCCCGGGCCATCCGAGGTGAGCCGCTTGGACGGCCCCAACCACGCGCCCGATAACCCGTCGGCCGAGACCGCCGGCGATCACCCGACCTCCGATGCCGCCCCGCCGGCCCCATCCGCTCCGCCCGTTCAATCTCTTGCCGACCACGGCGCGGTGCTTCGAGGAAGAGTCGTCCGGGTAACCTCCGAGCGCGTGTTCGTCGATTTCGACGACAACCGGCAGGGGTTCGTCCCCATCGTCGAATTCGCCGGGCAACCGATCCCTCAGGAGGGCAACGAGATTGCGGTCATCGTCGAGGGGGTCGAGCCCCATGGCGGTCTGCTCATCCTGAACAAGCGGCAAGCGGACGAGCTCTCCTTTTGGCAGTCGGTCCAGCCGGGAGACACGCTCGAAGGCGTCGTCACCGGAATGAACAAGGGTGGGCTCGACATTGACATCGGAGGCGCGCGGGCCTTTCTGCCTGCCTCCCAAGTGGACGTCCGCCGGCTTCGGGACATCTCGACCCTGATTGGCGAGCACCTCACCTGCATCGTGACTCAGGTGGACCCGACAACCCGCGACCTCGTCGTCAGCAGAAGAAAGTACATCGAACAACAGCGCAAGGAGAAACGGGCTCAGGTCATCGGTACACTCGTAGAGGGTGAGAAGCGGACCGGCATCGTCTCCAACATCACCGACTATGGCGCGTTCATCGACCTGGGCGGGGCCGAAGGGTTGCTCCATCTGACCGAGATGAGCTGGTCGCGGGTCAGGCACCCCAGAGAGGTGGTTCAGGAGGGCCAATCCCTCGAAGTGAGTATCCTCAAGGTCAATCGCCAGACGGGCAAGGTTTCATTAGGGCTCAAACAGCTCAAGCCAGACCCGTGGGACGGTATCGAGACCAGGTACCCCGCGGGCGAACGGTGCAAGGCTCGCGTAGTCCGAATGGCAGACTTCGGAGCATTCCTCGAGTTGGAAGAGGGTGTAGACGCATTGCTCCCCCTCGGCGAGATGAGCTGGTCTCGACGGATCACCCACCCATCAGAGTTGCTCAATATCGGCGACACCCCCGAGGTGGTCGTCCTGAAGGTGGACCCGGACAAAAGGCGTATTGCCGTGGGCCTCAAGCAGACGGAGGAGAACCCCTGGACAACCGTCGAGAGTCGCTTCCCGCCCAACACGAGGGTGACGGGAAAGGTCTCCAAGATCACCGACTTCGGGGCGTTCGTGGAGTTGGTGCCCGGCGTCGAGGGGCTTGTCCACATCTCCGAGCTCTCGGACAGGCACGTCAAGGCGGTCTGCGACGTCGTCCAGGAAGGGCAGGAAATCGAAGTTCGCGTGATCAAGGCGGATCAGGAGGCCCAGCGGATTTCTCTGTCCATGAAGCCTGAAAGCAAAGCCCCTCGCGACGCCGCCAACCAGGGCACGCGCAGCGCCGGCAAGCCGAAGAAGAAGCGCACGAAGCCGTTGCGGGGTGGACTCGCTTCGCACTTCAAGTGGTGGTGAAAGTAAGCTCCTTATTCGCAGCCCCACTTCACACCCGCGCCCGGCAATACCAGCACACGGCAATGAATTGCCGCTGTCCCTGGCGTTACCACCCTCCGGCGAGAAGAACGGCTCAGTTCGAGTATAATGAGTGGGGTCGCGGAGGCAGGGGGCAGCAGGAACAGGCCCGAGACAAGGTTGCGGGAGAACACCGTGGAGAAACACAGTTCGCGGCGGACACTGAACGCATATTTCCTCCTCGTTGTTGTCCTGGCGATTGGAGGGATGCCGCCGGCTGGCCATCTGGCCGCCGTCGTGTACGCTCAACCCGCCTCGACGAACTGGGAGGATTACATAGCCGGCCCAACCTCACGCCTCAACAACCCCGTGGCCATCTCGTTTGCCTACAACAATGACGGGACGATCATCAACCCCTCTCAGGTCCTCGTCGAGGACGGCATCTCAGCCACCTTGACCCGGACCGGCGCCGTTTCGCCCAAGCTGGCGATCGACTTCGGCCTGCCGGTGAGCGGCAAGATCGAGATCGTGTTCGGGTCAACCATCACCACCGAGCTGGGAGCGGCGTTCAGTCAGCGGCTCGAATACCTCGACATCGGCAGCGATACGAGCGCGTATTATCTCGGCGATCTGGCCGTGACCGGGCGCCCGGGGGTGACCTGGCGAACCGACAACCGGCGAGGGTTCCGCTATCTGCTGCTCTACCTGCCCCACAGCGGGACCGTCGAGGTCGACGCAGTCCGCGTCTATCACACGCCCTACGTCGGCACCGCCGATACCTACGACGGTCACTTCCTCTGCGACGATGACTTGTTGAACCGGATCTGGTACGGCTGCGTCTACACGGTGGAGATCAGCACGACCAGCGGCAACGACGTCGACGGGCCCTGGGAGATCGAGGACGGGATGCTGTCGATCTCCTACGAGGGCGACGACTTCGTTCCGGGCGGGCCCTTCGGCTTCACCGTGCCCGGGTCCGGGTGGACCGATTACGCCCTGGATTTCGATTTCAAGATCATGCCTCTGGGCAGGTGCTGCGGCTGGGCGTTCCGGGCGGTGGACCGGGACAACACCTACATGTGGCAAATTGTAGCGGCCGAGGGGGGTGCGAACGCCAACACGCTCCGGAAGCACGTCCGCCAGAACGGGGGGTATTCCTCGATCACCTCTGTCGGTTTGCCGTTCCCGGTCGCTGAAGGCGAGATCCACCACGTCCGCACCGAACTCGAAGGCTCGACCATTCGGACCTACCTGGACGCTGAGCTGATCGACACTACCGTCGATAACACGTTCGGTCAGGGACGCATCGGGTTTTATTCCGACGAGACGAACCGTGAACACTTCCACGTTGACAACGTCGCCGTCTCGGACGGGCAAACGACGCTGTTCAGCGACGCGTTCGACGATGAGTTCCTGGTCGCCGACTGGGACGACTGGGAGCGGGCCGAACTGAACACCATCAACGACGGGGCCAAGCGCGACCGCGTCTGGGTCTGGGGCGATTTCTACCCCGCCCAGCGCGCCATGTACGCCGCCCACTGGGAGCCGGAGATCATCGCCCAGACCATGCGCGACGGGGCTGAACATCAGTACGATCAGGCCATCGAGGATATGTGGGGGCCCATCCTGCGGGGCAAGATCCCGGCCGCCAACGCCACCGGGAACACCTACATGGCCGGAGACGGCTTCTCCGCCAAGTGGCTCGACGACTACACCTTCTGGTGGGTCCTCACGCTGCACCATCATTGGATGCACACGGGCGACCTGGCCTTCGTCAGCGAAATGTACCCGGCCCTTCTGGGCGTGCTTGACGACTGGTCAGTCCGCAAGATGAGGGGCGACGGGCTCATCACCCTGGGTCTGGGCGACTGGTATTGGTCTTTCCTGCGGCAGGGGGGGGTAACCTCGTTCAACGCCCTGTACGTACGGTCGTTGCGATGTGCCGCCGAGATGGCCGAGGCCCTGGGCAACACCACCCACGCCGCCAACTGGACCGCCCGAGCCGATGCCGTCGTGGCCGCGATGAACGCGCACCTCTACGATGCCGGGCAACAGCTCTATTACGACGGGACCGATGATCACAGCCACTATCCGCTCGACGCCAACACCCTGACCATCCTCTACGGCATCGCCGACGAGCCGAAGATCACACCCATCCTCGACCAGATCGAGACCAGGATGTGGTCGTCAATCGGGACCCGCAGTGCCTGGCCGCATTACGGCACCTGGGGCCACGGAAATCACGTCTGGGCCTGGTACGTCCAGTACGAGGTCGAAGCGCGGTTCCTCAACCACGACGACCTTCGGGCACTCGAAGCGATTCGCCGGCCCTGGCAGGTGATGGTGGACGGCGATCCCGGCCGGACGATGTGGGAGTTCATCATGCCGGACGGCGGCGTCGAGAGCGGGCTGCGCAATACGGACCATGCGTTTTCAGCCGGCGCGGCGTGGTTGATGAGCGAGTACGTCGCGGGCATCCAGCCCACCTCCCCGGGGTTCGCCACGTTCGAGATCACCCCACATCCGGGCGAGTTGACCTGGGTGCAGTGCACGATGCCCACGCCGCTCGGCGGCATCTCCATCGAGTACACGGTCGACCGCAGCGAAAAAACCTACGACGCCGACATCGACGTGCCGACCGGCGCGACCGGCCAAGTCGCGGTGCCGAAACTTGGCGCCCTGGCCATCGTGACGCTGGACGGCAGCCTTGTCTGGACCATCGGGGGCCCGGTGGGCAACGCGACCAGCGACGAGAACTACCTGTACTTCCCGGATGTGGGTGCGGGCCCCCACACGTTGGCCGCCGTCTTCGATCAGGGGGTGGTTGATCCCGATTTCGATTTCGACCTTGACGTCGATATGGAGGATTTCGGCCGCCTCCAGGCGTGCCTGACCGGCCCGGGAAACGCCCCGCAGGGTCCGGGTTGCCAGGAGACGGACCTCGACGGCGACCGCGACGTGGACCACGACGACTTTGCTATCCTCCAGGGGTGCCTCAGCGGCGCGAACGTCCTGCCCGACCCCGATTGCGACAACCAGTAGAGCCAGCCACCTCACCCCGGCAAACACGGAGGAGACCGATCTGTCTCGGCTCGCGGTCCGGTGATATCGGTCCGTAGAGGACCTCCACCTTCGAGACCCACCCCATGCCCCGGCGCACTAAAGCGGGGTCCCCGGCCAACCGGTCGGGGACCCCTGAATCTGATGTGGCTGCCGCAGGGCAGCTGCGTTGGCCGCCCTACGGCAGCTCACCTATGCGATAATTCAACGGACCACCTCCTTTCTGGGCAAGAACTACCCCGGGTCATCGCACCGGCATGCCTTCGGCCGCTGGCCGATGTCGCCGGGCTTTGCCCTGCCCACCAACCGCCGTCGGTGGGCCCGCATGGTGTCCTTGCAAGAAGGACTCTCGGCCGCCGTCCGACCCTTTCCCCCATGAAACCCCGAAGAGTTCGAAAGAGAAATGCTATCGAACGGCTTGCCAGTTGCTATCTTATTTATACGTCAATCATCGAATACTGGCAAACCAAATCTGCACAAAACCTGAGGAAAACGCCCCGCCGGCGCAGGCCAAACCGCCGGCCCGGGCGCCGGCCATTCAGTCATGATTGAATATCGACCCGGAGGCCCCGTTCCTCGCACCGCGACAACCACTGCGGCCGTCGATACCGCCCGATTATTTCCTACCCCGCTTCACGCCGTACTTGCTTCGCCCACGATTCCGCAGCCGACCTCCCTTGTCCACTTGCACGGCGGCGCAGTCAAGCGCCCCCCGAATAACGTGGTACCGAACGCCGGGCAAATCACGCACCCTGCCGCCGCGGACCAGCACGATCGAGTGCTCCTGGAGATTGTGATCGATTCCAGGTATGTAGCCGGTGATTTCCTTCCCGTTGGTCAGCCGGACCCGCGCAACCTTGCGCAGGGCGGAGTTGGGCTTCTTGGGGGTCTGAGTCTTGACAATCAGGCAGACCCCGCGCTTCTGCGGACACTGATCAATGTCGCGTACCTTGGACTTGCGAGGCTGTTTCTTTCGCCCGCGCCGGACCAGTTGATTGATCGTTGGCATTGACATCCTCGAGTTTCATCAGGGTGCCCGGCCCTGCCCGGGCCCAGGCAACGAATCATACCGCACAGCGACGGGTAACTCCAGTCAAATGCTGCTTGCGTGCGACTGGTCCCGCTGCTGCTCGATCGGGTTGAGGTCCTCGTCGCTTCCGGCCGATGCCGCCGGGACCCCCGCGGACGCCATCTCCGCCACCGTAGCGGAGGCTTCCTGCATCATCGCGTGAGCCTCCGCCGGCTCCACCTCGCGCTCGGGTACCGGCTCGGCCAGGTGACGGACCCGCAGGTCCAAATGCGGTTTGAATGCCGTCCCCGCGGGGATCAGGTGCCCCAGAATCACGTTCTCCTTCAGGCCAACCAACTGATCCGACGACCCGCTGATCGACGCCTCGGTCAACACCTTGGTGGTCTCCTGGAAGGAGGCTGCGGAAATGAACGACTCGCTCTGCAGTGAAGCCTTGGTGATCCCCAGCAACAACGTCTTGGCCGTCGCCGGCTTGGGCCTCCGGTCTTTGGTCGGTGGGCTCCCGCCTGCCTCCTCGATCCTGGCCACGAGTTCCTCGAACTCGCTCTTCGGGATGATATCGCCGGCGGTCAACTCACTGTCGCCGGGATCCTTGCTCTTGACGCTCCGGGCGAGACGTTCGTTCTCAGCCCGGAACCTGAACTTATCCACCACCTCGCTGAGCAGGAAATCGCTGTCGCCCGGCGAGTCGATTCTCACCTTGCGCAGCATCT
This sequence comes from uncultured Planctomycetales bacterium, assembly GCA_964579675.1. Taxonomy (GTDB): domain Bacteria; phylum Planctomycetota; class Phycisphaerae; order UBA1845; family PWPN01; genus CAZOIA01. The sequence goes on along the minus strand of CAZOIA010000187.1, from coordinate 3,664 downwards.
GCATCAGGATGATCTCGAGGTGCTTGTCATTGATGGAGACGTTCTGGCTGCGATAAACCGCCTGAATCTCGGCGAGCAGGTAAGCCTGCAGGGCCTCTTCGCCCTTGATCCGCAGGATGTCGTGGGGAACGAGCGGTCCATCGACCAGCGGGTCGCCCGCCACCACATAGTCGCCTGCGTGCACGAGCACCTGCTTGTCCTGAGGAACGTGGTGTTCCTTCTCCATGCCGCTTTCGGAGCGGACGATTATCGTCATCTTGCCGCGTCGCCTGTCGGCACGGATCTCGACGGCACCAGAGATCTCTCCCATCACCGCCGGTTCCTTCGGCTTGCGGGCCTCGAAGATCTCGGTGACCCGCGGCAGACCGCCCGTGATATCCTGTGTTCCGGCGATCGCCCGGGGCTGACGGGCCAGCAGGGTGCCCGGGTGGATTTCATCGCCCTCGGCCACCTCGATCCGTCCCTTCGCCGGCAGATAGTGGTAGTCCAGCACGTTGCCTTCGCGATCCTCGATGATGATCTGGGGATGCTTCTCGCCCTTGTGCTCGATCACGATGTACTTCGCACCGGCCCGCTCCTGCTCCAGACGGACGGTCTCGCCCTCGGTAACGTCATGGAACCGCACGAACCCACCCACCTCCGCCAGGATCGGCGTCAAGTGTGGGTCCCACGTCGCCAGTCGGGTGCGGGAGGATACCTCGTCGCCCGCCTTCACGAGGATTTCGGCACCATAGGGGACCTTGTATCGCTCGAGTTCACGACCCTTCTCGTCATTGATGGCGATCTCCCCGTTGCGTTTGAGTGTAACCACGCGGCTCGGCGTGTCGCCCACGGACTGTACCTCAACCGCGTTCAGGTCGTGGAAGACGACCTTGCCGGGATGAGCGTTCAGGAGTTCGTTCTCCACCACCGCCCGCGTCGCCACGCCTCCGGTATGGAACGTGCGCATCGTCAGTTGCGTCCCCGGCTCGCCGATCGACTGGGCGGCCAGGATCCCAACCGCCATCCCTTCCTCAACCGGTTTGCCCGTGGACATGTCAACGCCGTAACAGGCGCCACAGATCCCCAGCGGACTCTCGCAAGTCAGCGGGCTCCGGACGCGAATCGTATCCAGACCCAGCTCCTCGATCTTGTCGGCGACCTGACGGGTGATGATCTGATTCTCGGCCACGATCAATTCGTCCGTCACCGGGTTGCGAATTGAATCCCGCGCGCTGCGTCCGATGATGCTCTCGCGCAACGGGACCGCCACCTCTTCACCCTTGTAGATTGCGCCCTTGGTGATACCGTTGATCGTGCCGCAGTCCAACTGGTTCACAATCACGTTCTGGGCAACGTCGGCCAGCTTCCGGGTCAGGTAACCCGAATCCGCGGTTTTGAGCGCGGTATCGGCCAGTCCCTTCCGCGCCCCGTGGGTGGAGCTGAAATACTCCAGCACCGTCAGCCCCTCGCGGAAGTTGCTCTTGATCGGCGTCTCGATGATCTCTCCCGAGGGCTTGGCCATCAGAGCACGCATCCCCGCCAACTGCCGGATCTGATCCACCGAGCCGCGAGCACCCGAGTCCGTCATCAGGAAGATCGGGTTCAGGTAGAAGGTGCCTCGCTCGTCGTTCGCCGTCAGGTAGCTCCCTTCCTCGTCCCGCCGGTCGTGCTGGAGCTCCTTCATCATTTCTTCGGTGACCAGCTCCCGGGCGTGGACCCACACGTCGATCAACTGATTGTGCCGCTCCATCGGCGTGATCGCGCCATGCTGGTACCCCCGCTCGATCCGGTCCACGGTCTTCTGGGCGGCGGCGATGATCTTCGGCTTGGCGGCCGGCACCCGCAGATCGTGGAGGCCGAAAGACAATCCCGCCAGCGTGCTGCTCTTGAACCCCAGCTCCTTGATCCCGTCGAGCAGGTCGGTCGTCGCCGCCCGCCCGAGCAAATAGTGGCAGTCGGCGATTACCCGGCCCGCACCCTTCTGGCTCAACGGGTAGTTGTACATCGGCATCTCGGGAGGCAGGATGTCGTTGAAGATCAACCGGCCGATCGTCGTCTCCACCGCGCGGTTCGCCGGTAACGTCTCGGGGTCGGCTTCCTGCGACGCCACCACCTGGTCCCGATCGATCCGGCACCGGATCTTCTCGTGGACGGTGACCTTCCCCTGCGCGTAGGCCATCATCGCCTCGTGCGTGTCGCAGAAGCTCGGAACCCTGGCCTCCGTCCCCGGTAGCCTGGGCGAGTGCTCGCACGTCAGGTAGAAGATCCCCATCACGATGTCCTGCGAAGGTGACATGATCGGGCTTCCGTTGGCCGGGCTGAAGATGTTGTTCGTGGACATCATCAACACGTGGGCCTCGGTCTGAGCCTCGATCGACAGCGGCAGGTGCACCGCCATCTGGTCACCGTCGAAGTCAGCGTTGAAACCTTTGCACACCAGCGGGTGGATGCGGATCGCGTTGCCTTCCACCAGCACCGGCTCAAACGCCTGAATACCCATCCGGTGCAGCGTCGGGGCACGGTTCAGCAGTACCGGGTGATTGACTATCACCTCCTCCAGAATGTCCCAGATCTCCTGATCCCGCCGCTCGAGCATCTTCTTGGCGCTCTTGATCGTGTCTGCCAGGCCTCGTTCCTTCAGTTTGCGGATGATGAACGGCTGATAGAGCTCCAGGGCGATCTTCTTGGGCAGGCCGCACTGGTGCAGGCTTAACTCCGGCCCCACCACGATCACCGACCGCGCCGAGTAGTCGACCCGCTTGCCGAGGAGGTTCTCGCGGAATCGGCCCTGCTTGCCCTTGATCATGTCCGTCAGCGACTTGAGCGGGCGGTTGCTGCTGCCCAGCACCGGGCGGCGGCACCGGCCGTTGTCGAACAACGCGTCCACCGCCTGCTGCAACATCCGCTTTTCGTTGCGAATGATCACCTCCGGCGCGTTCAGGTCCACCAGCTTCTTGAGCCGGTTGTTCCGGTTGATGATCCGACGGTACAGGTCATTCAGGTCGCTCGTCGCGAAGTTGCCGCTCTCCAGGAGCACCAGCGGACGCAAGTCCGGCGGAATCACCGGAATCACCTCCATCACCATCCAGTCCGCTTCGTTGCCGCTGTGCCGCAGACTCTCCACGATCTTCAGCCGCTTGCACAAGTCCTTCAGCTTCTGCTTGCTGTTCGTCTTGTTGATCGCCTCGCGCAACTCGGTGCCGAGTTGGGCCAGATCCAGAGTCCGAAGCAGGTTCTTTACCGCCTCGGCCCCGGTCTGGGCCACAAAACCATGGTCCCCGTACTTCTCCCGCGCCGCCCGGTACTCCTCCTCGTTGAGCAATTGCTTCTGCTTGAGGGATGATTCCAGAGGATCCACCACTATGTAATCCTGGAAGTAGATCACCTTCTCCAGGTCGCCGGTCTTCACGTCAAGCAGGTTGCCCAGGCGGCTGGGCATCGCCTTGAAAAACCAGATGTGTACGATCGGGGCCGCCAGGTTGATGTGGCCCATCCGCTTGCGGCGCACCCGCGAATGCGTGACCTTCACGCCGCAACGATCGCAGATTATCCCTTTGTGCTTAGTCCCTTTGTATTTGCCGCAGGCGCATTCCCAATCACGCTCCGGGCCGAAGATCCGCTCGCAGAACAGACCGTCCTTCTCCGGGCGGTAGGTCCGGTAGTTGATCGTCTCCGGCTTCTT
>CAZOIA010000186.1:0-10707 GCA_964579675.1 uncultured Planctomycetales bacterium | reverse complement strand
GATCCTTGGCTCGCATCTTGCGGTGCGTGGCTTGGGCCTTCTCCGGATGGCGGTTGACATCGAAGTTCTGATGGTGGGTGTTCGAGAACGAGGATAGTCCGGCTGCGATGGCGTTGTTCGAGCGGGGCTCGCATTTCACGTTATACGGCGGATCGGTATTCACCAGCTGGATCGGTGCCCCGTCCAGCAGCCGGCTCACGTCGTCCGGATTGCCCGCATCACCGCACAGCAGCCGGTGCTCGCCGAGGATCCACAGGTCGCCGCGCCGGGTGATCGCCTCGTCCGGTGGCTCAGGCACTTCATCCGGGTCGGTCAGACCCTGCTTGACGCCCGGATCGAGCAGCTTGGCCAGCTCATCCTGGTCGAAGCCGAGCAGTGACCAGTCGATGCCGGCACCCTGGAGCTCAGCCAGTTCGATCGGCAGCAACTCCATGTTCCACTCGGCCAGCTCGGCAGTTTTGTTGTCCGCGAGCCTGTACGCCCGAATCTGCTCGGGCGTCTGGTCCTTGGCCACGTGGACGGGTACCTCGGTCAGACCGAGCTTCTGAGCCGCCTTCCAGCGCGTATGGCCGCAGACGATGACGCCCTCGGTATCCACCACGAGTGGTGTAGGCCGGGGAGTTACACCCCGACCCCAACCCCAAACCGGACGTGCAAGTTTCCAAGCATCCGGCTTTCCAGTCGTTTCTTGATTGCTATTCTCGTCTGGTTTTTCGAGCATGACACTCAGTACACAGCGTTTGGAGGTTTTCCAACGTGTGCGCCAGCGAGAAATTGGCAAAGCATTCAACAGGCTCAATGTGGTCAACCTGCGCCTTTTCGGCCGTCACTTCCGCTGCACAGCAGCGACATCGGAACTTGTCGCGATGCAATGCGGCTCGACGCAAGTCGCCCTGCGGAACCCCTCTGTCAGTAGGCTGGACAACCCCATCAACCATGACGCCTGCCTTGAGACATCGGCGAGCCAGATCGAGGAATCGGTTGTCCATGATTTTCTCGCGCAGGCTCTTGAGAATAGACTTGTGCGAGATTTCATCGAAGCACGCCTTCACGTCGCCCTCGATCACCCATGCAAGTTTCTTCTGCATGAGATTCTGGCAGCGAAGTATGGCATGATGCGCGCTCCGATGGGGCCGAAGCCCGTAGGAGTGTTCGTGGAACTCCACCTCGAAGATCGGTTCCAGGGCCATTCGCATGGCCTCCTGGACAATCTTGTCCCGGAGGCACGGTATGCCCAATGGTCGCAATTTCCCGTTTGCTTTCGGGATCATCACGCGCCGAACCGGTCGAGGCCGATAGCAGACCGGCAAGCCCTTTGGAGTCGGGTGATGGCGACACGCGGGGGCGGAGCGCCCGTAGTAGTCCGGGGCCGGGAGAGCCGGCCACATGGCGAAGGGGCGCAGGTTCGTCGGAGCTTGTGTGAAGGAGAAACAGGCGGTGGACATCGACTATCAAGCTGACGAGGCTTGGCTTCTCGACATTCAGCGCAAGCTCTACGTGTGGAGTCGAAGCCACCCCGAGCAAGCCTGGAGAGATATGTGGAACTGGTTGACCGATCCACGCAATCTCCGGCTGGCCTGGCGTCGTGTCGCGAGCAATCGCGCGGCACGTTCGGCCGGGGTGGATGGTCTGACGGTCAAACGCATCCAGCAGCGCATGGGAGCTGATCGGTTCCTGAACGAGCTACGGGAAAACCTTCGCAGTGGAGAATATAGCCCGTTACCAGTTCGTCGGGTGCTGATTCCCAAGCGTGGCAAGCCGGGCCAGTTCCGGCCCCTGGGTGTGCCGACCGTCGCGGATCGCGTCGTCCAAGCCGCGATCCTGCATCTGCTGGAGCCGATCTTCGAGGCCGAGTTCTACCCGGTCTCGTACGGCTTCCGCCCAAAGCGGTCGTGTCGGGACGCTGTGGAGCACATCCGCAACGCAATCCGACCGCCGAAGAAGGCGGGCGAGCCGCGTCGGCTCGAAGCACCCTATCAATGGGTGATCGAAGGGGATATCAAGGGATGCTTTGACAATATCGTCATGCAACGGCTGCGCAGCCGTGTAGGGGACGTGAAGGTGTGCCAATTGATCCGGGCATTCCTGAAGGCCGGCGTGCTGAGCGAAGGCGCGTTTCTGCGCACTCAGACCGGCACGCCGCAGGGTGGCATCCTCTCGCCGCTGCTGGCCAACATAGCGTTGTCGGCTATTGAGCAGCGCTACGAGAAGTACATCGCCCCGCGTCGCAGGCGCGACGGCGATGCGTACGCCCGCCCCGGAGATGCCATCCGCGTTTTCCGCCATTGCGAACGTAAGGCGGGCCGACCGGTGTTTCTGCCGGTGCGGTACGCGGATGACTTTGTGGTGCTTGTCACGGGCAGCGAAGAACAGGCCCACGACGAGAAGGAGGCGCTGGCGCGCAATCTCCAGGCGCGTTTCAAGTTGACGCTCTCCGCGGAGAAAACGCGCGTCACGGCGTTGACCGAGGGCTTCGAGTTCCTCAGTCACCGCATCCGGCTTCGATGGGATGAACGATGGGGCTACTGGCCCCGTATCGAGATTCCCAAAGAAGCGGTAAACGACCTCCGTTACCGCATCAAGCAGATGACCTGTCGAGGGCATTTGCACATGTCCTTTCAGGACGTGATCGACGCCCTCAACCCAGTCCTACGCGGTTGGGGGTACTACTACCGCCACTGCTACAACGCCAAGGCCGTGTTCTCGCGCGTGGATCACTACGTGTGGGATCGGCTGCGGCGCTGGCTGCGTAAGAAGTATCCCAGGACACCCCGCCTGCAGATTCGCCGTCGCTACTGGCGGCGCATCGATGGCCGACCGCGATACCGCTGGGTCGATCAACGCCCGGTGTTCATCGTGGCTGACATCAGGGTGGGCCGTCACAGCCTCGCGGGGCTGCGATATCCCGACTACGCATTTAACGAACTGGAAAGCCCGGTGCACAACGAAAGGTGCACGCCGGGTTTGGGAACAGGGGTCGGGGAAACCACCGCGGGCAACCGTGGCACCGGCGCTCCGGCCCCAGCCGCGCGGCACACGGCGCCGACCTGGCCGCAAGGTCTCCGTGTCTCTGCCCGGCAGCGGCTGCTGGGTTATGAGGGGGTTGGGCTCGCAGGAGTGAAGCTAACCCCCAGGGCTCGGTCCTGTCTGGGTGCGGCGGACTAAATGTCTGAAGAAAGTTCGTCGATCGGCCGAAAGCGCACCAGCGCCTGTGGGCACCGGCGGTTGCTCTGCTCGAGGCTGCGAGTGGATTGCGTGACACTCATGATCCACATTCCTCAAGCGCTCGTCTGAGGAATTCGTCCAACTCTTGGTTGTCGCACAGACCTGTCATGCGCGCCACCTCTCGCCCGTGGGCAAAGAGAATGAGTGTCGGAAGCACCACGAGTCCGAGACGCTTTCGCAAGCTGGGAGAATCGTCCACATTCGCGCTCGCCAACAGGATCCTGCCAGAAAACCTCTCCACGGCGCTGTTCACGATTGGTTCCAGCGTCTTGCAGGGGTCACACCAGGGCGCCCATAGATCGAGCAATACCGGGCGATCGGCGTTAAGGACGTCGTTAGCGAAATTGCCGTCAGTGACGATAACCGCTCCTCGGTCAGCGCGCCGCTTGCTGGCCAACTTGCTCTTGGTCATACGATCAAACCTGCACTGCAACTCGCACTGCGCCTGGGCGACAAATCAAGCTTCGTATCCTGACTTTCGCATGCACATTCAATAGGGTTCCCGACACTGCACCTGCAAATCACGCACGCTCGTTCATCGGGCTGCCCGTCCCCGCCGGGGTCGCAGGACAAGATCAATAGTCTGCAACATGGCTCTCGATCCCCGTGGCATGCCTTTCGTGCGTCTCTGCGCTGCCACCGGCCCGATTTACAGGAACGTCCGTGCTCCCTGAGTGACAACCGGCGACCGACAGAGCCATGCCCACCAAGGCGAGCAGGACGACACTACGAGCGAAACTGACCTTCAGTATTTTGGGTTCCCCCACTTCGTTCCTCTTCCCTTTGAGGCCAGCAACGGCCATTGTCCGCCCTGCTGCCGTACAGATGGCGTGCCAATCTAATTCGGCTTCGTACGGGAACGCGGAACATCCTGGGTAGCAAGGAGTTAGCAAGGCTCCTCTTGCAGTCTCGCACGGGGCAGGTGTACAGACGGCCTTAGCAATCTCAACAGAAGTGTTGACAGCCCGGGTCTGCGCCACACGATTCAGCAGGACCACATCATCTTTATCGTGCCCGCAGATGCTGCCACCACATCCCTGGGAGCGCCGTTTGGCGAGCCCGTTTCTTGGCTGGCGACGGGGCGAGGGCGGCCCGTACGGCGGCTACTCGACGGGTATTCCGAGGCCGAATTCCGCCATACGCTTATATATCGTGTTTCTGGTCGTCTGCAGCCGGCGGGCGGCCTTGGCAACGTTCCATCCTGTGGCGGCCAGAGCCTCGCGTACGGCCTCAGGGGTCAAATCAAGACGGTGGGTTCGACGCGCCGCAGCCGAGGGGGGTGGGGCGCCCCCCGATGGGCGCCCTCGCAATTCCGCTGGCAAGTGGGACTCATCGATCAGACCGTGTCGAGCTTTGACGAAGGCGTATTCGATAGCGTTCTCAAGCTCCCGCACATTGCCTGGCCAGTGATAATCCAGCATGAGGGCCAGGGCGCTTTCATCGAGACCCTCAATGGGCCGCCCGGTGCTCTGGCGAAACCTCTCAACAAAGTGCTGCGCCAGCAGTGGTATGTCGTCGCGGCGCTGCCGCAAAGAGGGCAGCCAGATGGGCACGACCCGCAACCGGTAATACAAGTCCTGCCGGAACTTGCCGGCGGACACCAACTCGCTCAGGGGCCGGTTCGTTGCGGCTACGACACGAATGTCCACGGGGATAGGCTTTTCGTCCCCCACACGTTCGATCGTGCGTTCCTGAAGAACGCGCAGCAACTTCACCTGGATCGCGACCGAGAGGTCTCCGATCTCGTCAAGGAGGATGGTCCCACCGTTCGCCGCCTCAAATCGTCCCTTTTTGTCGCGAAAGGCGCCGGTAAATGCGCCGCGGACGTGGCCAAACAGCTCGCTTTCGAGAAGGCTCTCCGCCATCGCTGAACAGTTAACCGCGACAAAAGGACCGTCCGCCCGGGGGCTCAGGTGGTGACATGCGCGGGCCACGAGCTCCTTGCCGGTACCGCTTTCCCCCTCGATCAGAATGGTCGCGTCCGAATCGGCCACGTCCTCGATCAACCGAAACACCTCCTGCATCGGCTTGCTCTTGCCAACGATATTGTGGAGTTTATACCTCTGACCCAAATCCCGGCGCAGAGCCGCTATCTCGGTGACGTCGCGGAACACCACCACGCCGCCCCGCGCTCGATGTTGCTTGTCCCGAAAAACGGCCGTCCGCAGAACGATTGCTTTGCGTTGCGCAGAAGGAGTTTCGATTTCCACCTCGTAGTTCTGGATGGGCTGGCGGTTGCGGATCGAGTTGCGAAGTACGGAACCTGGCTCGCACAACTCGTCACCCAGCAGGCACGGGCACCCGTCTTGAATCACCTCTTCTTTCTGGATCTCAAGGATTTCGCACGCGGCGCGGTTTACATCGACGACCGTGCCCTCATCGTCGAGCGTGACGATTCCCTCGGTCAGGCTATCGAGGATTGCCTGGAGGTCCCGCTTGGTGATCTGTCCGGACTGTAGCTTCGTGTTCGCCATGCTCGCAACCTCCACACTGCTCAACATTGTAAACACTTCTGTTGAGGATCTCGAGCGCCCAGAAAGGGAGGGGCGGATGGAGCCGGAGTATCGCCCCTTGCGTGTAACCTCTTGGCAATCAACACCTTACGCTGTCTCCCCGCTTGAGGCGATGCTTCTGGCACCCATCGTGCTTATCGGTCGTTGAGACGACAGTTGCATGAAAACAGGAGAAGCCACGTTGAGCCTCGCACTCAGAACGGTCAGCGGGATGAGGGTTCTCTTCGTTGCAGTTGGGCTCCTGTCCGGGTGCGTCAGTGACCGGCCAGCTTGGGTCGGCATCATTCCCCGTGGAGATATCAAGAGCGGGTATATCAAGCCAGGAGATCCGGCGCCGGAGTTCTCATATCGAACCGAGGACGAGAAGGTAAGGCGGCTTTCGGATCTGCGAGGCGACGTGGTCCTGGTGGTGTTTCCCGACGACCCCGAGTGGCCTGACTGTCAACGATGCCGCCAGTTCGAGCAACTTGCCAGCCAACTCTCCTGTGCCTACGCATCAGTAACCGTCGTGAGCCTCGCCACGCCTGACAAGTGCTGTGAAGACGCAACCCGCGCGGTGCGTGAGTGCAAGGTCAGAGGTCGTGCACAGCTAGTGGCCCTGTGCGACCCATCTGGGCGCATCCGCGAATTATACGGTCCCAATGCCGTCGGGCGGTTCTTTGTGATTGATTATGATGGCAGTATTCGTGCGAAAGGCGCGTTCGATGACATGGCAGCAATTGAGCGCACGGCCCGGATCGTCGTTAGCGAGCACGTGCTTGACTATTACAAAACCGGCTCTTGTATCCCCGGGCGCCAACTGTCGCCACCCGTACCGACCGGCGTTGTTCAAATGGTCCATGAGCGGCACGAGACGGGGGTTGAGAGCCACGCGGCAGAATGAGATTAGCCCTACCGCTGAAAAAAGTCCAACCATAGGGAATCAAGGGCAAGGTGATCTGGTAATGCCGTTCTATGAATAAGGCCTCAGCCAGAGTGGGCCTCTAGTCCTGAGGAGCTCAACATACGATGGAAAACACGCCTTGCAAGAAAAGGTGCCATTCTTATCTAGTCGGCCAGGGGACCGCTTCACGCGTGTAGACGCGGCATCCGGTCTCCAGGCACCCAAACCAAGAGAACACGAAGGAGAACCATGATGAGAGAATCCGAAACAGTAACTGACACCGCGCTTGACAAGAGAGTTTCAGCAAATTCCGGCAAATCAAAGCCGCCCATCATTTTCATGCTGGTCGGACTTGTCACGGGCGCAGGGCTGATTGCGTTGAGTGGGTGCCAGTCCATGTCGGCGACGACGGTCACGGTCCACGAGAGCAAGTACCAGGACGTCGATCAGACATGTGAAGCGCTTAAGACGGCGATCGAGTCGCAGGGATTGCACTGTCCGGCAATCCGTAACCTGAACAAATCCATGACCAAGCACGGCGTGCATCTCGACCGGCAGGTACGGGTCGTGGAGTTCTGTAAGGCTGATTATGCTTACGATATGCTGACCGACAAGCCCGAGGTATGCACGCTCATGCCGTGTACCTTTGGCGTCTATGAAGGCGACGACGGAAGGATCTACATCAGCGGCATGAACCAGCGCTTGATGGGCAAGGTATTCGGTGGTACGATCGCAAAAGTCATAGGCGAACGGGTTGCCCAAGACGAGGCCAGGATACTAAACCCTCACGTTCGGTGGCGCCCTGGTTCGACGAATTAAGAGACGAGTCAAGAAAATCAATTAGAATACCATGCCCCAAAAACATGGAAGATGAATATGGGATCACCAATGAGGGCGTCTCTGCTGGTATGCGATAAGCTTATTACTGGTGCGATGGCGAGGCTGACGGGGGCTGTTCTGTTCGCGTCGGTGCTACCGGCCTGCGCGATGCTCGATGCCAGTGACCCGCATGCCAGGATACCACAAGGGCGACCAGATACGTACGCACCTGTCTCGCGCCCCAGAACTTCGCCTACCTCGCGTCCAACGACCCAGCTCGTGGAGGAGCTGCTCACGCTGCCGAAGGCCATTGAGATTTCGCTGGCCAACAACCCGGGGCTGGCCGCCGCCCGCCATGATGTTGACGCGGCCAGCGCCCAGCATGACGTGGCCTTCGGGGCAATTTTGCCAAAGATCGGCCTGGAGGGGGGATACTCGCATTATCGTGATGACAGGCTTATCAAGCCAAGAAGGCCTGGTACTCTCGAAGTATTGGGATTTACAGATAACCTTGTTTCCGGAGATATTGTCTTGACCATGCCCCTCTACAGAGGGGGGCGCCTTATAAACCAGATCAAAGCCGCAGACTTAATCACCCAGTCGACGCAGCAGCAGCTTCTCCACAGTCGAACCGAATTGGTGTTCAATGTGTCGAGCGTGTTTTACTCGATCCTCGGCCAGCGGGAAGTGATCAAGTCGCTGATATTCTCACAAAAGGCTCTACAGGAGCACCACAAGAAAACGAAGGAGCTATTAGCTGCTCAGAAGGCCGCAAGGGTTGATTTGCTGCGAACAGAGGTCAGGCTTGCCGATATTGAGCAGCGGCTAATCCGCGAACGTAATGTGCTCAATATAAAACGCTCCTTGCTTGTGAGCCTGCTGGGACTGAACAGGCAGAACAAATCCCTGCAAATCGAAGGCGAGCTGGCGCTGATTGGCGTTCCCGCCGGCCTTGGTCAAGGTCTTGCAACAGCATTTGGGAACAGGCAGGATTATCAATCCCTGAAATCAAGAATCGATGCCCAGCGAAGGAATCTGGACATAGCAAAAGCCGGTCTACTGCCCGAAGTATCGCTTCGGGCTTCCTATGGAAACCGATGGGCTGGCGACTCGCCGGCACGCAATCTAGTTGGTGAGGTGGGTATCTTTGCGGAGATGCCGATTTTTGAAGGCGGGCAGATCCTCGCCGGAATAAGGCGGGAACGCAGTCGCTTAAGAGCTCAAGAAGAAGCCTTGCGGAAACTAAAGCTTCAGATTCAGCTTGAAGTGGAAACAGCGACCTCAAACATTGAATCTACTCGTGCAAGGGTTGATGTGACGCAAAAAGCTGTCGAGCAGGCCAAAGAATCCTTGCGGATAGAACGCGAGAAATATGATCTTGGCAAGGGTGCTATTGTAGACGTCCTGGACGCTCAGTCGGCGCTGCTGGATTCGCAGACGAATTACTATCGAGCCCTGGCAGACTACAACACGGCCCTGGCCGAGTTTCGCCTGGCAGTAGGAGAACGGCAATGAGGACAGCAAGATCTGTGTTCGCGGTCGCGAGCCTTGGGGTGGCCATCATCGGCATGGTCGGCTGCCACAGGGACAAGAGCGCGCAGGGCAAGTCGAAGAAACCTGCGCGTGTTCAGGCTACCGCGGCGGAGAAGACGCGTGTGGTGGAGCTCCTGGAGACGACGGGAGATGTTGTCGCCGTCAACACCGTGACGTTGCAGGCGACCGTGGAAGGCCCGATCTCTTTCTGCCCCTGGCGAGAGGGTGACTGCGTCGAGCGGGTCGGGCAGAAGCTGATCGAGATTGATCGGCCGCTGTACCGCCAGGAGGTTGTGGCGGCTGACGCGGCCCTGGCCGTGGCTAAGGCCAAGCTGGCTGACCTCAAGATCGGCCCGCGCCCCGAGGAGATCGCCCAGGCGAGGGAATCCGTCCGACACTTCAAGGATTGCACGGATTTTGCCGAGGCCGACCTCGATCGCATCCGCTCGCTGGTCAAGAGCGGCTCGCTTCCCGCCGAGACGCAGGAGAAAGCCCGCGTCAGTTACGTCAAGTGCCACACGCAACTTGAGGCGGCCAAAGAGAAGCTGGCCATGCTCGAGGCCGGACCAACGAAAACAGAGATCGGCGTGGCCCTGGCCTTCGTTGATGAAGCGGCCGCCAAACGGGCCCTCGCCCAGGCGAAACTCGATGAATGTCTGCTCAAGGCACCCTTCGCGGGCGTGATCACACAAGTCTATGTCCGGCCGGGCGACCTGGCCACACCGCGAGCGCCGTTGCTGAAGATGATGGACCCTTCGTCCCTCGTGGTGCGGGCTGGGCTGCCGGAAAGCTGCGCGGCTGAGATCCGCAAGGGCACTGAGGCGGTCGTCCGGTTGGACGCGTATCCGGGAAGGACGTTCAGGGCAAGGATCGAACGGGTTTATCCCCGACTCGAGTGGGAATCTCGCACGCGGATAATCGAGGCGAAGGTCATGGACCCCATCGAACTGATTCCGCGCCTGTTCGCCAGGGTGTCGGTGCAGGGCCGGGTGGCCGAAGACGCCGTGGTGGTTCCCGACGCGGCCATCGTGACCACTCCCAGAGGGTACAAGGTCGTCTACGTGGTTAAGGAAGGCAAGGCGAACAAGCGGAGGGTTTCGATTGGACTGGAACAGGAACAGCGCGTGCAGGTCACCGATGGCGTGCAGGCCGGCGAGATGGTCGTCGTCGTCGGGAACCTGAATCTAAAGGATGGGGCGCAGGTCCAACTGGATAAGGCCGCGCCGACCCCGGCCACGAAGACGGCGTCAGGAGGTAATGAGCAATGAGAATCACCGCGGCCGCGCTCAAACGCCCCGTTGCCGTCACCGTGCTGACCGTCGCGGCCTTGGCCGCCGGGCTGTTCAGCCTGTCACAGCTTGACGTGAACTACCTGCCCGACATTTCCTACCCGATGGTGAAGATTCATATCTGGTGGCGCGGGGCGACGGCGGACGATATCGAGGACAACATCGCCGACCCGCTGGAAGAGGTAATCGCCACAGTGGACGACCTCGATTACATCGAGTCCTCCAGCATCGAGGGGATGTACACGCTGTTGGCGAACTTCTTTTATGGGGTGGACGTGGAGGTCGCCTTCCAGGACGTGGTAGCCGCCATGGGCCGGGTGACGAAGAAACTCCCGCGCGACATGGACCCCCCGATCATCATCAAGGCCGACCCGTCGCAGTTGCCGGTGATCGAGGTGATGATCACCTCGGACGAGCACGACCTCGTCTGGCTCCGCGAGTGGGC
>CAZOIA010000185.1:0-10876 GCA_964579675.1 uncultured Planctomycetales bacterium | reverse complement strand
ACCTGAACCCAGAGACGTACTTGTGCCGCAGGATGTACCCTGCCAGTACCAGGTCACGCCGGAGGGAGGCGACCCGCTGCGGGTAATTGTGGTGCTCCCGCAATTGTACGATGTCACCGTGGGATTACCCGGGTTTGACGGATTGCTGTAAACGGTGACAGTTCCGCTTCTCGCGGTACTCCAGCAGTGTGGGGAAGAATTTCGCCGCGCTCTGTAATAATAAGTTCCAGACGCGGTGAAGGTTTTTGTCGCGTTCGAGTCTCCCGTGCTCGTTCCGCCGGCGGACGTTTGCCAGTAAATCGTGGTACCTGAGGCCGGATTTGGTCGCGTAACAACGGTGTTGCCGCAATTATACGTTATATTGGTTGCCGCTGCGGGCTGTGACGGATTGGCATAGACGGCGGCGTAAGTGTTCCTGCAGGAGCTCCACAAGCCGCTGCAATCGTCCCGAGCTCGCAGCATATACGTATCGGACGAGGTGACGGTATAGGTACTGTTCGAGTTCGAGGTGCTCGTCCCGCAGGAGGTACCCTGCCAGTACCAAGTCACGCCGGACGGCGGCGATCCCCGGGTCAAGACGGTATTGCCGCAATTGTAGGTCAGGCTTGGCGCGGAAGGCGTTGACGGCGTGGACGCTGCGCTCAGGCTCACGTTATCGACATTGATTCCGGTCGAGGTCCAGTTCCCTGAGGAATTGATGAACACAAACGAGACGGTGACGGAGCTTCCGGAGGGCGTAGCACAGACGTCCAGTGGGGTCCAGGCTGATTTGTAGGGCGGAGTATAAAACGTGTTCTGGCCGATCACGCTGCCGCCGATCCCGCCGTCGTGGAGCTTCACGCCCACCGTGTTCCCGCCGGACTCACCACCGGTGTGAACGTAAGAGGAGACCTTATAGGCCTGACTGGGGGTGAGACACCCGACGGTCTGATACATCTTCGAGTCGCAGGCAGCGTTGCCGCCGTAGGAGGTGGAGCCCCAATGGCTGCCGTGTTGCGCGCTGCCCGGATTAGGATATGTGCCGTCCCTGCTCCAGTCCGGACTCCCGCTCTCCGTCCAGTGGTAGATGGTCGAGCCGCTGCCGTCCTCGAAGCTGGCGTTGAGGAGCGAACAAGGCGGATTGACCGTGAATGACCCGTCGGCGTAGGTCTGGGCGTCGGCGGCATCGCGGACAAATGCCCGCGCCGTCCACGATCCGGTCTCCGCGTTGGCGCCCAACCGGACGGCGAACTTCATCCACGTGTTGTAAGCGGCATCGCCCTGAGCGCCGCGCGACCACATGCTCGCGTTCTGGTAGCCACGCAGATAGTTACCTGTAGCACCCGCGCTGATGTTGTACCAGTTGCTCGGCGGGCGGCGTTCGTAGCAACTGCTCGAAATCGCGGAGTCCTCATTGTGGTGGAAAACGTACCGGTTCATCTCGCTGGTCGTCGTGCCGTGACAGCTATCAATGGTCGTATCCGGCGTGCCGCCGGTCGGGCCCACCAGTTCTATGTTGATACCCGGCCAGCCACTCCCGGTGTTGTTCGAATCAAGAGACCCATCGGGATCGTTGAAGTTGACCGTCACCTCGCAAAAGGTTTCCCGATCCCAGGTGGACGAGGACACTTGCACGCTGCTGATCGTCGGCGGGTTGTTGGCGGCCACGTCGAAACTCGAATCGAAGTCGATCGAGTCGATGCGGATGTCCTTGTTTGCGCTCCAACTTCCCGCGACGAAGCCGATCCATGCCTCGCCGCTTGAGTTGGTCGTGATGCTGATTATTCTCTTTTCCCAGTTGCCACCGGTACCAGAGTCCTCGCCCCAGTTCGCTCCGCCGTACTTGGGTATGCGCTGCGTCCATTTGCCAGATACCGTGTTACCATTGTTGTCGCCCTTGTTGGCGGGGAACGCCGTCGGATTACCCGAGTGCAGCCATACATGGTGCTCCATCCACCAGCTATCCCCGCCGTCGTCCATGCGGTACCAGATGTCCACGTTGCCGGTGTTGTTGGCCTTCAGGCCAGTGAACTTTCTCCACATGCCCAGCTCGCCACCACTACAGTTCTTCAGCTGGATCTTGTAGGATTTCGAGCCCGTGTGGGCGGTCCCGGAAGACGTGTTGATGCAGTTCGAGCAGCCGCAACCGTCGAACGTAGTCCAGCCCCACGGGAAGGTGCCTTCAAAGTCCTCCTCGAGAGCGGCCTGCGCCGCCGACGTCCCGAAGATACCAACCGCCAGGCCGACGGCGGCCAAGTACGGAAGAAAACACTCGTTGCCATCGTATCGCATGATGTCATCCTCCCAGGTTCAGGGGAGCCGACGGGATCAAACAGAACAGGATTCTCCCAGACGCGCCTGGGGCGTCTCATGACTCATCAGGGTGCGGAGCGACCCCTCGTGTGGACATTGCCCTAAGGCGGACCGCCTTTTTGTGGTCCGCAATTTGAACGCAGAACCCTCCGGAAGATCATGCGCGCAAATCGCGCGGCTCTTCCGCCGTAAGAGACTAATACTGCTCCAGCAAAGCAATCGAAGATAGGAACTGCTCAGAACCGTCGTAAGGTTGCCCTCCGTCCTCTCCGCGATTTCCTGCGCAAGTATCAACCTAAGCGCGCGCGCTAACCCACCTCAGGCGCGGTCTTTCGCGAGACTGACTTTTTCTTCAATATACCAGGATACCCGGCCGGGTCGCCGGGAGCAAGCGGAATCGTCGGATTCTGGCTCTTTTTGACGCAACTTCCTTCACGGCAATCACCGTAATCGCTTGAGGCGTCGGCAGTTAATCGCAGTTACGGCCTTCAAGGACGTGGCTACGGCGTTCCGGGGGAGCGACTTTGGACCTGGACGTTCAGAAGGTGCAACAGCTACTGCTACTTCAACGGCACCCGGCCGGAGATCGACCGCCAGTTCTGCAAGCATTGCGAGCCCTCCGGCGGGGGTTATTCAGACGCGTGTTTGTACACTACTGCGGTAACAGCGGTTGTGGCACTGCATATTGCTTGTGGGGCGCCCGATGAGCATGAGCGACGCGGGTCGCGTTTTGCTCTTGCCCGTTCCTTTTCGGCTCCGTGATCCGGGCCGCCCCGGGGGCTCGATTTGAAAGCTGGCCGAGCCCCCACATGCTTCTCGGCGCTCCGGAGCAAGTGCAGCAGGCATCGTGTATGATCTGAGCTGGGGTGCGGTGGCCAACGCTTCGCAGACGCCAACCTGGATGGTGACAGCGGCGTTGATTGGAACGTCGCGGCAGAGTTCCGATCAATGCATGGCCCGCGCGAATGTCACCGGCGATTCCGGTTGCGCCGATTGGTGATGCCGGCAAGACTGATGGCTGCTCTCGGACCCCTGACAATCCTCGAAGATGCAAAGGTGAGTGAAGAGGATGAGACAATGAGATCATGGCAAGCAGCGGTGGTTTGGCTGGGCTTGGCGGCGGGGGCCGGGCAGACTCAGGCGGGGCCGATTCATATCGTGGTCAATCGTGGCGAGTACCCGACGGCAGAAGCGGCGGCGGGCGATGAGGCCAACGTCGGGTGGGACGACGGGCAGGATGCCGACGACGTTGTTTGTACAGAGTGCTACGCCGCCGTCGAGCTGCAGCGATACCTGCGCGAAATGACCGGCGAGACGGCCGGGGCGCGGTTTGCCATCGTCGATGACGATCAGGTCCCCCCCGGCGGCGAGCTGATCCTGCTGGGCAATCTCCACACCAACAAGGCGATCGCGGAATGGGGGCCGAAGCTGGGCATCACCGGGGCTACCTTTGCCGATTTGGGACCTGAGGGGTACGTCATTAAATGTCGCGGGAATGCCGGGTCTTCAACCGGCAGCGCTGCAAGGGCGACCGGGCGGATCATGCTCATCGGTGGAAAGGGACGGATCGGCACGCTGTACGGCGTGTATGGCTTGCTTGACCGGCTCGGCGTCCGTTGGCTTTCGCCCGGCGCGATTGGCGAGGAGGTGCCGCAACGGCCGCTGGAGACGTTGCCCGCCATGGACGTGTCGGACTCGCCGGCGTTCGTGACCCGCGGGTTCCATGCCTGGGAGTACCGGGGCAACCCCGAGTTCTTCGACTGGATGGTGCGCAATCGGATGAACTACTGGTGCGTCCAGGCCAAGGACCGCCCGGGCCTCAAGAAACGCGGCATCCAGATGAACTGCGGCAACCACGTGCTCCAGCACCGGTTCCTCAGTCCTGCCAGCCCATACCCCTATCGCCACTCGAAGTTCCCCGTCAACGACGAGGCCCTGCCCGACGATCCTTACCAGGTAAGCCCGGAGTATCGCGGCGACGCGGACGGCGACGGCAAGCTCACGTATAGTGAAGCCCACCCCGAGTGGTACGGTCTGCGCAAAGGCAAACGCAGCTTCAACATTCACGGCGACAACGGGGACAACTTCTGCACGTCGAACCGCTATGCCTGCGACGAGTTCATGAAGAAGATCGTGCAGGACCTGATTGACGGCGAGTGGGCCGATGCCGACAGCATCAACTTCTGGACGCTCGACGGCGGCAAGTGGTGCGAGTGCGAAGCCTGCAGGGCCCTCGGCACGCCGACGGACCGCAATCTGCTGCTGGTGCACCGACTCCGCCAGGAGATGAAACGGGCGATGGCCCAGGGCCGACTCAAGCGGAACGTGCGGATCTACTTCCTGGCCTACGCCGACGTCCTGGAACCGCCCACCCGGCCGCTGCCCCGCGACTTCGACTACGACAACTGCATCGCCACCTACTTCCCCATCGCCCGCTGTTACGTGCACACCTTCGCCGATCCGGCCTGCACGGAGTTCAATACCCGTTATCAGAAGAACTTCCTGGGTTGGGCGAGCGACCCCGAGCGGCACTACCGCGGGCAGATCTTCATCGGCGAGTACTACAACGTGAGCGGCTACAAGTGCCTGCCGATCATGTTCGCCCGCACGATGGCAGTGGATATCCCGTATTACCACCAGCACGGTGCCCGGCACATGCACTACATGCACTGCACGACCAGGAACTGGGGCACCCGGGCCCTGACCAACTACCACCTGGCCCGCTTGTTGTGGGATCCTGAGCTCGATAGCCAGGCCCTGCTGGCGGATTACTTCGCCCGGCGCTACGGCCCGGCCGCGGATGTGATGCGGCGCTTGTACGACCGACTGGACACCGCCCTGAGCAACGTCACCATGCTCAAGTACCGGCTCAGCCGCCGGCTCAGCAGGAACGAGAAGGATCTGTTCCCCCAGCGGCACATGAAGTATGAGGAGACTCACTTCGACGCCGACGATGGCCCTGATCTGGTCGAGATGGTAGCGGCGATCGACGAGTGCCTGGGCCTTCTCGAACGGGCCCGGGCCGTCAAGTGCCCGCAACGCGTCCGGGACCGGCTGGAGGAGGATGCCGGCCCGCTGCACTATGCCGCCAATACCCTCCGCTTCTACGACGTGCTCGTGCGGGCAACCCGGCTCGTCCACGCGGGCCGGCGGCCCGAAGCACGCGTGCTTGTGCCCGAAATGAAGCGACTGGCCCAGGCCTTGGAGGACGATACCACAAGCACGAAATGGTCCTCGTCGCACGCCAGCGCGCCAAACGCCCTGGCGGCCAGCTACGTCACCAAAGCTTACCAGCGCCTGGTGGCCGAGCTGGAGCCAGAGGTAGAACCACCGACGAACACAGGTAAGCGCCAATAGGCGCAAGCTGACAGCTTACCTGCCCCGGATCCGGCTCCGTCTGATCGCTGACCGCTTCCTGAATGACCGTGCACGATTCTGCGACAGCCCTGCGGACAGGCGACCGCGCGGGCTGAAGCCCGCGGCTCCTTATTGTCGCACGATCCCGAACGGTCATTTAGACGTTCCACGGTTTGCCCGGCACCGGAACGTGGGCTCGAATGTTCTCCTCGGTCAACTCATAGTCCGGTGGACCGAGCACCATGTCCGACTTCATCATCTCGTCCCAGGTAACTTCCTTGCCCGTGTACGCGGAGGTCCGGGCCATGATCGCACACAAGGTGGACTCGGCGACGTTCTGGGCCTCGTTGATCCGTTTGCCGGTGCGGATGGCGTCCTGGAGGTCCTTGTGCTCCTGGGTGTAGGCATCGTTCTTCTCGAACTGGAGCTTTCCGAAGTTGCTGAGTTCGCCTTTGCAGTCGGATACCCCGACCTGCCCGATGACCCGCTCGGATACGTTATCCTTGCAGTCGTTGACCTGGCGGCACATGCTGTGCACGTGGACCTCGCCCGGATAGGTGAAATCGGATGAGAAGTAGTCGTACTGGTCGCCGGTGGGTCGATGCGCCCGGCCACCCATCCCAACCACGCTCAGCGGGTGCGTGCCTATGGCCCAGTTGACGACGTCGATGTTGTGCACGTGCTGCTCGACGATGTGGTCGCCCGAGAGCCAGGACCAGTTGACCCAGTCGCGGTGCATCCATTCGCTGTCGCTCCAGTTCGCCTCGCGTTTGCGGGACCAGAGTTGACGCTGATTCCAGTAGCATTGGGCGGAGACGATCTTGCCGATCGCACCCTCGTGGATCCGCTTGATCGTCTCGATGTAGCAGTTCTGGTGACGGCGCTGCGTGCCGGCGGCGACACAGAGGCCCTTCTGATCAGCCATCTTGCCCGCTGCCATCATCTTGCGTGCGCCGACCGGATCAACGGCCACCGGCTTCTCGGTGAACACGTTTCTGCCTGCTTCGATGCAGGCGGTGAAGTGCTCCGGTCGGTAGTAGGGCGGGGTGGCCAGAATGATGTAATCGAGCTTGATGTCCAGGAGCTTCTTGTAGGCATCGAAGCCGATGAAGCAGTACCTGTCCTCGATTTCCTGGCTGCGATCCTTTTTGAGCGCCGCCCGGCAACCCTCAAGTCTGTCTTTGGCGATGTCGGCCAGGGCGACAATCTTCGTGGTGGCATCGGCCATGATGGCGTTGTGAGCGGCTCCGGTGCCGCGGCCGCCGCAGCCAACCACGCCCACGGTGAGCGGCTTGTCCGGCGACGCGGCCCGGGCGAAGTGCGGAAACGCGCTGGTGGCGGCCGCCGCGATCGCTGCCGATTTGACAAAGTCCCTTCTCGAAAGTTTGCTCGCATTCTGCTGCATAGGATATCCTCCTGGACTCCAGGCTACGATGTTGTGCGAACCCGCGTTGACCCGGAGACGCCCCCCGGACCAGCGGCGCGCTATGGCTGGCCAGACCGGTGCATGAGGCGCGGTCTGGTCACCGACATCATCGTGATTGCGGGGTGGTTGTCAAATCAGCGCGCAAAAAAAGCGACGCGAGGCCGCTGCTCGTGGTGCCCTTCAGAGTGTTCGGTTTAGCTGCTCAACCCTCGATGTTACCAGCTCGGGTCGTCCTCTTGGGATTGGCTGCTCGTTCAGAGTTCCTGGCCCGCCGAAGTACCGCCCTTATTGGTTAAGCGGTTCCACTTTGCCGTTAGCCGTTTCCTCGGCTGTGTGGCTTTCCCTCAAGCGGGTTTCGCTGGTCACCGTTCAGCGTCCAGTCAAGCCCTCTCTTCGAGTTTCGCCTCCCTGTAGAGTATTAGCCAGCCAAACCTAGCCAATCAACCGCAGTCGATAGGCTCCTCTCTTGGGCTTTGTTTCCCTACAGCACGTAAAGGATCGAAGGTCCACTTCTCGCGGGCTCGCCCACCCGCTACGTTCCGCCTTCAGGGTTTGGCTACCCTCTTGGCGGTTTCCTCCCTTCGATCCCGTGCCGGTTCTCTTTCACACCGGCAGCGCTCTTGGGATTCACCCTTCGGAGTGTTTCCCTCTCGAACGGCATCCGGGGTGTTACCACCCGAATGATCCCACATACCGTTTCACCTATCGGTGCTCCCGCCGCCGTAGCGGTAGGCCGGCCCAACAGGCCTCGGTTCCTGGGATACGACCGTTTCGAGAGTCCCTTGCAACCGGACGAAGGGTTAGTTCGCCGACCGCTGGATACTCCCCTGGGTTTTCGCCCTTCTAGGGCAATCCACAAAGAACCTTGACCGGGCCTTCACCCAGTCTCCTCTCACGCGCTTTGCTTGCCAACCGATTAATCGGTCGGCCGCCAGCGCCCCAGAGTGTCAATCGGTTCCTTACTGGCCTCATCCACGTGCCGCACCGAAGCACGCTCGCCGGATAAGGCAACCCTTTTAGGGTTCTTGCACCGGCTCGTTCCCGGCCATGCGAGCGAGACTCCTTCCGGGCTATGGGTTCACCTTGCGCCGTGCCGCACATCGCTGCCGACTAGCCGGCGCTCTTTGGATGGATACCCTCGCTCTACCGGAGTTGCCCGGGATCGGCTGAGGTGCCGAGCATTCGCGACCTCTACGTCGCGGGATAAATGTAGCACACAAATGCCCTTCTTGCAAGTGGATTCTCCGCTTTTTCCCTGCTCAACAGGGGCGGATACTTACTTACGCGCCCGGCGGGTTCGGTAACTATCTGCAAGTGGCCTACTACCGTAACTGCCAAGAGCCCTAAAAAAATCGCACCAAGCTCGGTGGTTTCAGAATCTCACAGCACTTGGCAGGCTTCTGTTCGGTCTGAGCGGGCGGATTGCCTTGAGATCGCGTCGTGTTGCAGCCACGGTAAACCTGCACGCTTGCCCGGGGCTTCACAGGAGATTGGCGGCCAACTCCGCCAGCGAGCTGCGCTCCCCCTTGCGAAGCTCAACGTGGGCGGCCAGGGACTGGAACTTGAAGCGGTTGACAAGATAGGTAAACCCGTTGCTGTCCGCATCGGTGTAAGGGTTGTCAATCTGGTAAGGATCGCCGGTCAGCACGACCTTGGCATCCTGCCCCATCCGCGTGATCACCGTCTTGACTTCCAGCGGGGTGAGGTTCTGTGCTTCGTCGATCACGACGAATCTCTTGGCTATGTTTCGGCCACGGATGTAGGTGAGCGGCTGGATCTCGATCAGCCCGGCGTGAAGCAGGCCCTCACATTCCCGGCAGCCTTTGATCGGGCCGCCCGTGTCCAGCAGGAACTCGACCGCGTCCACCACCGGCTTCATCCAGGGATCGAGCTTCTGGCCGATGCCGCCGGGCAGGTACCCCAGATCCCGTCCCAGGGGGAAGATGGGGCGGCAGATCAGCATGTGGCGATACCGCTTTCGCCTGAGGGTCAGGTGCATGGCGGCGGCGATCGCCAGCAGGGTCTTGCCCGTGCCCGCCTTGCCCATCAGGGTGACCAGTTGGATTCGCTCGTCCAGCAGGGCGTCCACGGCAAAGTACTGCTCCTTGTTGCGCGGCCTGATGGTCAGGAGGCTGTCCTCCGGCTCGCGGAGGGCCACATAGGCTTGGCCGTCCACGTCCACGCGGGCCAGGGCGGTGGCTCGGCTGGCATCGTTTGGCCGCAGCAGGACGTATTCGTTCGGGACGAGCGGCCCGTTGTCTACCCGGAGCTGTCCGGTGGTTCGGAACTCGGCCAGTTGACTCGGGGGCAGGTCGAGTTCCCGATGCCCGGTGTACAGGTCGGCCAGGGGGACGCGGTCGGTCTCATAGTCTTCCGCCCGCAGACCGGCTGCGTCGGCGCGGATGCGCAGGTTAATGTCCTTCGTGATGATGATGACGGGTGCGTCGGGCTCGGCACGCTGAATGGTCTGGGCCACCTTCAGGATTTCAACGTCAGCGGGGCCGTTGCCGCTGGCGAGAGCCTGCTCACGGTCGCAATGCACCCTGAGCCGCCCGCCACCCTCGAGGGGAACACCACCCGCCAGACTATGTTCACCCCGCAGGGAATCCAGCAGCCGTACCACCGCTCGGGCGTTGTAACCGCGATCCGTCCGCTCCTTCTTGAACCGGTCAATCTCGCTGATGACCCCGATGGGAATGATGACCGTGTTGTCGGTGAACTGGAAGATCGAGTTCGGATCGTGCAGGAGGATGTTCGCGTCCAGGATGTAGTTCTTTCGCATGGCCCGAAGTATATCAGGCCCGGTTCGGTTGACCAAGGGCAGGACCGAATTCCCAGTGCCGAGCCGGCGGAGCGCTGCCGGTGGGCTTGATTCGTTGGGAAGATGGATCGGCGGCCACAGAGGTCACCGACGACTGCGCACGACCCAGAGCTTCATGCACAGCAAGCCGACCAGCGTAAAGGGCAGAATGCCGACAGCGCCGGGGCCGCAGTAGATGGACACGCCGCACGTCGAAGGACCCGTCGGCGACGGCAGGGAGATAGGGGGCGTCGATTGTCTTTCGCACGCATCCCCGACACCGTCGTTGTCGGCATCGGCCTGGTCGGCGTTGGCGTCATTGGGGCAGTTGTCGCACTCGTCGCCGACGTCATCGTTGTCGGCATCGGCCTGGCCGGCGTTGGCGTGATCGGGGCAGTTGTCGCACTCGTCGCCGAGCCCGTCGTTGTCCGTGTCGGCCTGGCCGGCGTTGGCGTCATTGGGGCAGTTGTCGCACACGTCGATCAGGCCGTCCCCGTCGCTGTCCGTCTCGCATTCGTCCGGCACGTCGTTGTCGTTGCAGTCCTCGCAGACCGGGGCGGAGAGGTTCAGCAGCACGGACACGTTGTCCGCCGAGTCGCTGGTGACCGCCAGATCGAGGTCGCCGTCGCAATCGAGGTCCGCCAGCACCACAACGGACAGCTCCGTTTCCGGTTCAAAGTTTGCCGCTGCGGCAAACGTCCCATCCCCGTTATTCAGCAGCACCGAGAGTGTGCCAGTGTTTGTGTGGTTTGCCGTTACCAGGTCGATGTCCCCGTCGCCGTCCAGGTCACCCGCGGCGAGGGAGGCGGGCGAGATCCCGACCCGGAAGTTCTGCCGGCCTGCGAACGTTCCGCTCCCCGCGTTCAGGAGCACGGATACGTTGTCACCCCCCTGATTCGCGACGGCCAGATCAGGACGTGTGTCTCTGTCGAAGTCCGCGATCACCAGCGAAGTCGGGCTTGCTTCGACGTCGTACTCGTCGGGTGTTGCGAACGTCGCGT
>CAZOIA010000184.1:0-11031 GCA_964579675.1 uncultured Planctomycetales bacterium | reverse complement strand
TCCCTCGGTCGTCGCAAGTCCGGGCCGGGAAGGGTCCGGCTCGCTGCTCGTCAGGGCTCAGTCTGAGGAACACCGCCGATCTGCGGGAAGGCGGAGATGCGCAACCTCGCACAGCCCATAGGGATAAGGGTGATCTCCTCGACCGGCTGATCCGAACGCACGGGGCTCTCCTGGATCGCGCCGACCAGGCCGTTCGGCTCCTGCTTCCATTGCGGGATCCGCTTGCCCCTGGCCTTGAGAACGATTGGAGCGCCCTGCGGCGTGAAGGGCTGGTCCGCCCGGGGGCCCTCTCGCTTGACGACCTCGAAGGAACTTGCCGGGTTCTTCTGGTCCACGATCAGCCCGTAGTTCCAGGGCGTCGAGGGAAACACCTCGTAGCCCGCCCAAGGCCCGCCGTTGTCGTATTCCTGCCAGCGCTCGCCGATCTTCAGCGAGTAGGTCAGCGGGCCGCGATGAACCGAGACGGAGTTCTTGTTCTTGGCCCAGACGGTGACGCCGATCTTCATCGGCAACTCCAGCCGCACCGTGTCGCCGTCCTCCCAGGTCCGCTCCAGCTTGACCCACGACAACGGACGCGTTTGGACATCCACCGCCTGCTCGTTGATCTGCACTTTCGCGTCCTCGCACCAACGTGGGATGCGAAGCAACAGGGGGAAACGCACCGATTTGGGCGCGGAAAGCTTGAGCTCGATCACCTCGCTGAAGGGGTAGTCGGTGGTCTCGGTAATGCTGACCTGGGTGCCGTCGCCGACCATGGCCTTTACCTCGCTGGCGGCATAGAGGACGGCGGCGAGCCCGTTGCCCGGCGTGGCCATCCAGAGATGCTCGGCATAGTAGGGCCACCCGAACGCCACGTTGTGCTGGCAGCACCGGTACCGATACGGCGTGTAAGAGAGCATGTCGCCGCCGTTCTGCAACAGAGGGGACTTGTTCTCGCGGTCCAACTGCACCATGTTGGGTGCGGTCAGGTAGTGGAGCCCTTTCAAGTCGGGCGGCATGGCCGCGGGCAGCGAGTTGTGGGCGACTTCTTCGCAACGGTCGGCCCAGAGGGGGTTGCCGGTGATCCGGGTAAGGATCTCGAAGCTGTGCATGAACTCCACCATGGAGCAGGTTTCGGCCGCCTGGCGGGGCCCGACGTAGCCCTCGCGGCAATTCTCGTCCGCGCCGAACATCCCGCCCGGAACCTGGCCGTAGGCATCCATGAACGCCGCATAATTGCGCTCCGTTGCTTTCAGGTAGCGGATGTCGCGGGTCTGCTGGTAATACTCGGCCGGCTCGCGGAAGCACTGGCAGAGATTGACCCCGTGCCAGGTCGGGATACCGCCCGCCCAGCCCGCCGTATGCTCGTGATTGACGCGGGCCAGATCAAGCAGCCACCCTGCCCGCCTGTGGTTGTAGAGCCAGTAGATGCTGTCCAGGTTGTCGCCGGCCCGCCACTTCTGCCAACTGCCGGGCAGAAAGTGCTCGAGCGGCACCGTCGTCATCCACCGAGCGTAGCGGGTCATGAAAGGGATCACGCGTATGTCGCAGGTGGCCTCGTAGTGCGACCGCAAGACATAGAGCATGATCATGTTGGGCCAGAGGTCATGTTTCTTGCGATTGACCTCGGCCCCGAAGTATCCGTCGGGGCGCTGACTGGTCAGGACCGCGTCGATCCATCGCCGGGCCTCAGCCAGAATCCGCTCGTCCCGGAGGATGTAGCCGAGGTCGGTGAAGCCCTTGAGCCAGTAGGCCAGCTCCTCCCACCCGAACTGCCCTTCACCGCTCTTACTCACCCACGCGCTGCCGTCGAACTTGCACCACTGGCTGAACTCGTGCAGATGCCCGGTCATCCCGTCGGCCTCAAGTTCCAATTGATGCCGCAGCCAGCCCCGCGGCTCGATCCTGCCGACGGGCAGCTTGATCAACGGGCTCGGCAGCAAGGGCGGGCTGTTCCCCACGTAGAAGTTGTTGCCGCCCGCGGTCGGTGGAGAATCGACGACGGCTACGCCTGTCGCCAATCCGCCGGCCCCGCCCGCGCACCCGCAGAGGGCACACAGGCCGCTGAACGGCACACAGCTCATCCATCCATACCAGGCTCGATTCGGCGAATGCATAACTGTCACTCCTTGCAAGGACTGATCTCGACCACACCGCTGGGGGAAGCTACCTGAAATCCGGCGGTGTGCCAAGGGCCATCGCCGGGGCCGTGACATAATCGGCGGGGTTCCCAGAAAGCCGTGGCCTCGTCCTTCCCGGAATGACCTGACGCGCCCCGCGAACAGGTGCCAATGCGAGAAAGTGGGAAAACATCGGCTGCGACGCGCCTTTTTCACTTTCGCACGTTCCCACCTTCGCCCTTTCGCACCTTAGCATCCTGTGGGCCGGGGCTTGGCCGAGGCAGCACAAGGCTTCCTCAGGCCCGCCGCCTGAATTATCGCGCACCCGTCTCCGATCACTCCTGGTCCGGGTGCATGACACTTTGGGCGGCTTGTTGGAAGGCGCCGCCCCCAGGTGTTTCCGAACCGCGCCCGTAAGGAAGCGGACCCCCTCTCCGTAGCGAGCCCGTAAGGAAGCGGCCCTGGCGCATCCGCAGATACTCCCCTCCCTGACGGTCGGGGTTCGGAAAAGCGAGGTGCTGTCCCCTTCTCCGCCCGAAGGTCCCCGCCGGAACTGTCACGCACCCTCCTGGTCCTTGATCCCGGGCTCCCCCTAGGCTACACACTTACTGGCGCCCCGGGCCGACTGCCTCTGGCCCTTTGGACCAGGGAAACGGTGCATGGTGCCGCCGGGAAGAACGTTGTCTCTTAGAAGAAGGAAGCCCGCCATGTGTGATCTATTCGCATCCCTCGTCGTTGGCCGACGGCCGGGTGACGGCCTCGTTCTGTTGCGGACGAGTCTGTTGCTGGCTGGCTTGTCGCTGGCCTTCGATGGTCTTGATCTCCTGGCCGCTGGGCCGGGGGTGGTCCGCCGTTGGGAGTTTGATTCAACGGGTGATGCCGCGGGCTGGGTGATCGGCAACGGCCTGGAGGACCTTGCCGTCGTCGGCGGCAGGCTGCGGATGACGATCACCGCGCCGGACGCGTACATCTTTGCCCCGCCGGTCGAGACGCCGCTCGACGGCTGCGTGCTGCGCGTTCGCCTGCGGGGTGATCGCAGCGGTACTACGCAAGTCTACTTCAAGACGCTGGACAAACCGACCTACGGCGAGCATGGACAGTTATCGCTCTTCACCGCGGGCGAAGTATCCGGAGCGACCAGCCGGCCCGGCGACGGCTTCGTGACGCTCGAGTTCCCGATCGGCACGCCCGACGACGCCGGTCGCAAGCTCACCGGATTCCGCATCGACCCGTACAACGGGAACCCCGCCGGCACGGTTGAGATCGACTTCGTGGAACTGGTGCGACTGCCTCCGGTGCTCGACGTTCAATTCGCGGCCCAGTCGCACCGGATCGACGTGGGCCAGCGGGTGGGCATGCAGGTCAGGCTCCGGCAGATCGCGGGGGTGGCCGCCGAAGATGGGTTCGACATCGTGATGCCGGGCGGGCGGCAGGAGCGTCTGACCAAGTCTCCGACCGTCCCGGCGGTGGTGCGGGGAGCGCATCGCTTCGATCGTCCGGGCGTGCATCATCCGCGGGCTGCCGTCCGGGCGGCAGACGGTGAGCCGGTGTTCGAGCTGGAGACGTCGGTGATCGTTGGGGGCGGGCAGCGGCTGCCGCTGATTCCGGCTCTCCGGTCCGACCGGGTCCGGCTCGACTTCATCCCGGCCCCGGACGGCAAGCGGGTCGGCGGGGCCCGGTGGCAAATTGCCGACGCTGCCGCAACGAATGTTGAGACCCGCGATTGGAAGCTCGCAGGCTGGCTACTCCCACTCGTGCAACTGACGATTCAACACCGGGACGGCCGAGTCATTCGTTCCGAGCCGGCCATGGTTCTGGTGGAGCATTCCCCGCGATCGGCCCGGCTCAGGGCCACAATCGAGCACGGAGCGGACTCGACCGCGGAAGCCGATTGGCACGTGGAACTCGAACTGCAAATCATTGAAAAGGCCAAGCACGAGGCGATCGGTTTGACGGCCAGGCTCTCGGGGCCCGAGGACGGACGCCTGCTGGATTTCTCGGGGCCGATCTTACGGGCCGATCGCGAGCCGGCGGGTGATCCGCTGAACCGGTTCGCACTGTTCGGGGGGCTGGAGTTCCTTGAACCATCCTGGCGATCGTCGAGCGAGAAAGCAGTGGGCGAGAAGTTCGCCGAGAGGTGGTCGCCTGATCCGTTCAAGGTGACCCTGCCGGTGATGGCGATCGAGGCCGCCGGCGTCACCTCCGGGCTGATGTGGCAACCACTGGACACCTGGGACGGCACCGAGACCATGCCGACCGCCACGTTCGCGTCGCCCAACTTCCTCGACGATCAGCCCAACCACATGATGAAACTCTCGGTGCCGACCATCCCACGATGGCGGCAGGAGAACGAGCGGTACGCCCGGCAACCATACGTGACGCGACCGGACCGACCGGTGAGCTTACGCTACGTGCTTCATGCCGAAGCCGACCTGCCCGTTGCGCGGGTGACGCGGCGCTGGTACGAGATCTTCGGTCCGCCGCCACCGGCGCCGGCCCCGCACGATGATGACGCGCTGTACGACCTGCTCGCCCGGCACTACGGCGACACCATGTACTGGCCGGCCCAGAAGGGCTGGCGGTATCACTGGTACCTTGGAAAGAACAGCAGCTTCGTGGGATTCATGGCCGCTGAGCTGATCGCCCACGCGACCGAAACCGGCGACGAGCAGTGGATCAAGCGTACCGGCCTGACGAAGCGAACGATCATTGACACGGCCGGGACGCTGGCTTCACGCCTGAAGAACAACCGCGCCGCCCGGTCCAGGATCTCGACCATGCAGCCCGACGGCACCTGGCCATTCGCCAACACCGAAGGAATGCGGGAGAAGGTGCGCAAGTTCACGGAGGGCAAGCACGACTGCCTCGGCCAGGACGGCTCGACGAGTCTGGGTACGTGCGTGCAGGCGGCGCTGCCCATCCTGCGTTATGCCGAGCTCACGGGTGATGAGGCCTGCATGGCCGCCTCGCGGAAAGCCCTTGAGGCGATGAAACGGTTCCGGGTGCCCCGCGGGGCTCAGGTCTGGGAGGTGCACAAGGATATCCCGGACATTCGGGCGGCGGCCCTGGCCGTCGAGGCGTACCGCACCGGCTATCACCTGACCGGTGACGAGGGGTACCTGGATGAGGCCGCCTACTGGGCGTGGACCGGCGTGCCCTTCCTGTACAGTTGGCACGTGCCCATCGAACGCCGGGCCGGAACCCTGGTCGCCTCCCGCGACAAGGATGACTGGAACCGCTTCTCGATGCCGCTGGCCGAGGGGTTCCAGAACCCCGATCGCCAGGTCACCCCGTACGCCACCGTGCCCGTGCTGGGGCCGACGTTCTACGTCGTGAACTGGTTCGGCGTCATCGTCCAGTGGTGCGGGCTGGAGTGGGCCTGGAAGGTTATCGAACTCGACGCGGATCGGCCCGATCCGCTGCTCAGATACATTGCCGACGGCGTGGTGGCCAGCGGCTTGCAGCAGATGTTCGACCGCCCGCCCTGGGTCGGTCTCTATCCGGACGTGTGGGACACACAGGGGAACATCGCCCACGGGGCGTTTATCTGCGCGATGCTGCCCATGAACTGCCTGCAGGCCCAGGGCCGCCTGCCCCGCTGGGCGAAGCCCTGGACGCGGATCCTCCGCGGCGCGGCGGGCGGGCGGCGGTGGCACGTCAGCGGGTGGGGTCGGCCGGTCTCGCTTGAACCGCCCGTTGCCGGGGGCCCCTTCCGGGCGACCGTCGCATTCCCGGCCGGTCAGCCCAGCGAATTGATCCTCGCCGGCGTCGATCAGCCGAAGCGCGTGCACGTCGCCGGCGACATCCTCGATCCCGCTGAGTCTGGGGATCCGCCGACGGCAGCCGGTTGGCGATACGACGCCGACCGCCGGGCGGTGGTGATTCGCTTCCTGCAGAGCCGGCCGCGTACCGACATCCGCATCGACTGGTGATCCGCCGACCGCGGGTGCCTGGAGGAGAGCATCCAAGCCACAGAAGCGAAACCGCGACTGCCCTTGTTCAGGGCACGCTCGCAGGGGTTGTTCTCAAGGGGTGCCCCGGGCCACGTCACAATTGCGTGGTGCTGAAGGACGGAACGATGTGTTTCCGATGAACCCGTACGGGCGGCGTTCCGCTTGAGCATCACATGTAGCGAGCGCCGCTGGTGGCCTTGACCTGTTCCACAAGTTGCTTGATGCGCTGGGCGTCCTGTTTGCGACAGACGAGGGTTGCGTCGTCGGCGTGGATGATGATCAGGTCCTCGACGCCGATGGCAGCGATGAGGTGATCTGTCTCGCTGACGAAGACGTTGCCGGCGGCGTCCAGGGTTATGAGGTTGGGGGCGGCGCGGGTGTTGCCGGCATCGTCAGGGGTGAAGACGTCCTCCAGGGAGGCCCACGAGCCGACGTCGAGCCAGTCGCAGGGCATCTCGACGGTGGCGATCCGGTCGGCTTTCTCCATGACGGCGAAGTCGATGGAGATCCTGGTCAGGGATGAGAAACGCTTGAGGACGGCGTCGGCCTTGCTTTCGTTATGGAAGTCGGCGGCGACCTCGCGGAGGCCGGCGTCGATCCGGGGTTGATGCCTGCGGAACTGCTCAACGATGGTGGGCAGCCGCCAGACGAACATCCCGCTGTTCCAGTAATACTCGCCGCTGGCGACGTAGCGCTGGGCGGTCGCGAGATCGGGCTTCTCCTTGAACTCCTGGATTTCGTAGGTGTGCTCGTCGAGCCTGCGGCCGCGGTGGACGTAACCGTAGCCCGTATGGGGGATCTTCGGCTTGATGCCGAACGTGATCAGGGCGTCCCGGTAGCGCTCGGCCGCCTCGAACCCCTTGCGTACGGTCTCGCGGAAGACGTCTACCGGCTTGATGATGTGGTCGGCGGTGAAGACGGCCATCGTGCCCTGGGGGTCCTTGAGGGCGAGCAGATGGGCGGCGAGCCCGACGGCGTTGGCGGTGTCGCGCGGGCAGGGCTCGCCCATCAGGTTGTCCGCCGGTAGTTCGGGCAGTTCCTCCGCGACGGCGGGGATGTAGTCCTTGCCGGTGATGACGTAGATCTGGCTGGCGTCGAGCAGACCGTCGAGGCGCTCGAACGACCGCCTGAGCAGCGACTTGCCTTCGAAGATGCGCAGCAGTTGCTTGGGATGCTTGCGCCGGCTGAGCGGCCAGAGACGCGTACCTGAGCCGCCGGCCATGATGACTGCGTGTCGCATCACTTAACCCTCTCAGGAGCAGATTTGCCGAAGCGCGTTTACGTCGATCCCCATTTCCTCCAGGTCCTTCCGTCCCATCAGAAACCACGTCAGTTGCTTCCCGAGTTCGACGCCCGGCTGGTCGTACGGGTCGATGCCGTAGAGCTTGCCCATGATCGGAATGACCGATTCGTACAGGTAGATGAACTGCCCGACCATCCGGGCATCGACGCGCGGGAAATGGATCGTTAGTGACGGTCTCTTGCTCTTGCGCAGGGCCAGTTCGGTCGCTTTTTTCTCGGTATTCAACAGACCTTCCAGCGTACCGTTATCGCTTCGGCCCAGATACGCCATGGCTTCGATTCCCGGAAACGCCTTGGGGATGGGGCACTGAACGTCAAACTCATCAACTTCGAGGAAGGTGATGACCTTGTCGTTCGGCCCTTCGCGGTAGAGTTGGATCTGGGAGTGCTGGTCAGTGGCGCCGAGGGCTTTAATCGGCGTGGGGCCGACGTTCCTGCCGTCGCGGGTACGCGTTTTGCCGAGACTCTCGGCCCAGAGCTGCCGATGCCAGTCGGCCAGGTCGCGGAGTTGTTGGCTGTAGGGCATCATGACGTGGATGGGCTTGCCGCGCTGGTCGTAGAGGTAGTGGACCATGGCGATTTGTGCGGCCGGGTTCGTGCCGGGATCGGGGTCTTTCACGCGTTCGTCCATGGCGGTAGCCCCGGCCATCAGTCCGTCAATGTCGATGCCACACATCGCGGCCGAAAACAGTCCCACCGCCGAGAGCACGCTGAAACGCCCGCCCACACCTTCCGGGACCTCCAGGGAGCGATACCCCTGCCGATCGACGATGCTGCGCATGGTTCCCCTGGCTACGTCAGTGGTCACGACGATGCGGTCCCTGGCATCCTTCTTGCCCAGCCGGTCGATGAGCCGATCCCGAGCGATGAGGAATTGAGCGGAAGTTTCGGCGGTCTCGCCGGATTTGCTGATCACGTTGACGAGGGTGCGGGCCCACCCGTCTTTTTCGAGGACGTGCATGACGGACTCGAAGTAGACCGGATCGACGTTGTCGAGCACGAAGAGGCGCGGCCCGTTGCGCTGTTCGCGGGAAAGGAGGTTGTAGGTCAGGGGATTGAGCGCGGTTTGCAGCGCGATGTTGCCGAGGGCGGACCCGCCGATACCGAGCACCACCAGGTTGTCGGTGGAGTCGCGGTAGTCGGCCACTGCTTTCTTGATCTCGTCGAGCTGTGGTCCTTCATACGGCAGCTCTCGGAACCGGTGCTGGCCCTTGGCTCGCTCGTCGGCGATCTCCTTGAGGATCGCGCTGACGCGCGGCGCCAGCTTGCCGAAGTCCTCGTCGGTGAGCCGATCCTCGCCGAGCTTCCCGTCCTTCACGAAACTCGTGTCCAGTTCCAGGGTTTGGCTCATGGTGATCGGTCCTATTCCGGTTCGTCCACCTCGACCAATTCCAGATTCGCGTATTCGAGAACGAGGGTCTTCTCCCCGTACGCGGCGAAGTGGACGCCGGCATGAGTGCGGTGATTCATGGGTCGAATCCACATTACTCGACCCATGCCGAACTCCGGATGCCTGACGAGCTGCCCCCGCCGCCAGTCCAGGTAGTCCACGGCCGAAGCGGGTATCTGCTGCTCGTGGGTCTCGTCTGGCGGCATCGCCCCATCCTGGCCGGCGGTGATCCAGTCCACGCCGTCTTCGGGCAACTCGATCAGGAACTCGGACCGGGACGTTCGCCGGGTGATGCCGCGATAATCCCGCCACCTGGCGCAGGTCAGGGTGAGGGCCCGCCGGGCCCGGGTCATCCCGACGAAGCAGAGCCGCCGTTCCTCCTCGACGTCCCCCCGTTCATTCTCGTTGCGCCGGTGGGGCAGGAGCCCGTCTTCGACGCCGGCGATGAACACAATGTCGAACTCCAATCCCTTGGCGGCGTGAAGGGTCATCAGGGTTACCGCACCGACTTCGGGGTCGATGGCGTCGGTGTCGCTGACCAGGCTGACCTGCTGGAGCCAGTCGGTGAGCGAACCGGTGCCGTCAGCGTGCTGGCGGTCGTATTCGGCCGCTGCATTGATCAGCTCGCTGACGTTGTTGATCGCGTCGTCGTCGTTGGCCTGGCTCCACATGGCGAGCAGGCCGCTGTGGCGGACGAGGAATTCAATGGTGTCCTGGGCGGTGCCTTGGTCGGCCCTGGTCCTGAGCTCGGCCATCAGATCGGCGAATGAGCGCAGTTGCGGGGCCGCCCGGGAGACGCCGTCGATCTCGTTGGGGTTCGCGACCACCTCCAGCGGTGTCTGGCCCACCGCCTCCGAGTGGGCGAGGATCCGCTGCACGGTGGTCTTGCCGATGCCGCGCGCCGGCACGTTGATGATCCGCAGCAGGGCGACCTTATCCAGCGGGTTCGAGGCAACCTTGAGGTAGGCCAGAACGTCCTTGATTTCCTTGCGGTTGTAGAACGCCACACCGCGGGCCACCTGGTAAGGGATGCTGCGGTCGAGCAGGGCAGCCTCGATGCTGCGGGACAGGGCGTTGACGCGGTAGAAGACGGCCACCTCGTGGTAGCTGCCGCCGGAGCTCACGTGCTGAGCGATCTCGGACGCGATGAAGCCGGCCTCGGCGTGGGCGTCGTCGCACTGGGCGACGCGGACCGGTGGGCCGGGCTGGTTGGCGGTCCAGAGCTTCTTCGCCTTGCGCTTGCGGTTGTGGGCGATGAGGGCGTCGGCGGGGTTGAGGATCTGGGGCGTGGAGCGGTAGTTCTGCTCGAGCCGGATCACCGCCGCGTTGGGGAAGTCTTCTTCGAAGTCAAGGATGTTGTGCAGGTTGGCCCCCCGCCAGGCGTAGATGGATTGGTCCGGGTCCCCGGTGACGCAGAGGTTCTCGTGATCCAGGGCCAGGCCTCGGGCGATCAGATACTGAGCGTGGTTGGTGTCCTGGTACTCGTCCACGAGGACGTATCGGTAGTGATCCTGGAGCTCGTCCCTCAGTTCCGGGTCGCCGCCCAGGAGCCGGGCCATCCTGACCAGCAGGTCGTCGAAGTCCAGGGCGTTCTGCCGGGCGAGGATGGTCTCGTAGGCGTGGTACGCGGGGGCGATGGATCTTTTCCAATGGTCGTCGGCCTGCTGCTCGAACTGCGCGGGGGATATCATGTCGTTCTTGGCCCGGCTCACCCGGTGCAGGACCCTGTTTGGCTGGAAGTTGTCGGTGGACAGGCCCTCCCGTGCGATGGCCTCCTTCATGGCGGCGAGCTGATCCGCCTCGTCGAAGATGGAGAAGTTCTTGTGCAGCTCCGCCCGGTCGGCGTGGATTCGCAGCAATCGGGCACAGAACGAATGGAATGTGCAGCAGGTGATCCCCGGGCCGACGGCAAGGCGGCGGATACGCTCGGCCATTTCGTTGGCCGCCTTGTTCGTGAACGTGATGGCCAGGATGTGGTGGGGCTGGGTGACGGTCCGGGCCAGGTATGCTGCCCGGTGGGTGATCACGCGGGTCTTACCGCTTCCCGGCCCGGCCAGGACGAGCAGCGGCCCGTCGCCGTGGGTGACCGCCTGGCGTTGGGGATCAGTCAGGTGTTCAAGTAGCCTATCGAGTCCCATCGGCCTCCTCAGAGAAGCGGTTTATACCCTGAGATTGGCCGATGTCCAAAGAACGTAGTCCAGCCCTGGCCCGATGCGGGTGTGCGCCCGGAGGGTAGGGTGCATGACACTTTGGGCGGCTTGTTGGAAGGCGCCGCCCCCAGGTGTTT
>CAZOIA010000183.1:0-11088 GCA_964579675.1 uncultured Planctomycetales bacterium | reverse complement strand
CGGGGTGAGCTATGAGGTCTACGTGATCCCCGCCCCGGGGGCGGTGGTGCTCGGCGTGATCGGGCTGGGTATTGTCGGGTGGCTCAGACGGCGGCTTGCGTAGTTGCCGCCTCGGCTGGCCGGCTCCCTGTCCGTAAGCTGACCCCGGGTCCCGGATCCCCAGTCCAGAGTGTTGTTCCTTGCGTGAGAACGGTGTCGCACTTCGAGGGTGTCGCGAGGGACCGTGTGCGGTTCCTGCACGGCAGAACTCCCAGTCCAAGAATGGTTACTTTGCTGTCGGACCGCCGCGCGGGGCGGCTCAGCGTCTCAAGGCGGCCTGGCGGCGTGGCCTGGAGATGCTCACCTGGGACTTGCCGGCATTCTTGGCGTCGTAGAGAGCCTGGTCCGCCAGTTCGTGGAGGGCCGCGGGCGTGGCAGGCTGATGTTCCTGGAGCGAGGCGATGCCCGCACTCATGGTGGGCTTCGGAGTGACAGTAAAGACCTTGGCCTGTTGGGCGAACATCCGGATCAGGCGCTCGGTGATGGTCCGGGCATCCCTGGCGGCAACCGCAGGCAGGATGAGCAGGAACTCGTCGCCGCCATATCGAATAGCCAAGTCCTGCTCGCGCAGGCATTGCTTGAGCAGTTCGCCGACGAAGGTGAGGAGCCCGTCGCCGGCCTTGTGTCCCAGGGAATCATTGAAGGTTTTGAAGTAGTCGATGTCAACCATGACGATGGAGAGATCCTGGCCCGCCTGCTCCTGGGCTCGAAAGATCTCTTCGAACTTGTCGTCGAACAAGCGCCGGTTGCCCAGGCGGGTGAGCGGGTCGGTCCAGATCTTCTTCTCGGCCTGCCTCAGTTCGCGGGTGATCTTGCGGGTCTGGTCGGCCACACGATCGTCTACGGATCGCTGCAGGCGGGTGGCGCGCCCCTGCCATTGGTCGAGGTCGAGGCGCATGTCGGCCAGGGCGCGGGCCAGGTCGCCGATCTCATCCCGGCGGTGGGTCAGAAAGGGGGAGCCCGCCTTGCCGGTGGCCCGCCGCTTGGATTCCCGGGCCAGATCGGCGAGCGGTTTGAGCACCTTCTGCTTGAGCCACAGGAACCCGAGCACCATGCCCGTGGCCGCGATGAGCACCAGGTAGGCAACAAACTTCCACATCTCTTCGGCGGGCACGCTTGCCGCGCCCGACAGGCGGGCGGCGTACACGAGGGTGCCCAGCCGTTCCGGCGAGTTCTGGACGCAGATGGCGGCCGCTGCCAGACTCAACTCCGGAAGCCGCCGGTCCGGTTCACCGGGGACACGCCAGGCAGTTGTACCTTTGCCGGGGATGTCGGCTTCGGGCTGCTTCAGACACCGCTCAAGCAGTAAGGCGTCTCCCCGAATCGCCAGGGTCTGGTTTCGGGGGTTCAGGATCGCGATGAGGCTGGATTCAGGGTGCCAGGCGACGTTCTCGACCAACGAGCTCGCCTCGGCCCGGGAACCGGTCAACAGCAGCGGGGCCACTTGAGCAGCGTAGGTTTCGGCAATCGCCTTGACGCGCTGGTCCAGGGCGTCGCGACAACCGCGATAGAGCTGGTACCGATAAAGCGCGACCGCCCCCAGGATGATGGAGGTCACGGTTAACCCGATCGCGAGCCAGAAGGTCTGCTGAAGGCCGAGCGGCCGGCGCTTCTTCATGGTCATTGATATCGGCGAATTGCCGGCCAGGGGTAAGTCGCCCGGTAGACAGTCAATTCGGATATGGGACGTGGGGGACCAGTCAACTGGGCAGGAACACGATGGCTTTGCCCTGCTCCCCGCCGCTGTAGCTGGCGATCTTGACCAGGATCCAGAAGATCGAGCTGAAAGTGGTCCCCACGATCATGCCCAGAAACAGCGGACACAGCTTGCGGTAGACCGGCACGCCGCCGAGCCTCATGACCAGCGACTTGCACAGCCAGCCGAGCATGATCGACAGCCAGAAGACCTGCATCGGATACGTGTTTGCCATGATGAACCCGATCGGATGGAGCGGCCAGGCGAGGAACCGATGGCGCAGGAAGCACAGCCCCAGCACGACGGCGGCACCGGTGGCGATGCCTGAGGCGTGCCGGGCCCGGACGCTGTGGATCTTGGCTGGGGACTGCTGCAGCAGATCAGCGAAGTCAGCGGAGCTGTTGTAGTTCTTCTCGGGCAACAATCGGCCGGCGTGCTCGTCGGTGAGCGTCGCCCCCCGTCGGTAGACGATGCTCAACTGGGCGGCCCCGGCCAGCACCAACGCGAGGATCAGCGAGACGATCCAAAGCCCGAAGAGTCTCCGCCGGCGCTTGATATGCTGGACCCCGTCGGCCATGCGTGCGGCATTGAATGCGTAGGGCATGAGCCCTTCCCGCGCGTCCATGGTCGGGGCGATGGTGGTGAAGTGGATCAGGGCATGGGTCCCGGGGGTCAGCAGTTGCCCGAAGGCGGCCTCGGCGAACAGGTGGGGCCAGCAGTTGTACTGCACGAACAGCAGGCCGGACTCCGCCACCACCCGCCCGATCACCAGGGCGAGCACGAAGATGACCAGGGCCACCAGGACCGCCACCTGCATGGGCAGGCCCGCCGCCGTGAGCCAGGCGGCAGCGATGGCAAAACAGAGGAGAAAACCGACGGCGGCGGCGCGTTCGGACAACTGGTCCTGGGTGTCGGCTTGTCCCGGCCCGCGCCAGATCGACCGGAACGCCCGGGCCAGGTGCCCGCGGGCCACCCACACGATCACACCGGCATAGGCTATGTACGCCCCGATCTGGTGATCGTCGAAGTGCTCCTGGATGGGATACTGGAAGTTCCTCCCGATCATCTCGACGAGCCCGAGGATGATCACGAATGCCCACAGACTGAATGACATCTCGGTCGAGAGGAAAAACGACACGCCGACCACGACGAAGAAGGCGTCTTTGGCCCTGATCCAATGGGGCAGATGGCGCCAGGGCGGCGTCTCCAGAGCGGCGTGCAGGTCGTATTTCAAGACGATCTCGGGGAAGTCGGGGAAGTAGACGTGCAGCCCGTAGAGCGTCTGGAGGCACACGACCACGCCCGCGGACCACCAGAACAGCTTGCTGCGGAACATGTCGTTGAGAATCCGACCCGGCGACGGGGGACGCAGCGTCTCAAGGGCAATCGCCGCCAGGGGGAACGACAGTTTCTCCGCCTCCTCCCACTGCCGCCGGAACAACGCCATCAGGAAGAACGATCCGACGAAGAAGGCAAGCACGAACGGCGCCCAGCCCAGGGCGGTCAGCCCCCACGCGCCCCACGGCACGCCCGATGCGCCGGCGTAGAAGTTGTAGATGACCTCCACGTTTTCCGGTTCGGTTGAGGGGACCAGCCAGGCGGGCAGCGACTCGACCAGCGGCTTCCAACGGGGATAGGTCTGCAGATGGTAGAACGGCGCGACGAGCTGATGGGCCCACAGGCGGTGAAACCCGCTCCAGATCACCGCGCAGGCCGAGAGCATCATGGTCATCACGACCACCAGCTCGGCCGGCGAAAAAGGCTCCACCCTCGCGAGCCCACGGACGACCGGCCAACTCACCGCCAGCAGCAGCAGCGTGGCCGAGCCGTATGCCAGGATGATCAGTGCTGGGCCGTCCGTCGCTTCTGGCGGCACGCCCTCAAGCCAACGGGAAAAGACGGGGGCAAGCAGCACCGGCAGCAGGCAGATCCCCGCCAGGAGTAGAGCCGATGCGATCCTCGCCCCGAGCGACGCGGAAGCCGGCGCCGGTGATCGCTCCGCCGCCGCTCCCCCGGAGGCCCTCGCCCGACGGCGGTGCGCAATGACGGCGGCCGTCAACAGCAACACCCCGGTCAATCCCCAGACCAGACCGACGACCGGACCGGGAAGTCCACTCGACGGCGTCTCACGGACGCTCAAGTCCACCGGACCTCGCCACATCCAGAACGACGCCGGCAGCAGACAGGTCCACACCACCGCCAGCCGCGAGGGATCGAACAGGGATGCCGCCCGGGGCAGGAGCATCAGCACCGGATTGACCACCAGTACCAGCAGCAAGACGAGGAACAAGACCGAGATCGGCAACTGATTGCCGATCAGCATCGTGTTCTCATAGATGTTCTGGTTGTAAGGCTCCGCCACGCTGATCAGCGCCACGCCGGCCAGGCCGAGAACAACCGCGCGCAGGCTCAAAGACCGTTTCGTCCCCGAGAAACGCGAATCAATCCGCTCGATCCCTCCCACAAACTTGTCTGCAATGTCCCGCATCGCCAACTCGCCATGAAGCTTACCGCGGAGAGACGAGGACACCGGGAGGTGGAAAACGAGTAGTCATCATTATGATCTCGGGCTTGGCACGCTCAGCCAAGAGCGCAAACGGTGTTCCAAGAAACGGTCGTTATCCCGTTTCTTCATTCGTTCTTCTGGAATCAGACGGCATTGCTTGACATCTCAGGCCATCATGCTACCCTTTCGAACCACAGGAGCAAGGGCAGCGCAGCGACGTGATAGAGAAGGGCAAGAAAGGTGGTGGACAATGTCGGTGGCCATTGGGATGCCTGGACCGCTGGAACTGCTGATCATAGCGGTGATTCTTGGGGTGCCCCTGGTATTCGTCATTTTCTTGATCTGGATGGTTGTCAGAAGACAGTCTATAGACCGCGAAACCCGGTGCCGCAAGTGTGGACATATCCTGCGTGGCATCACCGAACCACGGTGCCCGGAATGCGGGGAGAGGATATAGAGCGGAGAATGGGCTCGCGAGTCTTCTGTGCTAAGCACCCTTCGGGCCGCTGGCGGCAAAAGACGCCCGAGTCCTTTGGCTTCCCTTTTCCTTCTCTATGCAATAACGTGCGGAGCCGCACAGGGAGGATTCACATGAGCAGGGATCTCCACGTCGGCCTGGTGGCGCTCTTGCTGCTCTGTTGCGGGTGTACGCAGCTCAGGCTGCCCCGTGACCCTTTGCGCATGACCGTCGTCCAGCGGCAGGCCAAGCCCATACCCGGGGCAAGCGGCGGGCTGCAGCTTGAGATCGAGGATATTACCGCCGGTCAGGTGCTGGTGACGATTCGGAGCGGTGTCGGCAAGGCCGTTCTGGACACATGTTCGCTGAAAGCGGGTGACGTTATCCCATTTGAGCTCGGATCGCGGCGCTACTACCTGTCCGTCATCGAGCTCCGCAATCTGCTGACGGGAGACGATTTCGGCGTGTTCGAGTTATCTGAAACTCCGCCAGCGGCAACGCAACCGGAGTAGTGCCAGTTCCGTTCTGATTCTACGTTCCTCAGTTTTGATTCGGTAGCGGAAAAGGGATCGGGAGTCTTTTGTACGAAGCACCGCTCGGGCCGCTGGCGGCAAGAACCTCCCGACCCTTCCCTTTTTCCCCCAGTCGGGCACATCCGGGCCACTCAGGCAGCGCTGGACAGCGCCGAAGTCCTCTCGATCAGCATCATCGTCATTGTCGTAGTCAAGCCGGTGGCGATGCTCCATCACGAGAACCGCGTCGCCGCCAGCCGGACCATCATCGTCGCCGTCGATGGCTGCCCCCGGTCTCGGCGCTCACAACAGTATCGGCAACCGTGATGTGTAGATCCGGTTTTCCTGGTTTGCTCAATCCGCACAATGCGGATCGCCGATCACGTTCGCTCCCGTCATGCAGCCCCGGAATATCGCACAATCGTCCTGATCCACGTCACTGTCGCCGTCGAGGTTGGCATCCAGACAATTCGGATCTGTGACCGGAACGGATGGACCCGCCAGGCAGGCCTGGAAATGGCCGAAGTCCTCCTGGTCCACATCGCCGTCAAGATCGAAAT
This sequence comes from uncultured Planctomycetales bacterium, assembly GCA_964579675.1. Classification (GTDB taxonomy): domain Bacteria; phylum Planctomycetota; class Phycisphaerae; order UBA1845; family PWPN01; genus CAZOIA01. The sequence continues at coordinate 5,318 of CAZOIA010000183.1, read as the reverse complement.
CGCCGGTTGGATTCACGACCAATGAGGCGGCGTTTGAGGTCGCGGAGCTGCATCCGCCCGTGACGACGCAGGTGTAGCCGCCGGCGTCGCCGACCATCACGTTGACGATCTGCAGGGTGGGCGAAGTCGCACCGGAGAAGCGGCCGCCGTTGGTCAGGTTGACGTCACCTTTGAGCCATTGATAGATGAGCGTGCCGTAACCAGTGGCGGTCACCGATAAGCTCACCGTATCCCCGGCGCTGACGGTCTGAGACTGAGGCTGGCCGGTGATGCTCGTGGCCGCCTTGACCGATAATGCCGCTTCGTTCGAGTTCGTGCTGCTGCAGCCATCAGCGACCACGCAGCGGTAGTCGCCCGCATCGCTGGAGTCGCAGGTCCAGATCGTTAGCGTAGCGGTGGTTACGCCGAAGCAACGTCCGCCGTTGGTCAGGTTGCTGCCGTTCTTCTGCCACTGATAGGTCAGCGTGCCCAGGCCGGTGGCCGCCACCGTGAACGTCGCGGTCGCGCCCGCGCAGACGTTCTGTGCGGCGGGCTGCGAGGTGATGACAAGCGCGGGCGTGAGCGATAGCGTTGCCTGTTTCGAATTCTCACTGGCGCTGGCGCTGCTCACCACGCAGAGGTAGTTGGTCGCGGCGTCGTTGCTGTCGCAATCCGAAACCGTCAGCGCCGTTGTCGTGCAGCCCGAGTAGTGTCCACCGTCGGTGACGTTCAAGCCGTTTTTCTGCCACTGGTAGGTCAGCGTGCCCTCGCCGACGGCGGCGACGGTAAACGTCGCGGTCGCCCCGGGGCAGACGTTTTGGCTCGACGGTTGCTGGGCGATGTAGAAGTCAATCGGAATCGGCGGCTCTGAAGTGATGGAGTATATGTCAGCCGAATCCCCGGGGGAGCTGCTTTGGACGGGATCAAAGCGGATCTGTTTGATCGGGCCGGAATACAGCGAGTTTGACAGCAGGTTGACGCTATAGGTCCGCACGACTCCGTCCGGGATCGTCGTGATCACATACCGCCGATCGCTGGAAAAGTTCCCTGGGAATGGGGCAAAGTACAGTTCCGCGTGGTTATCCTGGGTATGAAAGGCCGCCCGGATGTAGAGTTGAGGGACATCCTCGGCATCCCACGGGCCCCAAGGAGCAATGATCTGCGGATCTGAGTTGCTCAAGTCCAGTCGCAGGCAGCCGGGAATCGGCCAGCCGGTATCGCTCGTCCTAATGTACTGGACCTGCTGGCGATCCTCTTGGAAGATGTAGTTGGGTCGTGGATCGGGTCGGTGGGCGTAGGCGTAGTCGCGGATGACATCGAGCGTCTCGAGAATGAGCACATACTCATATTCGTAGAGAATGTTATGATCGAGAATCTCTACGCGATTAGGGGCGATATAGCCGGTACTGACGTCTCCCGGGCCTCCCGTGCCAGGCGTGCCATGAAACCCACAACCGAACCTGTAGATGGGGCCTGGCTTAAAGATGCCCAGCCCCCAGTTCTCATCATTGACCATCGCCGCCCAATTCTCCATCGCCGTCCGAGTCACCCAAGGCGGGCCGCTGTTCTCGATCCTCGTGATCGCATCTCCGGTGAAAGGGTGGTAGCCCATGTAGGTGTAAGGATTGCACAACGTACCAACCGTATAAATCGCGGGTAACTCCTGATTGAATCCGCCGTACGGGGTGGCGTCCGACCGGGTATTGGTCAGGCGATGTCGGACGTTTGCTCGAGTATCCTCCAAGGTGATCCACGACTCCATGGTGCACTCGGACGGCACGTTGAGAAGGGCCCACTGCTGGGGTATGCTCTTGATGTACAGAGTCGTACCGTCATTACTGTAGGCAAGGACTTCGGATGGGTAAAAATACGCATCGCCAGCCTGCACAGGGTTCCACCACCAGCCGGCATAGAAGGGGTGCTGCACAGCGCCGGGCGGAATGAAAGGTTTCGGCCCTCCGTAGTACGACTGTTGAATATACCGGCCGAGATCAAACACATTGACGACGCTCTCGGAGCTACCTGATAGGTTGAGGTAGGAGATCGCTCCGCCCCGGGCAAGGTCCACGCCGATGCGGATGGACCCGTTGTCAAGGTAGCTGGTCTCGCCCGTGGCCAAAGCGGCAAGCAGCAGAAGGGCGACGCAGCCTTGGGTGCCACACCGGCCCCTGCACATCTTGGTTCCTTCTTTCTGGCACCGCTCCCGTCAGGTCGATGCCGTAATTGACGGAGGATTCCCCAGCCCCCGACTACGCCGTAGAGCCGTATACAATGAGATTTCCCATATAGCCTCGCCCGGCTACGCCGCCGGGCCCTGTTCAGTCATTATACCCGGAATTATCCCATGTGATCCTGACAGCATCGGGCCCAGACTGCCGAGGGGAAAAGGCAGCCCGCGTCCGCGGCGCTAGCCTGCGCAGGCCGGATCGGCCGGAACGTTCGCCCCGCTCATACAGCCCTGAAATATCGCACAATCGTCCTGATCCACGTCACTATCGCCGTCGAGGTTGGCATCCAGACAATCCGGATCTGTGATTGGAATGGCTGGCCCCGTCAGACACCGCTGGAAGTGCCCGAAGTCTTCCTGATCCACATCACCATCGCGGTCGAAATCGGCCACCACAACCAATGGACAACCGGAAGCATCCACTGCTATTCCAGGGATCGTGCCGGGACACGCATCGCACACATCACCGACGCCGTCGCCATCCGAGTCGGCCTGATCGGTGTTCGGGCTTATCGGGCAATTGTCTTCACCGTCCGGGACGCCATCGTCGTCGTCGTCCGGGTCACACACATCGCCCAGGCCGTCGCCGTCGGTGTCGAGCTGATCAGGATTGGCCACGGCCGGGCAGTTGTCACAAGCATCGCCCAGGCCGTCGCCGTCGGTGTCGAGCTGATCGGGATTGGCCACGAGCGGGCAGTTGTCGTTGCAGTCGGCTGTCCCGTCGTCGTCGGTGTCGGTGTCCGGTACTCCGCAGCCGCATATGCCGGGCATCAGTTTGTTGTCATCATTCGGGCAGTCGTCAATGGCGTCCGTCATTTCGTTGATCATCGAGATCAGCAGGGCAGTGGTCGCACCCATCAGTGAGCTCCCGGAGCGGACCGTGTCTTCCCAGGCAACCACCGCGCTACGCGCTTGCGCCAGGCTGTTCACATACATGTTGAAATACTGGTTGGCTTCTTCGTGGTCTTGAGGGTCAATCACCCCGCCAGGCTGCACGCGCTGCTTCAGCTCGTAAAGCGCCTTAAGCGAGTTGATGTAACCTTGGACCACGAGGCTTTCCTGCAGGAATTGCGATACACCTATCTGGCTCGCCATCGTCACGGCCTGGGCGGCAGCCGCGACGTCGTCATTGAGCTGCTGCTCGGTCTTGATATCACCCCAGGGCTTGGGATAGACGCCGGTCGTACCCAGCGGCGGCAGCGTGCCGTTGACCAGGTCTACCGGCACATTGTCCGAGCCCCTCATCTCGTCCACCGGCCAGGCGGAGCCGTAGACATCCCAGGCTACCGGGCCGTGTGCATCGGACCAGTCGGCAAACATTTCCGGGTCGCTCAGGCCCCTTCGCACCGCGAAGGAGAGCGCGAACTCCCGAGCGGTGCGCCCGGTGGCATTCCACGACCAGTCGGCCGCCGCCTCCACGTTGAGCTCGTAGTAGAAAACCCGCGGTATGGGATAACCCATGAGGGCGGATACGCTCTTGCTCGCGTATTCGTTCATCCGGTACCGAATGAATTGGGCCCCGCTGAAGGGGCTAATGATGTCGGCGATCACGGAGGCCGACAGGCTTGGACAAATACCCGTGAGTTGCCCACTTTCGCCCGCCGTCTTCAAATAACTGGGGATCATGTTGGTTTCGCGGGCGTGGTAGGTATAGAGGCTGTGGTAATACGTGAATGTGATGTCATCGGGCAGCGCGGCGAGAATCTGAGAATTGCTGGCTTCGGTTTCGTTGCCGGAAAGGATCCGCAGCCGCAGGTTGGGGTACTGTAGTTTGGCCTGTTCGTACCCGTTCAGAATCGCCTGAAGCTCGAGCAGATCACGGTTGCCATAGCGGCAACCATAAGGAGGCAGCGGAGCATCATCGCACTCGCAGCCGGTGTTCTGGTGGAGGTTCTCCGTCATCCACACAGCGACCTCGGTGACATTGTTCATACCGGCACAACATTTGATCCAGCCGCCCACAACATCGAAGATCTGGGGGCGCAAATAGCAGGCTGCCTCCGGGTCCGCGTTATTTCCCCGGGCGTACAGATCCGGGTACGCATCAAATACACCTTTGCTTGCCATACTGTTTAGGTGCGGGACGGCAGGCACGGGATTGAAACCGTAAGCGGGCCCGTCATCGAGCATGATCTGTTTATAGCTCGCCATGGAGCAGGTCATCTGGTCAACGCCCTCGCAGTAGACAGAGGCGATCTGCTCCATGTAGTCCATTTTCCGATCTGACAGCCAGCGCAAGTGGTAAGAGGCGTCCACCCCCCACAGGCCGCGGTCCGCCATGTCCGGCCAGTCCGTGGCGGTCACGATCGGTATCGTGACCTGCGCGCCGGGGTTCCGGCCTTTGATGAGCTGCTGAACCGTCTTGGAGGCGTAGTACACTCCGTGCGGGGCCAGCGCAATCAGATCCAGAGTCCCTTGTACGGAATCGGACAGAATCAGGCAGGCCTGGTCAGCGTTGGGATAAGCCTGCAGCGCTGCTGCCTGCGCGCCGCCCACTTGGAGGTTGATGGTCCACTGCGGATCGGGCACCTCGATGGGATCCGGTGAGCCTGAAATGGCCTCGCGCAGCTCGGCCGCTGCCCGTTCGACGAGTAATTCACCTGCTTCGAACACGATGGCAACGTCGTCACCCGGAACGACCACTTCGCCAGTGATTTCAATTTCTTTAGGCAGAGGGACCGTATAGCGAATCCACTCCGTTGATTCGTCCTGAGACAGCGGTGTGGTAGTGGCAGCCTCGGCAGTAATGGCGCACGCGAGACAAGAAAGCAATACGCACCCAAACGCAGTTCCTTGCATTGGAAAACCTCTTACAGGCGTGTTACAGGCGTGGTGCTCGATTCCCGAAGTTCTTCCTTTGCCGGACCTTTGCGGCGACATCTTCCGTATGGCCTCTGCGGCCACAGGTCGGCCACCCGGTCAACTCGCATTATACCTCGAACACCCCATCAGCGATAGCGAAAGTGGCATTGTAACCGTTCAATGGCGCTTCCTGACCGGCCATCCAAGCGGACCGTGACATACCCTCCGACCTCGTGACTCCCCTCGTTTCAGCCTTCGTAACCGTTCACGGTTTGGCGGGGAGTAGGGATGGGACGGGTTGGCCACGGAA
>CAZOIA010000182.1:387-11136 GCA_964579675.1 uncultured Planctomycetales bacterium | reverse complement strand
GCGGCTCCATCCGTTCCCACAACGCGTCGGGAATACGCCATTCGTCGGATATCCGTTTCCCGTCCATCCCTGGACCTCCTTGCTCAAAGGGCGCCTCCGCGCCTCAAGGGCAATATCGGCAATCGAGGAGGTTTTGGGATAGGCTCTTACTGACGGCCAGCAAATCGTTGTCGCAGCCGCGAGGCCGCCTCCGACAGCCGACGCAGCTTTTCGTACGCCTCATCGATCGTCGGCGGCTCGCCCGCGTCGGGAGCAAAGCCGCAATCAGGATTAAGCGCGATTCGCTGTGGGTCGATCCGCCGGGCACCGGCGGCGCCGATCGCTTCGATTTCGTCCACGCTCTGCAGCGCTTCGCCCCGCACGTCCACCACCCCCATGCCTACCGCCAGGTGAGCCGGCAACAGATCCAGATCGCTGATGGAGCCGGTTCCCTGGTAGGCGAACTCGAGGTTCACGCGATCGATCTTCGCGTCCTTGAGGTATGGCAGGATCGGCTTGTAATCGCCGCTCACGTCACTTCTCCGCTTGTAGACGCTGTGACAGCAATGCAGGTGCACCTCGGCCGAGAGGCCCTCGGCGATGTAGTTGATCGCCGCCACTGCCTCGGGCATTTGCGCGTCCATGTCCCATTCGCGCTTGAGGCGGTCGTCGTGCGTGTCCCCGCTCGACATCAGCGTACGATCGCAGAAATAGGTGATCGCCGGATCATCCAACTGGATGATGTCGATGCCGGCCTGAACCAGGGCCCTGGCCTCGGCGGCGAGGATCTCGGTGAGGTGCTCCATGAAGTGCCGGCAGGTCGGGTAGGCCTCCCTGCTGTAGTCCTCATGCCAGTAACGGATCGCCACCAGGAACGGGCTCGGCAGCGCGTATTTCGTACACCGGTCCGTGTGCCCGACCAGAAACGCAGCGTCAGCGGCATACGCCGGATCCTTCGCTTCCATCCTGTGCACGATCACGTCGGTGTACTTGACCTCGCCTTGATGCTCGAATCGCCGAACCGGCTCGGTGCCGCCCACGCGGTGGAACAGCTCCTTGATGTAGTGGCTCCGCCGCCATTCACCATCGCTGATCGCGTCGATGCCCGCCTGCTCCTGGAGCCGGATGGCGAAGAGCACCAGCTCGTCCATGATCTTCTCGTAGTGGTCCCGGTCCATCCGGTCGCGCTGCGCGACGAGGTCCTGCAGCAATCTTGGACGCGGCAACGACCCGATCACTTGCGTGAAAAACAACGGCAGCTTGGACGTGCGATCCGTTTTCATGGCGAGTTTCCCATGCTCAGCATTTCCAGTTGGCCGGTCCGCCTGACCGCCAACACCTGCCGGCCGCCGCCGCACCGAACAAGCTCCAGGTGCTGGTACGCCCCCGGCCGTCGCCAGAGTTCCTTGAGATCACCCCACCGCAGACAACGCAATGAGGTGCCGGTGCCGACGAGAATCATGGTGTTGCCTTCGGATGTCCGCAGGGCAGTCAGGCATCGGATCGGCTCGTCCAACACGGTGCGGCCCAGGAGAGTCCCGTCGGCAGCGAGAACGAAGATATATCCGTCTTGGCGGCCATAGACTATGCTGGCGGACTCTTCGCTTGGTTCCCGGATCACACCCACACCGGCCGGCGGGGCTTCGGTCATGTGCTGCCAGCGGGTTCTCGGTTCAGTGCGGGCGTACAGGCCGACCCCCTGTTCCGTGGCAACAAGTGCCTCCGCCTTCCCGTCCCCGTCATAATCGTCCACCTCAAGGAAGACGGCGGGGCCGTTTGGCACTTTGCACGTCGCGTCAGCCTCGCCCGCAGCCGTACTCCACCACTCCAGCGGCACAGGCCCTACCCACGGAATGTCGCTGCGTATGACCAGGTCTCCGCTGCCGGGCAGGCCCGGCGGTACGCAACGGATCTGGGTGAAGTGACCGCCCCGCCGGAAGCACTCCCGCATCCGCCCTTTCGGGTCGAGACGGGCCGTGAACCAGTAAGAAGTGAGGAGGACCTCCTTTTCGGTTGCCCCGGCCCGCTGCCAGGCTGCCATGCCGTAGACCTCGCTGCCGTCGCCGTAGAAGCGCTCGTCCGTCTCGCGGTACATGTTGCTGAAGTCCCTTTCCCATCTCAGCGAACCGTCGTGGTTGAGAACCACCACGTGCCGGTCCGTGCGGCTCACGAATACCTCCCGCATGCCGTCGTCTTCCAAGTCCCAGGCGTCCACGGCGATAATGCCCTGCGGCCACCGTTTCCGCCAGCACTCGGTGCCATCCGCACGGACTACCACCAGATCCCCTTCGCTGGTCCAGGTCAGGATCTCATCCCGCTCGTCGTCGTCCAGGTCCGCCGGGCGTACCTCCACCATCTTGGCCCTCGCCGTGTCCGCCGTCCGCAGTTGCACATCGCTCAGCATCATCTCCGCCGACGGTCCGGACAGTACGCGAATGCGAACCGCACCGGCCTGCTCGTTCAGTCTCGCCGTGCTGTAGCATTCGAACACGTACGAGTGGCCTTTGTAGAGGTTGTGATACGTAGCCCGGCGGGTGAGACTCACCTTCCGTGTTCGCTTGTCCCGGCGAAACCCGTCGCAACTGAAGGTCAGCGCCAGATCCAGTTCTGCCCGCGGCAGAGGATTCGATGTTTCACCGAGCGTATCGCCGAAGATGGCGAGCTCGTCGATTCGCATCGGCCTGGGGAACTCGAGGACGAATTCGGCTCCCTTGAGCGGCGATAACATGGTTTCGGAGGGCGCGTGAGCGTCGTGGGCGGTCGTTGCCCCGGCGGCTTTGCCTCGGTTCGGGGATTCGAGAGCGAGCCCACAGCCTTTTTGTGGCGACAGCCTCGGCTCCGCGCGAAGCACGGGCAGGATCCAATCGGTCGTGAACGCAGTGGGACCGATGACGTTCTTCAGACCGGTCAACCGAACCCCTTCGATCAAACCGCCGTGGCTGCACGGCCCGCCATGAACCCATAGCGGTTCGGGGCCGGTGCCCGACGCAGATTCTCCCGTATCAGTTGCCGCCTTCTCGGCAACCTCCGAGTCGGCCCATAGCTCAGCCAGGAGATGCCTTATTCTCTCTGCGAGTTCTTCTGTCGGCACAGTCCGACCCGCGGCCGGGGTGAGACCCATGCCATCCAGGAGGAGCTTCGTTCCGCCGGTCATGCACACGTCTTGCGGGCCCAGGAGGATCGCTGCGGCGTCGGTTTTCAGGCCCTTGAGTTCAATGTCGCGGTCGCTGGCCGCCGCCAGGTAGAGTGAGTTATCGCCGGCAACGCCCGGTTGCCGAATTACAATCGCCCCGGGAGCCACGCGACGGATTCTATATGTCTGCCGCCGGGCTGGTCCCGTCGTGTAGAGCAGGTTTTCGAAGACCAGATTGTCACCTGCTGCCGCGCTCCATGAACGATTCTGGCGCAGTACGGTCGGTCTCGTCGCCCCGTCGCGCACTCCTGAGCGATTACTGGTCAAACCATTCATCTCACCGGGCAGAAGGCAGAACTCGACATCTTCCTGCCGTGACTCCCAACCTGATCCGGTCAGGGCGGCGAAGCCCGGCGTGCGCCAGGTGCAGCAGAGCTTGTAGTACCCCGGCTCGTCGGCGCGGATCTGATCGATGACCACGCTGAACCGGTCGTGCAACACGATCAGGTTACGCGTCCACGTCGTCCCGCGATAGGCCGGCAGGCGAGTAGCCGCCAGGGCAACGTCCCCGAGATCGGCATGTGCCATTAGCTCGCAGGCAGCGGGCAGCGGCTGATCGTTGGCACCCTTGCTGATATAGACTGCGTTCTTGAAGAAAAGCGACCGTCGCGACGTATTGTGCAGCAGCCAGAGCTTGCCCTGATCGGTGTAACGGATGATCGAGTTCATGTCGATGGTGCTGAGCGTAATAGCGGACGAGCCCTGCAAGAGAAGGTACAGGCTGGAAGGACCCGGGCTCCCGCGGATCACGAGCTTGTCAAAGGCCCGTCCTTCGGAGACCGGGCGTGCTGCCAGACCGGTTACTCGGAAACCATCCATGATGTCGGTCTTCAGAAAACGCCCGGTATTGATGTGATTCAACCGATAAGGAGTGAACCTCGTCACTTGCAGCCCATTGAGCCAGCCGGGTTGCGCCTGTCTCAAGCGATCCCCGGTGGCATACTGATGCAACCACCAGGGCTGAAGCGCACCCCACGAGCGTTCGAGCATCGCGAAGTGCTTCAGGATCCAGTTGAAACCGCCGTCCTGATAGACGAATCCGCACGATCCCAGGAGAAGCCCGCCATTGAGCGTAAAGTGTTCCCAACCAGGCAGGGCTTCGCCGTAGCCCTGAATGCCCGCATACCAGCCCAGATTGTCCGTCACCGAAAGGAGCCGCTCCGCCGCCCGATGCCCAAGCCCGCTCTCGAACCAGGACAACTGGCCGGTCTGCAGGGCGTAGCTGGCAGTGTTCTGGACCGAATCCGCAGACTGGTAATCATCCGCGTCATCCCAGTAGTGCCGCAGCAAACCATTGAGATAGGCCTCACATTCGCTTCGCCATTGGATGAGCTGCCGGCGCGCTGGATCGTCAGGCTGGCCCAGTTCCAGCAGAACCCGTATCAGCGTCCACCACCCCAGCATTCCCGTCGTGTGATGGCGCATGCCGATCCCTTGGGACGCATCCTTCTGTCGCCACCACGAACCCTCCTGTTCCACTGCGGTCTCATACATCCGCGTGTCGATCTTCTGTCGCTCGTCCGGCATGAAGACCGGGCTGGGACTTACGCGACGCCACGCGGCAGCGAGATTCTCCAGTTTGTAGTCGTCGATGCGGATGGCCCGGGAGTCGTAGTCGGCCAGATAAAGCGCCCATTTCCGGGCTGTCTCAGCAAAGACCTCCTCGCCGGTGTAGAAGTGCAGATGAGCATTGGCGGTGAACCGGTCGCGAGCGTATCCGTAGCGTCCCTCGCCTTCGGGCGGGTCGGAATCAGTTTCCCGGCCCGCTCGGGCCGTAAGGGGATCGAGGATCCGTGCCATCTCCGGCCCGAGCTTCACTTCCAGTTCGTAGGGCAATTCGACCTCGGAGCCGGGCTCCAACTTCCCGAGCTTGGCCACGAGCCGGTCCACGCCCGCCGCGACCCCTTCCTGCGTGCTGCCGCCAATCAGCAGGTAGTTGGCCTTCCGCCCGAATGGCCGGACGATCGTCCGCAACACGTACCCGTCGCGGCCAGGATACCTCGCGTCGCAGTACGTGTAGTAGTTGGCATACAACGGGAAAAAGGCACGGTTCGTGTTCAGATCGCCCAGAAGGATCAGGTTCCTGGCTTGCAGATCCGGCCTGACTGAGCCAAGCCGCTCTGGCACGGCCGACGTGTCCAGGACGATCGGCACGTCCGAGGCCCCAAGTGCGGTAACGGCATCAGCCACTCGCTCGGCCAGCGCAGGCCAACCGTTCTTCTCGGCCGGACAGATGACCACGCAGGTCGCTTGCCCCCCCGCTATCAGGGGGACGCCGGTTCCGTACGTGCGCGGCTGAAGCCGCCCCGCTTCTGCAGCAACCGTTGCCAAGGCAATTGTCCAGGCCGCAACACCCCAACGCCTGACCATTTCGTCTCCCGAATCTGTGCGATGTCGGTGTCCTTGCTCCGACGAGGAACCTGCCCCCATCCCCTGGCCGCAGTTGCAGACCATTCACTCTGGAGGCCCCGAACGCATTGTACGCTGTATCCCGAAAGGCGTCAGCAAGCCCGGTTGCGTCGGGATTCGGCAGCCGATCTGGATTTGCCTGAAGGCGCTGATGCCCTCAGGCGCATTTCGATATCCGCCCAGGCGTGCCGGCAACGATTCGTTATGATGAAACCGGGCCGGTTGCGCGCCGCCGGGAACACCGATTGGCTCATCGACGGAGGAGTCCTTTGCCCTCCAGGATCGCTTCGGCCAGCTCTCGCCGAAAACCGTAGACAACCTCGGGCTCGCGCGTGTACTCGGTGAGGTTTCGGACCACCGACGACGGGACGGTCAAGAGTACCGCGACGCGCTCAAGGTACATCTGTCGGGGCGGATCGGCCGGCAGTCTCCGAATCCTCTCCGCCTGTTCGGCCAGCAGATACATGTACTCGTAGTCCTCGAACCCGTCGCGGATGTTCTCCAGGCGGATCGTGGACAGCGGGCCGTCGGGCCCGGGACAGATCAGGCTGCCGTCGCCGTTGGCTGTGTAACCCTTCTTCTCGTTCACCAGGCTGCCGGGATCCCACTTCGTGTAGGGGCCTGAGGTGATCGGACGCTTGTTGCCCGTCCAGAGATTGATGAGGTAATAAAGAAAGCCATCTACCTGGTATTTGTAGCTCATCGCTCCCAACAACAGGCGAGCTTCGATTGCCGGGTATTCGACAAACCAGTTGGCATAGGGGTGCTCCGGAACGACGCAGATGTACCACCAGACCTTCCTGCCCTCGGCGCGGAGTTCCCTGGCCTCATTCAGGTCATACCAGTCCGTCAGGGGCACCCAGATATCGACAACGTCGCGCAAGCCCGTTTCTCGCCCGTAGGAATGGTCGATCGCGGTCGTCATCGTCTTCAAACCGGGATAGCGTTCGTGGATTCGGGCAAACGCCGCACGGACCTCCGGGAACTTCTCCGGCTTGACCTCATCGAAGCCATACACGTAGGCATACGGAAACAGGCCTTTTCCCTTGATTTCCGATAGGTATTTGAGGTTCTCTTTCTCCCGGTCTTCGCCCCCGTGTCTGAATACGCCTCCCACATTGAAAGCATTCTGCCCCTTCGTGCGGGCGTATTCCAATACGCTGACATCGGGCGGCGTCCGACGGTAGAGATGGTCGATGTTCAGACGATGATCGAGGATGAGGTCGTAGTACTTGTACCTCATCTCCTTGTCCCACCGGTCCGGGTAGAACCTGCCCACGGGCCCTTCGTTGTATGTAAATGCGTTGCGCAGGTGAGTGCCGTCGAGCAACTCGAAATCCCAGACATGCACGTTCAGACCGATCTCGATCGGATCGCAGCCGTCAGCAACTATGGTGACACGTCCCTGGTAGTCCCCCGGTCTCGTGTCCGCCTGCGTGGCGACGTCGATCCAGAAGGCCACGTGCTCACCCGCCCGGACGTCGCAGCTTTTCTGGAAGTCCAGCAGCGGGTCCGGCCACCAACCATGGTGTTCCACCTTGTACCGCGTGTTGTCAGCAACATCGACGTGACCCACAAGGGACACCTCTGTTTCGCCACGCAGCGCCTCGCCGTCGGCAGTGCCGACCAGGGAGGAGACGGAGACGGTGACATTGCGGAGATCGCTGTGGAAAGGCATGACGACGACCTGGAACCCCTCATGCTCGTTCCTGGCCAACGCCAAGTCGTAGTGGTGGTCAAACCACCCGACAAAGGGATACCCCCGGATCATGATCTTCTGCATGGGGCTTTCGAGACCGACGGCAAAGTCGGCGTTCGGGAATCTTGCCAGGGTCCTGGCGTAACTGGTAGGGCCGTCCAGTTTGAGCTCCAGTTGAGCTACCGTTGCGGCCAAGCGGTTCCAGTTCTCAGCCGTGTGTCGATCGGGGTCGCTCACCGTGGCAGCCGCTTCCTGCAATGACGAGCGCACCTCAGAGAGCACAGCCAGCGCCCGTTGCCGGGCCTTCTCGGCAAACCGGTCAAGAGAACCGCGGACCTCATCGAATTGCGTTTGAAGCTCGAGGACCCGAGCAGAAACCGCGGGCGAGGCCATGGGATACCCCGCCTGGGCCAGCCGATGCCCGTCCTTTCCCAAGAATGCCAGAGCGACCTGGCGGATCCTGTCGTTGTCCAACCGGAAGGCGATCGCGCCGTCGGCGGGAACCTGCCCCTCGCTCAAGGGAATCCGTGCGCCGGCGTCATCCGTCGCCGTCAAACGGTACCGGACCGCGGGCGAGGCCTCCACCCGCAGGAGGTTCTTGCCAATCTCTACAGCGTCCACGCGGGCGAACCGAACCGGTTGAACCCTCGAGCCGCCGAACTCGACCCATCCGCAGGACCGCGCCTCCTGGAATGATGCCGATACAGGCGACCAACTGCTCTGCTCCTTCTCCTTGCCGCTGCGGCAGTTACGGCAAAAGTTCACCGCCCAGACCTGCCCGGGGGGCGGCGGCGACATTGCTTTCAACTCGGCGAAAGGGATGACCATCACCACCGAGAAGCCCTGTGAGTCGGTCGAGGCCCGGGCGGTCCACGTCGCATTCCAGGACTTATCGAGTCCTTTCGCATCGTAGACTGCACCGGTGGAGTTCACGACAAACTGAAACGGCTGGTCGAGTGTCTCCGACGCACGGATCAGCAGCTCCACGCTGTCATCTCGCCAGACGGGTTCATCGCGATTGGTCACGTCCGCTTTCAGGTCTCCCCCGCTCTGTCCTTCACAGCGAAACCCCACCCACAATGCCTCGCGGTCGTATGCCAGTCCAACCCGGGTGGGACAGGTTGCCAGGTTCCCGCTACCCACCTCCAAGAAGCCGGTCAGTTGGGCGGCTCTCGACCACGGTGCTTGGCTGAAATCCGTGCCCACGTCAGCGCGAATGGCCAATCGCGGTATGACGATCATTAGGCTCCGGTTGGCCTTTCCAAGGTCGCCCGATGCCGGAGCATTCGCGACCTCATTCCAAGACCCGGCGGCCAGCAAGAGCGTTAGAGCGATTGACGTTGTGCGATTCATTGTGTTCTTCTCCCTTCGCGCCTGGTCCCCACCCACAACTTATCCCTCGCAAGTCCTCATGCGAGATAAAACAGCTTCGGGAGAATACCTTCATACGTGCGCATCGCAAGCGCCGTGCGGTTTCGCACCGCCGCCACCCCCGCGCCGCCTGGCCCACGGAGATCGACGACAGGCTGGGCCCGTTAAAGGTCCATTTGCCTTGCTGGGAGTCGGATCACGTGCTCAATGTCGCCTGCCCGCCGCGGTGCCCCGAATCCTGCGTGATGCCCGATTCTGGGCTTGGCGATCAATGCGGCGAGAAAGCGCCCCAGACTCAACTTAACATCATTGTTTACAACGGCTTACGGAATGAATCCACCCGACGATGGGCCACGGGTGGTCGGCACAGCTAAGGAATCTCGTCGACTTAATGGGGTTACCCCTTGACAAGCCGACGCCGTTCCCGGTATCCTAACCCCCGTAGAGATTCTTGGCAAAAGCGGTCTTACGCGCTTTGTTTGGGCAGCGCAGGGAAAAGCCCGCAGGAGGAAAGCATCACGAATGTTCTGAGGCAAAGCAGGGGCCTAACATGTCTTGCCCCTGTCCTGTCGTGAGGTGAAAGGCTGTGTCCAAACACATTCCACGGAGGCGGAAAGGTTCCGCATTCCGATGTATTTGAATTCGGCATAGGATTTAGTTCGTCGTTTCACGAATCTTGCTGAGAGGAGGAAAGCATGAGAAGACGATTACTGTTATGTGTAGCAGCCGTGGGGCTTATCGCGGCAGGTGCGATAGCGGTGCCGCTGCCGACCATGTACGAGATCCCCCCGCTGAACGATGCCAATGGTACCGAGACGGACAGTGTAGGCCGCGCCATCACGCCGGATGGCAGGTACGTGGCTGTCGCCTCAACTGCTGGGTCGCCCACTGCTGGCGCGGGGGCCATCTGGGATGTCGCCAACGGCACCAGGCGGGTCCGGGACGTCCCGGGTAATCTCTCCGAAGATGCGACGGGTATCGGATACTTCACCGAGAGCGGGGACCAGCGACTTGTGGTGCACGCGGCCGCCTCGGGGCCGCGGGACTGCTACTGGATCTCTGCCGACGGCGGTGCGACTTTTGGCCGGCACAAACCCGGCGCCACCACCGGCTTCGACTCGAACACTGCGAACACGCTGGCCGGCAGCGGTAGCGGTAACACCTTCTATGGAGCCTACAATAGCGCCAACGACCAGTTGGAGGGAATCAGGGGTACAGGTGATCCGCCCTCGTGGCTGCACAGCAACAAGGGCACCCCTACGAAGTCATCCGTCAAGAGTGTTGCTTCGTCGTCTCCCGTCTCGGGCAGGGAGTGGCGAGCCGTCGGCTGGCGCAGGGATAGCAGCGGCAACGAGCAGAATTACGTGCTGGATTACGATGGTACGACCGCCGCGCCTGCCAACTGGTATCCCTATGGGCTGAAGGGAAATCGCGAGGGTGAGCTCTGGGCGATCGCCGCTGACGACGGCGACCGGGTCGGCGGCAGGTCACCGCACTCGACCAAAACGGGGCTTTGGCCGTTCATCATTGACAACCCCGTCGCTGACGGCGGCACGGCCACCGAGCTGCCGACGTTTACCCCTACTGCCAGCTATGCCAGCAATGCCATCGTGTACGGGATCAGTCCGGACGGCGATTATGCCGTAGGCATGGACTATACCAAGACGGGTGCCGAGAGAGCGGTGCTCTGGGACCTCAGCGATCCTGACCCGGGTAACTGGTCGGAGCTCGACCTCTCGGACTTCGCCACCACCTATGGCCTCCTGGGCAACTTCGGCACGAGTGGCCCGCTGCGCCGTGCCTACGCGGTCGCCGTGAATGACCAGGGCCAGCCCGTGATCACCGGCCGCGGGGTCGCTTGGGACCCGGACCTGCAGAACTGGTACTATCGCGGGTTCGTTCTCACGGTTCCCGAGCCGGCCACGCTTTCGCTGCTGACTCTGGGGGTGTTGCCGCTCCTGTGCCTGCGGCGTCGGCGACGGTGAGATCACTCGGAGGAGTCGTCCCCTGACGACGGCTCGGGTTTCGCGATACTGGACAGGGAAAGCTGTTGGGGGGTCGCGAGCTAGTTTTCTCTATCTCGCGACCCCCGCGAACG
>CAZOIA010000182.1:0-377 GCA_964579675.1 uncultured Planctomycetales bacterium | reverse complement strand
CGGGGGGGGTTTTGGCTATCCTGCCCTGTTTTGGTGGTGGGGGGGGCGCTTGTTTTTTTCCTCTCGCCCGCCACCCCCGCGAACGGCAATGATAGGCCGTTTACCATCAGGGGCTGGTGGGCGCGGGGATGGGGTGCGTGCACGTCAGCCGAAGTCAATGACTTCGGGTGTCGGGCCCCTACGCAATTCAGGCCGAGCCGCCCCTTTTTGTAAGCGAGGGGTATCACAACCCGAGTCGTCTGGGATGTATCACTCTGTAGAGATCGTGCAGCCCTTGCCAGGGCAACAACCGGGGAGGGGTATCCTGGGGTGCGTGACAGTTCCGGCGGGGACCTTCGGGCGGAGAAGGGGACGGCACCGCGCTTTTCCGAACCCCG
>CAZOIA010000181.1:0-11220 GCA_964579675.1 uncultured Planctomycetales bacterium | reverse complement strand
GCATCACCGCCGGCCGCCAGCCCCCGATCACGTACTCGAGCCGCATCAGGAAGAACGCCACTGGCCGGAAGAAGTACTGGTCCGCCTCGTCCTGCCACCACATCCGCACCCGCCGGCGATGGCCCCCCAGGTGCGACGCCGCCGCCAGCGACGAAAACGACCAGTCGCCCTCCCGCAGCTCGGCCCGATGGTTGTAGTCGTCCAGCAGAAGACCGCAGGTCACGGACCGACCGTGCACCAACGCTACGACCAGAACGATTAAGCCGGTCGCAATGACGTATTGCTTCATGGCTGACATTGGATCGTGCCCGCGTTCGCGCCGACCGGGGAACGGGCTACCCTACCGGCGTCCGTGCAGCGGGACAAGAAGGCATGATGGCAATGCGACGCACGGCGCCTTACTGATGCGAAGCCGCAAGCAGCCGGGCATATAGATCCCCGGAGCTCCGCCGTGGGCACCCGCGTGCGATTAGCCTATAATCACCGCCCATGGACGAGACCATCGCCATTCTGGATTTCGGCAGTCAATACTCGCAACTCATCGCCCGGCGGGTTCGTGAGAACCGGGTGTTCAGCGTGGTCTGCCCGCCGACGATTTCGCCGGCGGCGCTCCGGAAGATGAACGTGGTCGGCCTGATCTTTTCCGGTGGGCCGGCCAGCGTCTACGAGGCGGATGCACCGACGTGTGATCCGGGCCTTTTCGAGCTCGGCGTACCCGTCCTCGGGATCTGCTACGGAATGCAGATCAGTTGCCGCCTCCTGGGGGCTCAGGTCCAGGCGGCCCCGGCCCGGGAATACGGGCGGACGGCGCTCGAAGTGCTTGACCCGAGCGATTTGTTCGCTCACATCCCGTCCCCCACGAGCGTCTGGATGAGTCACGGTGACAGCGTGCAGACCCTGCCGCCGGATTTCGTGCCCCTGGCCCGAACGCCCAATTGTCCGATTGCCGCGGTGCGGCACCGGGTGCGGCCGGTGTTCGGCCTGCAGTTCCATCCGGAGGTGACCCACACCCCCTGGGGCGGACAGGCATTGCGCAATTTCATCTACGACATCTGCGGGGCCCGCGGCAAGTGGGAAATGGGCAACTTCATTACCGATACGATCCGCTCGATTCGGGAGCGGGTCGGGCCGGGAGATCGTGTCATCTGCGGCCTGTCGGGCGGCGTGGACAGCAGCGTGACGGCGGCCCTGCTCCACGAGGCGATCGGAGATCAACTCGTCTGCATCTTCGTGGACAACGGCCTGCTGCGCAAGAACGAAGCGTCGAGGGTAGAATCGACGTTTCGCGGGCACTTCAAGATCGACCTGCACGTGGCCCGGGCCGCGGATCGCTTCTTAAGCCGGCTCGCCGGCGTAACCGACCCGCAGGAGAAACGCAGGCGGATCGGACACGAGTTCATCGAGGTGTTCAAGGCCGAGGCGAGCACCATCCCCAACGCGCGGTTCCTGGCCCAGGGCACCCTTTACCCGGACGTGGTTGAGTCGGGCCACGGACTGGCGGGCGAGGCCGCCAACATCAAGATGCACCACAACGTCGGCGGGTTGCCGGAGGAACTGGGTTTCGCGTTGGTCGAGCCGCTCCGCGATCTGTTTAAGGACGAGGTCCGCCTGGCGGGCGAGCATCTCGGATTGCCGGAGGAGATCATCTGGCGGCACCCGTTCCCCGGGCCGGGCCTGGCCGTACGCATCCTCGGCGAGGTCACGCCCCGGCGCGTCGCGTTGCTCCAGGACGCCGACGAGATCGTCATCGACGAGATCCGGGCCGCGGGCTGGTACCGAAAGATCGGCCAGGCCTTTGCCGTGCTCCTGCCTATCAGTGCGGTGGGGGTCATGGGCGACGGACGAAGCTACGAGGGCCAGCAGGTCCTCGCCCTGCGATTCGTCGACACGACCGACTTCATGACCGCCGACTGGGTGCACATCGACTACGACGTGCTGGGACGAATCTCCTCGCGGATCATCAACGAGGTAGCCGGCATCAACCGCGTAGTCTACGATGTATCGAGCAAGCCGCCGGGCACGATCGAGTGGGAGTAGCTCGGGCAAGCACGGGCCAGGAACCACGAGCCATGGTCCAGACGGGCGACGCAACGACCGCAACCCCTCAGCAATCACGAGCCGGCCGCCGGGCGATTCTGACCGCCTGCGTCATCGCATCCCTGGCCCCGCTCGTAACTGCCGGTTCCTACCACTACGCCATGCGGGTCGCCGGCGTGGATACCGGGTTCCCGCTCGACGACAGTTGGATTCACACGCAGTACGCTCGCACGCTCGTCGAAGGACGACCTTTCGAGTACGTCCCCGGCGAGCGAAGCATCGGAACAACCTCGGTGCTGTTCGACGTCGTCTGGGCCGCCGCCACGCTCGTCACGGGAGAATACGTTCACACGATCCATATCCTCAACGTCCTGCTGACCGCCGGGGTCGGGGTACTGCTGGTCATGCTGCTGTTGCGCTACCGCGTTCCTCCGCTCACGGCAGGTGTCGGGGCGGGGTTGATCGTGGCCAGCTACCCGTTTCCATGGTCGAGCCTGAGCGGGATGGAAACCGCGCTGGCGACCTGGCTGACCGTCGCGGCGGTGTTGGCTCACGTCTCGTGGGCCTGGGCAAAGGGCTGGCGGCCGCTGGTGGGCCCGGTGCTGATGGCATTGGCGGCCATGACCCGACCCGAGAACCTCATCCTCTTTCCGCTGAGCGAGCTGGACCACCTGCTGATGCGGTGGCTGCATCCCGAGACCGTCCGTCGCGAGAAGGCGGCTTGGCGTCTTGCCCTTCGGGTGGCGGCGTTCGGGCTGACGATGCTGCCCTATTTCGCGCTCAACTACTCCGTGCACGGCACGCTGGTACCGAACACCTACGAGGCGAAGGTGGGTCGCCTGCGTCTGGGAGCCGACATTCAGTCCGAAGGGCTGCAGGCCCTCGGCTTGCGATTCAAGAAGATGCTGGAAGTGCCGGTGGATGCCATCCAATTCATAGCCGACGACGACAACAAGATCCTGATGGTTCTGGCCGGCGTGGGCGTGCTCGCCTGCTTCGTCCCTCGGCTGCGGCGTGGCCCGGGGCTGAAATCGCTGTTTCCGCTGCTGGTTTTCTTCGGCGGGACCGCCGCCGCCGGGGTGGTCACGCTGGGCGTTTTCTTCCCGGGACAGTCTCAACGCTACCTGATCCAGTGGATCCCGCTGGCCCTGGTTTTCGGGGTGGTGGGGATGGACCTGGTGGCCCGGGCGGCCGGCGCGATTGTCCCGAGAGCCGCCCGCCCGGCGTACGCCGCCGCCGTAGCGTTGCTGGCTCTGGCCGACGTCGCCGGGCTCGCGCAGCTCTATCCCGGGCAAGTTGACAACTACATCACGAGTGTCAAGAACATCAACGAGATGCAGGTCGCGATCGGTGAATGGGTCAACGCAAACACGCCCCCTGGTGCCGTCGTCGCCACCAACGATATCGGGGCGATCGCTTTCTTCGGCGACCGTCCCGTCCTCGATACAATCGGCCTGATCGATCCCGAGGTAGTGCGCCGGAAACGCCTGCCCGACCATACCCGGGCGATGCTCGAGTACCTCCGGCAAAAACGCGTCACCCACGCGCTGCTCTTTCCAAGCTGGCACCCGGACCTCATTCTCGATTCCCGCTTCAAACCGGTTCATCGGGTCGTCCTGGACGACAACGTGATCTGCGGTGACGCCAGGATGGTCGTGATGCAAGTGGACTGGCACGGTCAGAGACAGGATCACGAGGCGCCCGCCTGGTGGGAAGAGGAACAAACCAACTGCAGGAGATGGCTCAGGCTCTTGAACTTCTGAGCCACCGTACGCAACTGCGCGTCAGCTACGAGCCGCGGGCTTGTCGTTATCAAGATCGGTCGGCTTGAGTCAGGAACAGGTGTGCCGTTTGGCCGCGCCGCAAATGAGCTGGCAACCGCCTGCAACCATCCCCAGGAACTCCGGAAGATAACGCCGGGGGCTAACCAGCGAGAAGGGCAGCAGCGACAGCGCAACGACCGTGATGCTGTAGGCGATCACGAGCCGGTCGCCCACGCCCGTCAGGCCGTTTCGCATCATGATGCGAACGTAATTACGGACGACCATTCGACCAAAGGTGAACGGATGCGGCCGGCCGGCGGGCTCGTGGTGATGGATGGCCCGGGCGGTGTGCGATCTGGCAATCCATCCGTGCCGGCTGATGCGATAAGCCATGTCGCGGTCCTCTCCCAGCGCGTAACCGGAGAGCACCTCGTCAAAAGGCCTGGTTAGCAGCGCCGATCGTCGAAATGCCATCGTCGCCCCGACGATGTTCCAGGCCGGCGTTGCCCGCCGGGGATTCCGTAGCGGCGGGGGGGATGGCGGCCGGTCGCAGGTTCGCGGCCGCAGGGCCCACCAGCCCGCCAGTTGATACACCCAATCGAAGATCCGGGCTCGAAACGAATGCGGTCCCGGTTCGATCAGCGCACCCTCAGTACCGAGCAAAGTGCCATCCGCATCGGCCGCGTATAGATCGAGAATCTCGCGGCAGAACTCCGGTTCGAGCGTCACGTCGTCGTCGAGGAATTGGACGATCTCACCGCGGGTGTGACGCACCGCCAGGTTCCGCGACTTCGGCAAGCTGGGCTCGGCTTTGCGGAGGTAGACCAGCGGGATGCCGGCCGGTTCGCAGATCGACCTCAGCGTTCCGAGATCCTGTTCGCTCAACTCGCCGTCATCGACGACGATCAGCTCGGCGGGGCGCAAGGTTTGTCCGGCCACGGACCGGACGCAGGCGGCGAGCGCCTGCGGGCGGTCGCGCGTGCACACCACGACGGACAGGCTCGGGCATCGTCCGCCCGGCGACGCGCGGGAATCCGAGTCACCCTGCACGCGGTCCGGCGATGGCGGGGTCGCGCTGTTCATACGTTCCATGGCGATTCACGCGGACCTCGATGATAGCAGGCGACGGATTCCCGCTCGTCCCGCTGCCACCTGCTCGGCAAGCCTCTGCTTCTCTGCGGTGGTGAGGATCACGTTGGTACCCGCCACCAGGAGCAGGGCCGCTCCGACAACGGGGACCATCAGGTATATCGGCAGCGCCAGGGCATACGTCGCACCGAGCAGGATCCAGGAGCCAGCATCAAGCGGGCGTCGCGCCGCGCGGATCAACAACACGCTCACAACCAGGGCCGCGCTGATGCCGAGGACCCCGGCCCAGGCCGCCGCCTGCAAAGCCGCCGCCTGCCCGAGATCGGACTGAACCGTCCAGTGGCCCAAGATCACGTTGCACACCACCCCGGTCAGCCACGGCCAGAACAAATAGCGCGTCTTCTCGATCAGCGTGAAGTGAACCGACAGGAACGAGAGATGCCCGCCCACGAGAAAGAAGATCAGCAAGAGCGGGATGATGCCGGCCCCATCGACGTAGCCGACGGGAAAGACCCGGATCAGCAGGGGACCGGCAACCGCAATACCTGTGCAGGCCACGAGCAGCACCAGCGCGGTCGATTTGAACGCGAGCTGGAGTTGTCGATCCGCCTGGGCCGGCCCGCGCGATTCCCAGGTCTTCGTCACCGATGTCTGCACCACGGTCACAACCGCAACCGCGGCGATCAATACCGCCTGCATGAGCAGCCGGACCCCGCCGAACACCGCCGTCACCTCCCCCTGCTGCCCGCACGTCTTGTGCAGGCACCAGATCGGGTAATACTGCAGCGTTTGCCACAACACCGCCGCCATCGCCGCCCAGACGCTGAACCGCAGCATCTGCCCGGCGAGCGAGGAGTAACCGGGACTCGTCACGCCAGCCACCAGAACCCCGCCCTGATCGCGGGCTCGGCGCACGACGCCCAGCAGCGGCAGCGAAAAGAGCAGAACCGCACCCGCCAGCGCCGCACCGTAACAAACGAGCACCTCACCAGCCGTTCCCCGCCCCCAGCCCGCCACCAGAACCGCCGCAAGGATGAACGCAACGTTGTAGAACAGCTCCATCAGGCTCACCACGCGGAACATCCTCAGGCCCTTGAGGACCGACAACAGCAGGAAGTAAGCGATCAGGGTGAAAGTCGTGCCGGCCGCCAGACGGGTCAGGCTCGCCCACGCGTCGCGGGGCGCCGCCGTGTCCCCGCCTTGTTGGAGGGTGGCGAATAGGAAGGGACCCACGGCCCCGGCCAACAGGCAGACGACCACCGACAGAACCGCTCCCACCGCCAGCACCATGGGCACCACCCGCGCCAGGAATGGCCGCAGCGCGCATCTCGTCTCATATTGAGGAACATAGCGAGCGACCGCCTCGTTGAGACCGGCACTGCAAAACGGCTGGAGGAGACTGACCACCAGCAGGGCGATCTGGAGCAGGCCGAACTCGCTTCTGCTGAGCAGCCACGCCAGGAGCACACCACGCAACAGACCCAGAAGGCGGGCGGCTGCGGTGGTGGGCAGATAGATGCCAAGCGACTCACCGAGGGACTCGGCGCGAAACAGGCGGGGCCGGCGCATGCTGGGGGTCGGGGGTGCCGGCGTCAACTCCCCGGCTCCGGGTGGGCTTCTTCCAGTCGCTCCGGGAGTCCGATCGGCGGCCAGGGGCCCGAGACAGCCCGGGGGCGAACCGGTTGCGGGCGAAGCAGCCAGTCCAGGGCAATCACCAGCCCGCTGACCCCGAAGAACAGGCTGTTGGTGAACGGATGCACACTCGTCTCCCGGAACATCCCATCCACGATGTACACGACAAACAGCACCCAGTAAAGGACCGGCACGTCGCGGGCCACCGGCCCGGGAGCACTTACGGGCAGCCGGCGATAGAGACGGATGCTGATCCGCAGTAACACCACCAGCAGAACGAGATAGAGGGCCAGCCCGACCACGCCTGTCTCCGCCAGCAGACTCAGGAAGTTATTGTGCTCCATCGCCGATGAAGCGAACTGGTAGTACGGGCTGTCCACCTGACGGGCGTATCTCGGGGCCTCGTCCCGGAAGTGGCCGAACCCCACCCCCACCAGCGGGTGCTCCAGGAACATGTCCCAGGTGACCAGCGCCAGCCCGATCCGCACGTAGATCGGTTTCGGGTCGGTCACCCCGCCGCGGGTCCGGTCCTGCGAGGACACGTTCTCCATGTTGACGGTCAGGATCGCAATGGCCGCGGCGGTGAGGGCGCAGATGGCGGCGAGGCGACTCCACCGCCGTCTCGTATACACCAGCCAGACCATCGTGGCCAGAATCAGGGCCAACCACGCGCTGCGAGTCTGCGTCCAGAACACCGCCGGCAAGATGCCCCCGCACAGCAGGTAGATCGGCAGCTTGCTGAGCCCCCGGACCTGCCGGGCCAGCACGAGATTGTTGAAGTAGCAGAACACCAGGGCTACCCCCATGGTCGGACTGACCAGGAAGGGCCCGCGAACCCTGCCCCAATGGATGCCCTTGGTCGCGTCGGTAATGTACTTCGGGAAGACCAGCGACCACAGCTCGAGGTGCTCACACCACGCGGTGAACGTCAGATAGACGCTGATCGCGAAGAAGAACTTCAACAGCCGTAAGACCTGCTGCTCCGTTTGCACCCCGTGCAGGACGAAGAAGAAGATCGCAAAGGCAAACCAGTACCCGCCGATGAGCCGATAGTGCACGGTCGCCACCGCTATCGTCTCGAACCCGGTGATCGCCGCCGACAGGGTGAAGAATCCGAGAAGGGCCGCCATCAGCGGCAGAACCGCGCCCGGGGAGCGCACGTGCGTGCGTCCGATCACCAGTATCATCACCCACAGGACCGCCAACACGACGACCAGGACCCGTGAGATCGTGATGTTGAAGAAGAAGGGTACCGCGACCCGCCAGAACTCCTCGTCAAAGCAGATGACCGCCACAAACCAGATGAGCGTTGCGGTGAGCAGATCGCCCAGGACGGCCCACGCGGCGAGCGCACCGACACCCGCCGCCGCCAGCAGCAGGATCGGCACGTGCTCCACGGGCATGATCACGATCGCCGCCGCCAGCAGGCCGGCGGCCGCCAACACGACCAGGTTCAGCCGTCGCTCCGCGATGATTTCCATCTCTACAACCGGCGGTAGAGAAAGCCGGGGATCGGGAATTCACGCTGATTGAGGACCACGCCGATCACTTTGCCCTGGGCGTGCTCGATCCGTTTCTTCGTTTCCGCGACCGACTCGCGGCGTGTCACGCCGGCTTTGACCACCAGGAGGACTCCGTCCGTAAACCCTACCAGGGCCTGGGCGGTCGCATGACGATTGACCGCGGGGGTGTCGATGATCACGTGATCGTGGTTCTCGGTCAGCGTACGGATCACTTCGCCCACCCGCTCGCTTCTCAGCAGCGGCAGCGAGTTGTGGTCCGCCTGCCCGGCGGGGAGGATGTCCAGCCCCGGGGCGGTGGCCTGGACGATGGCCGATTCCAGGGTCGCCTGTCCGGCGATCACCTCGGCAACCCCGGGCGACGGGGCGAGACCGAGAAGCCCCGCCACCGCCGGCCGCCCGACGTTGAAATCCACCAGGGCGATCCGCAAGCCGTGTTCGGACAGGCTCCCGGTCAGGGCCAGCGCGGCGGCAATCTGGGTCGTCCCTTCGCCCGGTTCAGCCGACGCCACGACGATGGATTTCGGGGCTGTGCGCTCCGGGGACAGAAACAGGCTTCCCCACAACTGGGCGAGCGATTCTGCGGCCCTGGGCTCGATCGAGACGGACGCAGGCTGGTCAACCTCTGCCTGTTTCTCGCGGGCCGAGGCCACCCCGAGGGCAATGTCTTCCCCTTTCTCGTGGATCATGCCAACCTCACGTCAGGAGTCCCTGGCCATGTTTTCCAACCGACCCCACCGCCGGCACCCCGAGGTAACGTTCCGTCTCTTCGATCGAACGCAGCGTGTGATCGAAGTAATCGGCCGCGAACGCGTAGGCCGTTGCCAGCAGCAGCCCCACCAGGGCCGCCAGCAGTGTATACAGCCCCGTGTTCGGGTACGCCGGCCGTCTCACGTCCGGAAGCCTGGCCTGATCGACAATGCTGATGGTGATGGCGCCGGCCTCCTGCTCCTGGAGGTTAAGCGCCGTGGTGAGGTCGCCTGACAGCTTGCCGTATTGTTCCCGGGCCAGGTTCACCTCGTGCTGCAGCTCCTGATAGCGGACGAGCTTGGGCGTGATACTGTCCAGGCGCCTCTGCTCCTCTTCGAGCCGGCGCCCGATTTCCCGCTGCCGGGCCGACAGCGTCGCGTTCTTGATGTCCAGCGCCGTCGCTTCGCCGATCAGTTCCCTGAGAATCTGCCGCCGGGTCCGCGCGATCTCCGTCAACTTGTCACGCACGCTGGGATAATCGGGTTTGTATTCTACCTTCAAGCGGTTCAGGTCGATGAGCAGGGCCACTTCCTTCGACTTGAGCGTGTTGACCACCACGTTGTACTTGAGCGTCTCTTCGGGAATGATCGTGACGATATCAGTGAGAATCGGGTCGTCGTCGGGCAGCCGCGCCTCGTCCAGCCGGGCGAGGTCCGGGACGGTCAGGTTGCCGTCCTCGTCACGCTCCTGCTGGCCGTCCCACAGCCCGCGGGGCAACTGTTCAAGCAGTTGTTGCCGGAGTTGCCGAGCTTCAGCCAGCCCCGCGTCCAGCGAGATCATGTCCTCCTGGAATCGGCGGACGATGATCTGGCGGCCAGCCTCCGTGCCCGAGCGGGTGAGCTGTTCAAGGATTACCAGGTCGGCCGGGGACTCCAACTCGTGTTCGACGAACTCGCGCAGCCGGTCCTCGGCCGGTCCCAGTTGATCCCTCCTGAGGGCCTGGAGTCGGGCCCGCATGAATTCAGCGGCCTCCCGGCTCGATCGGACCTGCACCTCGCGATAACGATCCTTGTAGTTCTCTGCCAGCAGCGCCGCTGCTCGCTTGGCGTTCTTCGGGGGGGCCGGTTGCGTCACCGTCACCGTGAAGATCTCGGTAAGGGCCACCGCCTCGCCGCCGGGCGTCTCCGTTTTCACCCGCCTGGCGAACCGCCGGATCGCATCACGAAACTCGCCCCCCGTCTCCGGGTAGTTCTTACGCTGTTCGATCTCGGCGTCGAGGTCCTCCAGGGAGGCCAGCAGCTTGTCCCAGTTCTCCTGGGAATCGTCGCGTTGCCAGGCCTGGCGGGCGGATCGCCAGTTCCGGGCGGCCGGCGACTCCGGCGAATCCAACACCGCCAGCGTCCGGGCCAGGACCGTCTCCGACTTGATCAGCTCATGCTGGGTCTTGATAAAAACCTCGAGCGAACGATCCGTGGAAACCTCCTGGGCAGTGGGGTTCTGGGGCCGGGGCTCCTTCACCAGGAACGTCACCGACGAGCGATAGTGCTTGTGGGCGGCCAGACACGCCACCAGCGTACCCACCGTGATCACTGCCACTATCGCCACAACGATACCGAGCTGCGCGAAGATCACGCGCGTCAGTTCCCGTAACGTTCTGGCTCCGATGTTGTCCGCCATTGTGACAACCAGCCCGAATGAGGTGCCCTTGTTCTACGGCCCGAGCTGAACGTTTATGTTCGGCGACCCGCCTCCGGTTGTTCTGCTCTTGGTCACCGACGGTTCGCGGTGGATTTCGTATCCGAAGTTCAGGCCGGTGTAGAACTGGTACGGCAGGATGTTTCGGACGATCCGGCTGAACACCTGTTCCGTCCAGTCGCCGGCCACGGCGAGCACCGTGCTCGGGACATACACGATGTCGGAATCGGCCAGGTAGAAGTCAAAACGCAGGTTCGAGAAGTCCGGAACCGCACCGGCCTTGGCCAGCTTGGATTTCGCCATCAGCGATCTCAGGTCGACGATCGTCGCCTGTGGGATCGGCAACCCCTTTCGCCGGATCACCATGACCAGGTCTTCGGCCGCCCGCGGGTTCGTCCCGCCCGCGGCCGCAATAGCCTGCAACAGCGTCACCGACGTCGGCACCGTCAGCAGACCCGGGGTATTCACCTCGCCCAGCACGAAAACCTTCTGAGACGCCCAGTCGTTCATCTGCACCGTCACGCTGATCTCCGGCAGATCAACCTGGGCGTAGGCCGCCTCGATGTCAATCTTCAACTGTTGAATCGTCTTTCCGAATGCAAGCACCTCGCCCACGAAGGGCAAATCGAGCGTGCCGTCCGGCTTGACCGGTATCAGACGCGACTGCCCGCGCGGCGCGGTCGTGATCGCCGTCTTCAACTCTGCGATCTTGATGTTGGCCTGCCTCACCGTCACCGTCACTTCGGGATTCCGCAGGTACTTGCCGTATCGCTCCTGGAGCATTTCCTGCAGTT
>CAZOIA010000180.1:0-11233 GCA_964579675.1 uncultured Planctomycetales bacterium | reverse complement strand
GGCCAGAACAGGATAATCGCTCTGTAATGATGCTACAGTCTCCGAAAATCGCAAAGATCACGCTTGGTCAAGGGCTAGTGCCGTTCTCGGTCCGACAGTTCCGTGCCGTTTCCCATCACGGCCCGGAACGTCAGCGACGGATCCTTCGCGTGGGCGACCGGCTGATCGTGCGCCGGCGCACGATTCCCCGCGCTGGCGCGTGGGGCTCGGATCAGAGTCGAACACGCGCCTGCTACCGAGAACAGCGTCAGCCTCCGCTCTCGATGGCTTCGAACCGATGCCCCGGTCTGACGTGCCGGCCGTTCACGAAATCCTGCCAGGCCATCGTCCGCCCGCCTGCCGGCTTGATGCAATGGATCTCCAGCGTGCCGCCGGCAGTGGCCACGGTCAGCACCGAGGTGACCGTTCCCGGTGCTTCGTGGGCATGGTTGGGGATCGGCGTGGCGAGGGCCAGCGTCACCTCTTCGCTCTTGCGGTCGGGTCGGCAGTACCGGCACCGGGCCCCCGGCCAGGGCCACATCGCCCGGCAACGCAAGGCCAGGCGGTCGGCGGACTCGTCGAACCGGAGGTAGCCGTCCGACTTGGTGAGCCTCGGGGCCCGGGTGGCCTGGGACTCGTCCTGGGGCTCACCGGCACAGTGCGGGTCGGCCTCCAGTAGTTGAACCGTCGCGCCGATCGCGTCGCAGCCGATGCGGGCCAGGCGATCGTGCAGCTCGCCACAGGTCTCGGTCGGACCGATCGTCGTCTCGCGCTGCACGAGGATTGGCCCTGCATCCAGGCGGTCCACAAGCCGAAACACCGTCACGCCGGTCTTGACCTCGCCGCCCAAGATCGCCGCGGCAATCGGAGCCGCCCCGCGATACCTGGGCAGCAGTGAGCCGTGGATGTTCACGCACGCACTAGCAAACGCCGATCGGAGCGGGGCCAGCAGCTTCTGCCCGAACGCGACCACGATACCCAGGTCAGCGTGCAGCGAGCACATCTGTTCCACGCACCCGGGGGTGTTGACGTCCTCGCACCGCAGCAGGGGCAGGCCGTCCTCGGCCGCCTGGCCCGCGACCGGGGTGGGCAGCAGCTTCTTGCCCCGGCCGGCGGGTCGGTCGGGCTGGGTGACGACTGCGGCTGGCTCGTGGGGACTGTTAACCAGCCACCGGAGGCTGGGAACGGCAAACTCGCCCGACCCGAAGAACACGACACGCATCACCGGCTCCGCAGACACGCAGTTGTCCGAACCACGAGCCCGAAGATCATACGCCCAGACCTGCCAACTGGCCAGCCAGCCAGAGGCAACGCGCGGGCTGCATCCAGGGTGGCCCGACTCAGAAATCGGTCGCTACGTGGCGAAAGGTGACAGCCGGGATGTTGCGAAGCCGCAAGCGGCTGCAAGCAGCACGATATGGGCCGAAAGCTGACGGGTGACAACAGCCGGAATGTTGCGAAGTTGCAGGCGCTGCGGTACGATACCAGCAACATGGGATCGACAGTCACGCATTATCGGAGAGCCATTGGCGAGCGCGGGGCGTTCTCGTTGGGTGCACCCACCGCTCGCCGGGGTAACGATCCCTGACCCCCGAACTGGGGGTCGCTTTCCCGTCCCAGGGGCTCGTCCCCTTGCCCGGAGCCGATCGGGGACGGTAGCCCGGCGGCTCCAGATTCCGTACACTGCTTCGTTCCGATTGAATCCCGGCCCGCGTTTCGGGGTCGTTTTCCGCCCGGGGCCGGCGCTTAGACAGACAACGACAGGAGAACATCCGTGGCTGTTTGCTATAGCAAGCGAACGTGTGACTGCGGCACGCTGCGTGCTAGCGACGTTGGCAAAGAGGTGATTCTGGCCGGGTGGGTCCACAACTACCGCGACCACGGCGACAACCTGGTCTTCATCGACCTGCGGGACCGCGGGGGCCTGACCCAGTGCCGATTCAACGTGGACACGGACCCGGATGCGACGAAACTCGCCCGGACCCTCCGCAAGGAAGACGTCATTGCCGTCCGCGGCGAGGTGATCCACCGGGGCGAGAACGTCAACCCCAAGCTGGCGACGGGGGAGATCGAGGTGAGCATCCACGTGGTGGAGATCCTCAACAAGTCGCTGACCCCGCCGTTCGAGGTGGCCGACCACGTGGAGGCGAACGAAGACCTCCGGCTCAAATACCGCTTCCTCGATCTTCGCCGGGGCCCGATGCGCAGCGCAATGCTGATTCGCCACAAGATCCTGCAGTCGTTCCGCGACTTCTACTATAACGAAGACTTCCTGGAGATCGAGACGCCGATCCTGACCAAATCGACACCGGAGGGGGCCCGCGACTATCTGGTCCCGTCGCGCGTCTTCCCGGGCGAGTTCTACGCCCTGCCCCAGTCGCCGCAATTGTTCAAGCAGTTGCTGATGATCAGCGGATACGATCGGTATATGCAAATCGCGCGCTGCTTCCGCGACGAGGACCTGCGGGCGGACCGCCAGCCGGAGTTCACCCAGGTGGACCTGGAAATGGCGTTCGTGGACGTGGACAACGTGCTGGACGTGGTGGAACGGTCGCTGGCATACGCGTGGAGGGAAGTGCTGGGGATCGAAGTACCCGTCCCTTTTCCGCGGATGCGATACGACGACGTGATGCGGGACTACGGGATCGATCGTCCCGACCTGCGTTTCGGGATGAAGCTGATCGACGTCAGCGAGATCGCGGGAAGAACGGAGTTCAAGGTTTTCCACTCGGCGGTGGATTCGGGCGGGGTGGTCAAGGCGATCTGTCTGCCCGGGGGCGGTGAGATGACCCGCAAGGAGACGGATGCCCTCACGGTGGAAATGCAGGGCATCGGTGCGGGGGGCATGCCGCTGTGCAAAGTGGCGGCCGGTGACGGCGGCAGGCCCGAGCTGCAGACCGGAATTGCCAAGTTCTTTGCCGGGGATACCTCGCCCGAGCTGATCCGGGCGATGCAGGCGAACGTGGGCGATGCGATTTTCTTCGCTTGCGGCGGGTTCCTGGAGGTCAGCAAGCACCTGGCGTGGCTCCGGACTACGCTGGCCGAGCGCCGCGGGCTCATTCCCCCCGACAGGTGGGAGTTCCTCTGGGTTGTGGATATGCCCATGTTCGAGTGGGACGAGGAAGACAACCGATGGGTGGCGGTCCATCACCCGTTCACCATGCCGCGGGATGATCACCTCGATCAGCTTGAGAGCAACCCGGCGGATGTGCGGGCCAAGTCATACGACGTCGTGCTCAACGGCACGGAGCTGGGCGGCGGATCGATTCGTATCCACCGCCAGGATATCCAGAACCGCATCTTCCGGCTGCTGGGCATCGGGGAGGCCGAAGCCCACCGTAAGTTCGAGCACCTGCTGACCGCGCTCAAGTACGGGGCCCCGCCGCACGGGGGACTGGCGCTCGGGCTCGACCGTATCGTGATGCTGCTGGCTGGTACGGACAACATCCGCAACGTGATCGCGTTTCCCAAGACGCAAAAGGGCTTCTGCCCGCTGACCGAGTGCCCCAGCGGCGTCGATCAGACGCAGCTCGACGAACTGGGCATCGACCTCAGCCCCGCGACCAGGGCCAAGCGGCAGGCGAAACAGAGTTGACATGCCCACGGACAGGAAATCGCGCGGCGAGCTTCTCGACGCCCTCGTTTCCTATATGAGGGGCGAGATCAAGAGCGACGAATTCGACGAGAAGAGGGCAGCACTGCTAACAGAAGACAAGAGCGCGCATGCGATAGCCGACACGTTGTGGCACGCATACGACGACTTGGTGAACCATCCCATCTCAGTCACGGAAGAATGCTGGCACATGCTGCAGCGATACGCAGCGTTCCTGCGGACGGACCTTGAGTTGGAGGAAGTAATCAAGCGGCGGCAACATCCGAATCGAGGATTCGCGGTGCTTGGCCTGGTCGCCCTGGCTGCTGTGTTTCTGCTCGCTCTCTGGACGGCCGCGTGGGCTGTCCTTGCCGGCACATGGCTTGTGATCGGTCTTGTGTGGGTGTTTGTCTTGCCGGAACCTGATACAGATCCCGAAGTGGAGCGGCTCTGGCAGTTTGCGCCCTTCTGGAACGAGCAGGAATGGCGCCAACACGAGCAACTGCTGGACGATCTGGACTTGCCGGAGTATGACCCGGCCGTTCATCATAAACCGATCAGGAGAAATGTCGGCGACTGGGTCTTGATGCTCCCTTTCCGTATCCTCCGCGTCGCGTTCGTGCCGTTGGGACTCATATTGGCCCTGCGTGCAGACAAGACTTGGGTTCTGATGATTCGACCTAACAGCCAACCCGAAGCTCCAAGCTCTGCATCCGAAAGGGAAACGACATGCGCATCCGAAAACCGGTAGTCTCCCTTGCCGTCGCCGGCTTGGTCTTGACTGCCCAGGCAATTGCCGCGTCTGCCCAGTCCTCCAAGACCCTCACCCAGACCGATCTACTCATCTCCGGGCAGGACGGCTACCATACCTTCCGCATTCCGTCATTGATCGTGACGAAAAAGGGAACGGTGCTCGCGTTCTGTGAAGGGCGCGTCAGCAGCCGAAGCGATACCGGCAACATCGACCTGGTTCTCAAACGCAGCTTTGACAACGGAAAAACGTGGCAGCCGATGCAACTGGTTGCCGACGACGGGCCCAACACCATGGGCAATCCGTGTCCGGTCGTGGACCGCGACACGGGTACGATCTGGCTGCTCATCACCCGGAATCTGGGGCAGGACGACCTCCAGAAGATCAAGACGCGAACCGGACGGGGCACGCGCGAGGTCTGGATCACCAAGAGCACCGACGACGGCGCGACGTGGTCCAGCCCTGTTGAAATAACCGAGACGACCAAGGCCCCCGAGTGGACCTGGTACGCGACGGGGCCGGGCTGCGGGATTCAGCTCAGCAGCGGCCGGCTCGTCATTCCCTGCGACCATGCCGTTGCCGGCAGCCAGCGGTATTGCTCCCACGTCATCTACAGCGACGACCATGGCAGAACCTGGGAACGGGGCGGAGCGGTGGGCGAGCAGGTCAACGAATGCCAGGTCGTCGAGCGGGTTGACGGTACGCTCTTGCTCAACATGCGCAACTACGACAAGGGTAAGGGCAAGAATCGCCGGGCCATCGCGACCAGTCGCGACGGCGGGTTGACCTGGTCGCATGTCACGTTCGACGAAATACTGATCGAGCCCATTTGCCAGGCGAGCCTGCTCCGGCTTACCCATCAGCGGGACTTCGCCCGGAACCGGCTCTTGTTCGCCAACCCCGCCAGCACCCGGCGTGAAAGAATGACGATCCGCGTCAGCTACGACGAAGGCAGGAGCTGGCCGGTCTCGAAACTGCTCAACCCCGGCGCATCGGCATACTCCGCGCTGGCAGTCTTGCCGGACGCGACGATCGCCTGCCTCTACGAGCGCGGCAACAAGCACGCCTACGAGAAGATCAGATTCGCCCGCTTCACCATCGAGTGGCTCACCGACGGCAAGGATTCGCTGCGCTCGCGGCAAAGGCCGGCCGCCACGCGCCGCGGGCCGGCATCAAGATGACCGCGCCGCTCTCAGCAACCCTCTTATGCCGTCCATGATTGCTTTGCCTTGTGACCGGAGTCGCTCCTTCTCCTGGATCAGTTGTGGTCGTTCCGCAGGCATGGCGTGGAGCTGGACGTGGAAACGCAGCGAGTTCCCGGTTCCCGAGGGCCTGACCGTAACGTGGTCCAGTCTCTCCTCGTCAAAGAAGAACCGGATGCCCTCGTCCGGGAACTGAAAGTCGTGGGTCGGCGGGTAGATCGCATCGTATTTGCCTGTTCGATAGATGGAGGCGGATTTGACGGGCAGGCCGCCGATCTCGAGGTCACCACTCAAGGCGAGTTGGAAATAGCCAAGTGCCCGGCGGAGGATCGCCTTCTTGAGCCGATCACCCTCGATGCCGGGATACTCGCCGTCCAGCGGGTCCGGCTCGTAGAGGGTTACGAACAAGCCGATATCCGGATCAAGGTATATGTGCTCATCCAGCAACTCCAGGAGTGTCTTTCCTTGTTCCTTGGCCCAGGCGGCGATTTCTGCCAGGAGCAGGGCGGCGAAGGTGCCGTCCTTGTCGCGAACGTGTCCCCCTTCGCCAAGGGACCGGGAGTCTGGCGGCGGGCCCCCCAGGATTGAGAAGCCGTTGCTTTGTTCCATGGCCCCTACGTTGATGGACCGCTCACCTGTTTCCATCCCCTCGCAACAATAAACTAATGGATGGCAGAGACCCCTCTTCGTGTAGTCCTTCGAGTTGTCATCATCCCGCCCTTCTCTCAGTTGGACGATCTGACCTGTTCTCTTCTCCCAGACGTCACGGGTCGCAGCCGCCAGGCAGGCGAAACCGACCCAGGTCTTGACGACTCCGATTCCATGTTTTCGAGCGAGACGAGCTATGGAGTCGGAAGTCGTGTGCGATAAGACCACGAATTTTTTCTCCAGGTCTTGGACGTGGCCGTACTTCTCGATCTCCCGTTCGAGCCGGTACCAGAGAACCAGAGTCCAGGCGTCGTCGGCGGGAAGCAGCGTATAGTCGTTTCCTTCGTAGAGATGGCGTTGATTCTCGGGCACTTTGACGACGACTCCGCAGCGGTCCGCGTCGGGGTCGGTCCCTATGATAATGTCCGTGTATTCAAACTCGCCCGGATACTCGCTCTTGAATGCATCAACTGCAATGCGGGCGGCCCGAGGGTCACCCGGATCCGGCTGTTGCTCACGCCCCGGGTCGCTGCAGAAGGAAGGGAACAGGCCATCAAGGTCATTCAATCCATTCGATGTTATGGATCTGACGTCGGTGAATCCAACCTCTTTCAGGAGCCTCGGGACGGCTATGCGGCCAGCCCCGTGAAAGGCACAGAAGCCTATTCTCAACGGGTCTGACGAGGCTTTCTGCCGCTCGGGGAGGTCTTCCGTGATCAGGAAGCCTTTCACGTGATCCCGGTGATTCTTATGGATATTGATCAGAGAGCCCTCTTTGCCTGCATAATCGAATCCCGGGACCGGTTCATCTCCTCCCAGGAACCGCAGCCTGCCGTCGGCGGCTTGGCCAAAGGGACAGAGGCGAATCTGGCTGGGCTCCGCGGTTGCGATATACTTCGCGTACATCTCGTCTCGTTGGCGGGAATCGAATTGTGATCCGTTGCTGCAGGACAGCTTATACCCGTTGTACCGGTAGTCGTTGTGGCTGGCGGAGATCAGGATACCCAAGTCCGCCTTGATCGATTCATGGGGGATGGCAAATGTCACCTCCGGATACGGACAGGGCTCATCGAACAGGTACACTGTATAGTCATAGGCCAGGAATAGCTGAGCGACGATTGCAGCCAGGTCATATCCTCTTATACGGCTATCGTACCCTATGACGACCTTCCGGAACCGCGGATCCTGATCCCGGCCAAACCTGGCCACACCCGCTGAAGTCAGCAGGAAGACCAGACTGTTAATCGTATTCGGCCCCTTCAGTACGGGTGCGTCTATTCCCTCGTCCTTCAGTCGGACAATGGAGTCCCGGTCGAACGCCATCATTCCCCGTATCCCGCCGGTGCCGAAACGCACGGACTGGCGGAAAGCGTTCACGACGTCCTCCCATTGTCCAGCCCTGATCGCGTTGAAGACGCCTTCCTTCAGGTGCGGCGAAATCCGGTCAACGTGCGGATCCCTCAGCCAGCGGCTCAGATTGGCAAACGTGTTCTCCTTGGCCCGCCCGTACAACTGTCGGTCAATCCGGCCGGCTGCCCGCGCCGTTTCGAGCCACGTGGAGATCCCCCCATTCGCCGACTCGAGCATTGAATCAACATCCGTGCTGGGCATCAGTCGTTATCCTCCGTTGCGGTTTGAGCAATGCTGCCTTCGAGGTGGCAACCGTTACGCTCACCTCACGATAAAACCTTTGCGTGCCTCGTCTGCAGTATACACAGAAAACCGTCCGTGGCCAGGGAGCGGCCAACCGGTCGAGCTTCCCCAATACAGGCACTTGCAAGTTGACGAAGCGGCCGTAGGATGGAACGCGAGCAGAGCAGGCCCGGCACCAGCACGGTTGCCGTTCTTGAAGAAAGCATCCAACAATGACCGACAGAGTCAACAAGCGATTCAACCGTCGCGAGTTGCTCAAATCGACCACGGTTGCCGTGGGCACAATGGCGGCGGCGAAGCCGGCACTCGCCGCGGAGACGAGTACCCGGCGGGTGGGGAAACCGACGGTGTGCCTGTTCTCTAAGCCGTTGCACAACCGGCCGGTTGCCGAGCTGCCCCCCCTCCTGCCCAGATTGGGTGTGGACGCGGTGGATCTGACGTGCCGGCCCGGGGGCCACGTCCTGCCCGAGCGCGTCGCCGACGAGCTGCCCCTGGCCCATGAGCTGCTCAAAGCCGCCGGGATTGCGATCCCGATGATCACCACCGGGATCACCGATGCCGACAAGGGCAACGCGGAAGCGATCATCAAGAGCGCAGCCAGCCTGGGCATCCGCTATGCCAAGCTCGGCTACTACTCCTACGGCGACCTGCACAAGATCCACGCCACGCTGGCCGACGTGAAGGCCCGGCTGCGGGACGTGGCTGCGATGTGCAAGCAGTACGGCGTCCAGGCCGGCTTTCACAACCACGCAGGCAACATGGTGGGAGCGGTCCTGTGGGACGTGTGGCACCTGATTAACGGTTTGCCGGCCGAGGCGATCGGTTCCTACTTCGACCTCCGGCACGCGACGGTCGAGGGTGGGCAGAACGGCTGGCGAATCGGCATGAACCTGCTCGCCCCGCGGATCGTCATGGTCGCGGTCAAGGACTTCGTCTGGCACAAGGACCCCGGGCGAGGTTGGCAGGTCAGGAACGTCCCGCTGGGCGAGGGCATGGTCCGGTGCGAAGAGGCATTCCGGTGGTTCAGGGGTCAAAGCTTCGCCGGGCCGATCTCGTTGCACATGGAATACGGCCAGCACCTCCCGCCGGTCGCCTCGGAACCGGACAAGGTGAACCTGGCGGCGATTGGCAACGACTGGGCGCATCTCCGCGACGTGCTCGCGCGGGTCGGACTCAAGTGACATGAGTGAATTCCCCAACGATCAACAGCAGTTTGATAAGCAGATGATCCGGCAGGCGATCCGGGAGGCGGAGCTTGCCTTGGAGGCGGACGACGTGCCGGTGGGGGCGGTGGTCGTTCACCAAGGCAGGATCATTGGCCGGGGCCACAATCAGCGCGAGCAGTTGCAGGATCCGACCGCCCATGCCGAAATGATCGCGTTGACGGCGGCCGCTGCCGCTATGCGCTCCTGGCGACTCGAGGGCTGTACGCTCTACGTCACCTTGGAGCCCTGCATCATGTGTGCCGGCGCCATCGTCCTCGCCCGGATCGAACGCCTGGTTTTCGGGGCGGACGACCCCAAGGCCGGTGCCTGCGGCTCGGTCTTCAACCTCGTCGAGGACCCGCGGGTCAATCACCAGGTGCAAATGACCACCACGGTACTGGCCGAGGAATGCAGCAAGCTGCTGCGCGACTTCTTCGCCAGACAGCGAGCAATGGGGAAGAAGTAGTAGGAACCTGCCGGCGGTAAGGGATAACCCTTCACATACATAGTGCGGATTGCCCCGTCGTTTCGCCTGCGGGTGCGTCCTTCAACTCAGATAAAGGCCTCACGGTCGATTGTCGCCATTGCCTCACGTACCCGGTTCGGACCGCCGGTTTGGTACCGCCGGCGGCACCACTGGTAGAATCGGCCGAAGCGCTGGCGGAATCTGCCGATGCTGAATTGAGCGGCATGGGCCTGGATCTGCGACGGTGTCCACAGCGAATCAGCCGACTCGAATCGCTCGACGGCTTCGATCACGCTCTCGACTTGCTGGTCGTCGAAGAATATGCCCGAGCGGTTCTCGACCACTGTTTCCAACGCGCCGCCGGCTTTGAAGGCGATGACCGGCCGCCCGGCGGCCTGGGCTTCCACCGGGACCATGCCGAAATCCTCCTCACCGCAGAAAAGCACGGCCCGGCACCGACGGAGGTGATCGCGCACCACCGCATCGTCCTGCCAGCCCAGTGCGCGAACCAACCGCCCGGAACGACGGCGCATTTCGCTCAGCAGAGGCCCCGTGCCGATGACCACCAGCCGCCGGGCGAGCCGATTGCACGCCTCGACCGCCAGGTCGGTTCGCTTGTAGGCCACCTGCTCGGCCACGACGAGATAGAAGTCCTCCGGGGGCTGGTCGTTGGGCGGATAATCAGTATCGACCGGAGGCGGGATGACCACGCTCGGCCGATTGTAGCTCCGGCGGACCCGATCCGCGACGTGGCGGCTATTGGCGATAAAGGCGGTGACGCGCTCGGCGGCCCGACGATCGGCTTGCCGGAGCCGCTCGGCGAACAGTCGCAAGCCCACCCGGCCCACGGGCCCTGCGCTCGCATAGTATGCTTCGCGAAGGTCCCAGACGTACCGCATCGGCGTATGGCAGTAGCAGAGCTTCAGGGCGTCCGGCCGGGTACGAATGGCTTTGATCGTTGCCGCGTCCGAGCAGATGACCACGTCGTGTGCCGTCGCATCGAGCGACCGGGCCGCTGCCGCCAGCACCGGCAACGCTTTCCGCTGCAGATCCGGAATCCATACGAGCCGCTGCAGCCACGAGACGTCGATCCGCCTAGCCCTCAGGGCCGGATCGAGTTGATCCCAGCGGGCCAGGAGCGTGTAGATCCGCGCGTCCGGGAACATCGCCGCCAGCACGGCCAGCGTCTTCTCCCCCCCGCGCATGGACATCATCCAGTGATGCGCCAGCCCCACCGATGGCGAGTCGGACATACCAGACATGCCAGCATTGTCGGGATGGGGGTGGTCGTGACAAGACTGCCGGAACGGAGGTCTGCCCCGGGTCTGGCCATTGCTTGCGGCGCCCTGGCGGAATTCGCGCCCCACTTTGTGATGCTGGTGGTGGGCGGCCCTGCGGAAGAGCGGGCGGTGAGCCGCCCACTGGGAGAAGTCGCCCACAGGGAATACCGGAAATCCGCCTGATGCCAAGAACCCTGGCCACACCCCCGGGCCGCCTGCTGTTTCTTTGCCCTTGCCGTATGCCCGAAAGCTGATACAATCACAACGTGAGCCTGGCCGGGGACGGATATGCCGGCCGAGAGCATTGGGCGTTTAGCTCAGTTGGCTAGAGCGTACGGATCACACCCGTAAGGTCACAGGTTCGAGCCCTGTAACGCCCATCCCCAGAAC
This sequence comes from uncultured Planctomycetales bacterium, assembly GCA_964579675.1. Taxonomy (GTDB): domain Bacteria; phylum Planctomycetota; class Phycisphaerae; order UBA1845; family PWPN01; genus CAZOIA01. Next base: position 67 of record CAZOIA010000180.1, on the reverse strand, counting down.
CCCAATAGATTTGGAGACTGTAGCATCATTACAGAGCGATTATCCCGTTCTGGCCAAGTGCAGAGCG
>CAZOIA010000179.1:0-11304 GCA_964579675.1 uncultured Planctomycetales bacterium | reverse complement strand
CTTTCCCGGAATGGCCTGACGCGGCCCGCGAACAAGTGCCAATGCGAGAAAGTGACAAACGGCTGGCTGCGATGTGCCTTTTCCACTTTCGCACCTTCGCACCCTTTGAGCCGGGGCTTGGCGGAGGCAGCATAGGGCTTCCTCCGGCCCGCCGCCTGAACTGTCACGCACCCGTTCCGACTCGTTGGGCGGGACGGTCGTGGTTTTCGGACGCGGGATCTATTATGATACATGGTCCGCGGGGTGCTTACCTGAGGAGCGGGTGGGATGGACATGTTCAAGCTCCGCATCGTGCTGGGGGTCTCCGCGGTCGTTCTCCTGATCGCGCCGACAGACGTGTTCGCATGGGGGGCAGCCACGCACGTGAAGCTGGCGAGCGACCTGTTAGGCCAGTTGGATCTGTTGCCGGCGGTGGTGGCGGCCCTGCTCACCCGGCACGCCCGCGATTACCTGTTCGGAAACATCGCGGCGGACGTCGTGCTGGCCAAGCGACTGTCGCTGGTGAAGCAGTTCTGCCATCACTGGGAAACCGGGTTTGCGATTCTCGACGATGCCGGCTCTGATCGCGGCCGGGCCTTCGCCCTGGGGTACCTGTCCCATCTGGCCGCGGACACCATCGCCCACAATAAGTTCGTTCCCCGGCAAATGACCCTCACCCGTTCCACGATGTCGTTCGGCCATTTGTACTGGGAGCTTCGCGCGGATTCGACGATCGGGCCGCACTACTGGAACCAGTTACAGACCGTCCTCAAAGAGGTCTTCGACGAGCACCAGACCAGCCTCTCCGCCCAGTTAACCGAGACCTTCCTGCCCTTTGCCGTGAACTGGCGGTTGTTCTATCGGATGAACCGGTTCGTGAGCCGGCGCCTCCTGCGGCGGGCCATGGACCGATGGTACGACGTGTCACGCTGGCCGCTTTCCGATCAGTTGATGCGGGAGTACCGGTCCGAGTGCCTCGAACGAATGGTGGACGTCGTCGCCCACCGGCGAGGATCATCCGTGTTGCACGAGGATCCCAACGGGAACGCGGCCCTGGCGTACACGAAGGCACAACGCCGACAGCTCCGCCAGATAGCCCGCTCCGGACTGATCGCCCCGCATGTCCTCTATGAGGCGGCGGCCACCCACGCGCCGGTGGTGACGGTCGGATTTCCTGCCCGGCGGCACAATCGCCAGCGGCAAGACAGCCCTACATGATTCCCGTACGGCAGAGAGGATCGCATTGACGGAGCTGCCCTTGTTGCGCTGTGCGGCAGGGCTCTGCGGGCCGGTTGCCTGTCGGGGCGGAGGAGCGCCCGGCTCGCCTCGCTGTTGTGTCCCTTCGGCGATTTCACGCATTCAGGCGTTCGCGCCTGACCGCGAAGCTCTGCGACGTGTGTACCGCGAGCGGCCCTTGACCGTCCTGCCGGCCGGTGGGTATACGGGACGCCGATGTCTTCCGCCGCGGACAGGCCCACAGGTCCACTCGACAATCACCTGGGCTGGCAAAGCTGGCAGCTTGATCTCCCGGCCGAGTGGAACCCGGCGAGACTCAGCGGGAACGCTCGGGCAGGGACAGTGATCGCGGCCGACCTGGAACGGGTCAGGCTGGAGCTGAGCTGGCGGCGTGTCCGCTCGGTCGCCGGCGTGGACCTGTCTCGTGCGGCCCGGGCAAGAAGGCGTGACTCGTTGACCTGGCGGGCCGACGCATGCCGCGGCGAGGGGATCGCCGACAGCCGGCGGGCGGTCACCGACAATGGCGACGTGCTGGCCCTGCTGCTCAGCGCGGCGTCCCGTCGGCTGTTGTTCGTCAAGGTAGCCGGCACACCTGGGGGAGCCGCCGATCCCACGGCCGATCGCCTCCTGGCCTCCATTGGCGACGCCAGTCGCCGGGCAAGCGTGCCTTGGTGCGTGTACGGCTTCGCGTGGTCGGTGCCGGCGGGGTTCCAGTTGACGGGACACCGGTTCGCAGCAGGACGCGCGGTGCTGACATTCCGCCACCGCCGCCAGTCCCTGACCTTCGAGCGATGGGTGCTGGCCGGGACCGGGCCCACCGAGGGCACCGGCCCTGCGGATGGCTGCCCTGCCGGTACCTTGGACCACAACGGGCACGAGGTCCGGATGGTGCGGCCAGCCCGCCGGAAACCCTGGCACCGGATCGTGAGCGGCGAGGCCTGGCGGGCAGAGTGGATCTGCGAGACGTCCAACCGGGGATATCGGCTTGAGGCCGCCGGACCCGACGCCGCCCGCCTGCTCGAAGCGGCGATCCCCGGCGTGAATTGCCACCTATGGACAAGCCCACGGTTCTGAGTATCGTGGTCGGGCCGGCGGCTGAAGCTACGGGGAAGGCTATTGGCCTCGGCCACGAATCAGGCTGCGATTTCTGACGCCGGCTGAGATCGGGAACAGCGGTAGTCCGGCCTGGACCGACCAGATGTGGACATACCAATGAAAGATAAATCGTTACTGCAAATAGGCGGCAAGACCTACGAGCTACCGCTCGTGGTGGGGACGGAGAACGAGGTTGGGATCGACATCAGCCAGCTCCGGTCCCAGACCGGCGCCATCACTCTGGACGACGGGTACGTCAACACCGGCTCCTGCGCCAGTGAGATCACCTACATCAATGGGGAGCAGGGTATCCTGCGCTATCGGGGGTATCCCATCGAGGAGTTGGCGGAACGCTCGAACTTCCTCGAGGTGGCCTATCTGCTCATCTTCGGGGAGCTTCCCACGGCGGAGTACCTGGCTGAATTCCGCGCCCTGTTGACCGAGCACGAGTTCATTCACGAGGACATGCGACATCACTTCGAGGGATTCCCGCCGAACGCGCATCCGATGGCGATTCTGTCGGCGATGATCAACGCCCTTGGCTGTTATCAGCCGGCCCTGCTCCAGCCTGAAGACGAGGAGCACTTCACGGACGCCGCCGCCCGGCTGATGAGCAAGGTGCGGACTATCGCCGCCGCCAGCTACAAGAAGTCCATCGGGCAGCCCTGGATCTATCCCCGAGCGGACCTGCCCTACGTGGCCAACTTCCTCCACATGATGTTCAGCAAGCCCAACTCCCCCTACGAACCCCATCCCGAAGTGGTCCAGGCCCTCAATACGATCCTGCTCCTGCATGCCGACCACGAGCAGAACTGCTCGACCTCCACGGTTCGGATGGTCGCGTCGAGCGAGGCGAACCTGTACGCGTCGGTGGCAGCGGGGGTATGTGCCCTGTGGGGCCGGCTGCACGGCGGAGCGAACCAGGCGGTGATCCAGATGCTCCTGAGAATCCATCAGAGCGGCGAAAGCCTCCACGCCTTCATCGAGAAGGTCAAAGACAAGGAGTCGGGGGTGCGGCTGATGGGATTCGGCCATCGCGTATACAAGAACTTCGACCCCCGCGCGAACATCATCAAGCAGGTCTGCGACACGTTGCTCAGCAAGTTGGGGATCGACGATCCGCTGCTGGACATCGCCCGCCGACTGGAGGAAATCGCCCTGAAGGATTCCTACTTCGTCGATCGCAGGCTCTATCCGAACGTCGATTTCTACAGTGGGATCATCATGCGGGCGATCGGAATCCCGGTCGACATGTTCCCGGTCATGTTTGCCATTGGCCGTATGCCCGGGTGGATCGCCCACTGGCGCGAGGTCCACTTGAGCCCGAACCTGCGGATCTACCGGCCGCGACAGGTCTACACCGGCCCCGCCCAGCGCCCATTCGTGCCGATCGAACAACGCGGTTAGCCCAGCCCAGGCTGCCACCATGTTTGCGCTGGCGTCGATTACCGGCGGGCCGGCAACGTGTCTGACATGACGGGTCCGGAGAGGCCATGGGCATTGCAGCAAGTGAGCTCGTCGTTCTTGCCGCGCCAGTTGTATTGGCGGGCGTCTTGTTGTGGCGGTTTCCGCGGTGTCGCCGGCTGCGTTACCGGTCTTTGTTGTTGTATGTGCTGGTAGTCGGTTCATTGATCTGGGGCGCGCTTGCGCTCGTGGGGTACGTCGCTACCGCGAAGGTGCCGCCTCGCGAGGTGGTGATTGTCCTCTGGTTCGCGATTGGCTGGCGTCTGGCGTGGGAGCTCTGGTCGCGAACGGTCGGGCGATGGGGTCAGCGATGGGTGCGCTGGGCCCGCCGGCAACGTCTGCGGGGAATCCGTACGTCCTTTCCAATCCGGCTCATCCCCGCTGGCCGGGCCACGCTCACCGCGGCTATCTTCGCGCCTGCCTTTGTCAGTTGCGTGGTTACCCATCGCTGCAAGTTGACCGACGGGCAGGATCCGCTCGGCGTGTTCAGCCTCCCGTTCGAGTCGGTGCGTATCGCTACCGGGGACGGTTTGACGTTGGACGCCTGGTTTGTTCCCGAGAGCGACGCCGATCGCACGATCATCGTCTGTCACGGTGCGGGGGCGAACAAGGGCAACTTCGTCTGGTTCCTGGGTCCGCTGGCTCACCAGGGATACAACGTGGTCTTCTTCGATTTCCGCGCTCACGGGTTCAGCGATGGTCGGGTTACGACTTACGGTATCCGCGAACGGTTTGACGTGATGGCGGTCGTTGATTGGCTCAAGCGCGAGCGTCCCGCGCAATCACGGGTGATCATCGGGCTCGGCTCGTCGCAGGGAGCGTTGGCCCTTGCCCTGGCCGCTGCCGATGAGCCGCGCATCGACGCCGTGGTCCTCGACAGCCCGTTCACCTCGCCTCGCGAACTGGCCCGGCATCATGCGCGTCGCCTGCCGATCCTGGGGCCGATGATGGTGAACCTGCTTCTGGCGGCCATGTCAGCTCAGACACAAACCGACTTCTTCAGTGCCTCGGCGGTTGATGCAGTTGCGTCGCTCGGAGATCGGCCGGTGATGGTGATCCACGGCGATGAGGACGTCATGATGCCCGCGTCGCATTCGCAACGCCTGTTCGACGCTGTAACGGGCCCACGCGAGATCTGGTTTGGCCCGGGGCCTCACAGCAACGTCATGACAACCGCTCCATCGCAATACGCCGAGCGTTTGTTTGACTTCCTGGACGCCCATATCGACTCAGCCCCCGCAAGCGCGGCAAGTCGAGCCGAGTGAGCACCGCTATGGCTTGCCGGGTCCTGTACGGGACGTGCGTCACCCCCCGCCAGGCTTGAGCGTTGACCCGTCAGCTACCATCTCTACCGATATCTGCAGTCCGACTTGGGTTTGACGATCAGATGGCCAGGTGTTGCCGAACGGCGTCCAGCAGGGTGCCGCAGCCGGTGCGGATGGGGTCGGCGGTCGGCAAGCCGGTCTCCTCTGCGATCGCCCGCAAGCTCTCGTCGGCTGCCCCGGCGGTCATGCCGGCCGTGTGCACCGCAACCGCCACCACCTTGCCCGGGTGCAGCGGGGCCAACACCTGCTCGTAGATCGCAATTTGCTGGGCGATCGGGGCGACGGGGCAGTCCGGCCAGTCGTTGTGCAGCCGGCGGTCCGGTCGATGGCATATCACCATTGCGTCCGGACACGTGCCGTGCAACAGCGACAGCGTCACCCCTGAGTAGCCCGGGTGCCCGATCGATCCCTGCCCCTCGACAAAGCAGAGCTGCCGGTCCGCCACGTGCTCGACGAGCATCTCGCCAGCGCCGGCGGTGAAATCCGACAACACATGATCGACCGCAATGCCCCACCCCTCGATCATGATGCCCGTCTGGCCCGTCGCGACGAAAACCGCATCCAACCCCGCCTCCACCGCCGCCCGGCGCATCTCCAACGCCGCCACCATCTTGCCGACGCTGCAGTCCGTCCCGATCGTCAGGACGCGCTTGGCCCGGGTGTTTCGGGCTGAGCCCCGGGCGATGCGATGGATCGGCCCCGGATCGCGCACGTCATGGATACGGGCGTTGTTGCGCTCGGCCAGCTCGGCCAGTTCCGGATCGTCGGCCAGGAGCGTGTGCAGCCCGCTGACGATCGAGAGGCCGTGATTAAGCGCATCGACAATATGCCGACGCATGGGCTCAGGCAGAGCCCCGCCCGTCGGTGCGATCCCGATCAGCACGGCGTCCGGCTCACGTGAGAGCGACTCGGCAACGCTCGCGAAGATCGGCACCCCGGCGGCGTCCCCCAGGACCGACTCGATCGGTTTGCCCGCGTGCTCCGAATCCAGCACCCCAACGACGTCCTGCGGGCGGTAGCGAAGGACTGCCGCCCCGGTCTTTGCCGAAAACACCCCCAACCGGCCCTCGGTCAGGATCAGCAGTCGGCGATAAGGCAGCTCAAAAATCATGATAAAGGTTCTCGGCTGTCTCCTCCGGTCAAGGAAGAACCGGGCCGGGGACGGCCCGGCTCGCCCAATCCCCGGTCCCCATTGCCCGACCGCCGGTGTCCACCCGGATTCCTACGCTCCCACCGTCGCGAAGTAATGCTCGAAGAACGCGTCGGGCTTCACGTCCACTGCTACCTGGTGGGGCTTGTTGGCCGCACTGGGATTGAAATGCGTCATGCCCCGCACGCGATCACTCTGAAGCTCGACCTCCACCAGGCCCGGCTCAAAACCGCACAGGTCCGGCTCGAAGATACACGCCGCGGCCAGTGGATCGTGGAACGTGATTTCGCGACGGGCGAGCTTGAACCATTCTTCTGCCATTTCGCCCACGATCTTGAGCGGGCCCCGGCCGAACCGCCGGCGGCACTCGTCCGCGGGCATCCGGCAACGGGTCGTCACGTCGAGCCCGACGCAGCGCATGTGCGGGGCGTTGCTCGCGAACACGATGGCGGTGGCATGAGGATCGCCCCTGGCGTTCCACTCCGCCAAGCCGTAGTGCGGCAATCGGCTCTGGTACACGCCCGCCATCATGACATACTGCCGGAGCAGGCTCGGAATCTCCGGATCGAGCGCGAACAGCAGCCCGATGTTGGTCAGAGGCCCGACGCTCAGCAAAGTGATCTCCCTGGGCCGGGAGCGAATCGTTTGCCGCAGGAAGTCCACCGCCACGTTCGGCGCAAACGCCTCGCGATGCGGATACCTGGCCAGCACCGTCTCCTGGGGGACCTTGGTCTGCAACTGCGGCCCGAGCAGCGGCTTGCCCGCGCCGCTGTGGATCGGCACCTCCTTCCGGCCGAACGACTGGCAGACCGCATCGGCCAGTTCAGCCCGCACCGCCGGCTTGCCGGTGACCGTGGTCACGCCCAGCAGGTCACACCGGGGCTGGGTCAACAAATACGCCAGCGCCACCGCGTCGTCGATGTCGCTACCGATATCGCTGTCAAACAGGACCGGTATCTTCGCATCGCTGTTCATTGATTCCTCCGTGGCCGGGTCTCGGTTCTTGCAGACGTTCACCGGTTGGCGGCCGCAGGTGCGTTTGCCGCTTCCCGCAGGGCGTCGATCACCTGTTGCCTGGTGACGATCCCGAGCATGACGATCGCGTGGTCCGGCCGACGTGCGGGAAACACCGCACACAGCGGGATGCTCGCTCCCGGCGCCAACTTGTCGATCAACCGGCTGATAGTATCGTCCCGCGCGGTCCAGTCCGCCAGCACCGGCACCACGTCATACTCCTCCACCGCCGCCGCCACCTCGGCCGAGTTGAACACCCACGCGAGGTTGTACTTGCAGTTCGGGCACCACTTGGCGGTGATGTCCAGGAAGACCGTCTTGTCCGCCGCGGTCAGCTCGGTGAGCTTCTCCAGGGAGAAGGCCACCCACGGCAGGTCGGTCTCATCCGGCTCGCCGCTGGACCCGACAGACCTCTGCACGGGTGGCGCGTCCAGATCCACCCCCACGCCGAACGCCAGCCACCCGCTCACCCCTACCACCGCCAGGGACACCAGGCCCACCGCCGCCCGCCGGCCCGACGATGAGTTGACCGTGACCCACCTCCCGACAATCCAGCACCCCAGCCCGACGCCTATCAGAAACACCAGCGACCACACCACCGCCGCCCCCCCGAGTTGCCCCTGAAGGATGTCCAGCAAATAGACCACCGTGGCCATCAGCAGGAACCCCATCGCATGCTTGAAGGTCTCCAGCCAGGGGCCCGGCTTGGGAACGAAACGAAGCCAGTTCGGGTTTGCGGTCAGCAGGACGTAGGGTAACGCCATTCCGATGCCGATCGCGTTGAACACCAGGAACACCACCGCCGCCGGCTGGGCGGCCGCCCAGACCAGAACCGAGCCCAGGAAAGGCCCCAGACAAGGCGTGCCCATCACCGTGGCCAGCGCTCCCTTGGCGATCGAGCCCGCATACCCCTCACCCGCCTCGGCACGCCCGGCGAGGTCGCCCACCGCCCTGGGCACCCCGAGCGTGAACACCCCAAACAGGCTCAGACCGAACGCGAACACGATCGCGGACATGGCAATCGTGAAGTGCGGGCTCTGGAAATGCTGGCCCCATACCAGCCCCAGCCCCGTCGCCAGCACCGCCAGGATGTTGAACACCACCACCATCCCCAGCGAGAACGCCAGGCCAAGCTTAAACAACTTCGCCGGCGATTCGCTCGCCTGCTGGACGAAGCTGAGCACCTTGATCGAGATCACCGGCAACACGCAGGGCGTGACGTTCAGAATCAGACCCGCCAACAGCGCCAGCGCGAGCACGCCCAGCAACGAGCGATCTTGCTGGATGGTGGTGACTCTGACGTCGGCATCGAGGGTAAAGCCGGTGCCCTTCGGCTCTGCCGGGGGGGCGGCGGCGAACAACTCCTTGTTCACCCCGGCCACCAGCTCGCCGGGCTTGGCGACCGGCAACGTCAGCACCCACTCCGCCGCCGTCGGGGGGAAACACACGTTCTTCTTGTCCGAGCACGCCTGGTAGGTCACGACGCCGCTGATGCGGACGCGGTCCACCTCCAGGGCATCGCCGGCTTCGACGGGCAGCGTGATCACCGTCCTGCCCCGGTAGACTGAAAGCCCCTGGCCGCTCAGGGGGCTGGCTTCTATCTTGCCTTCGGGGAACCGGGCCCGCCCGATCCGCAGCCCTTCCGACCGGTCGTGGAACAGATCGGTGGGCACCAGGAACTCACTCAGCGGCTTGTGGGCGTTGAGATGATGGTCGTCGGGAACCTCCAGGACGACGGCGACCTGGAATGCCGCCCCGGGCTGCACCTTGTCAACACTGGCTGCTGCCCACAGCCGGTTCAAATGCTGGGCCCGACCCGCGGGCTGCGGGAGGGCCTCGCGGGCCAGGCGGAACGTCGCCTCGTTGGCCGGCTTAGTATCCGCCTCGCTCGCCACCACCGGCAGGGTCAGCGACACGAGCTTGCTGCCCCGGTAGCACGCCTCCTTGCACACCAGCCACTCGACGTCGGCCTCGATGGTGACGTCCCGGCCCGGTTTCAGGTCGGACGGGACGGTCAATCGGGTCAGAACGGCCGGCTCGTGCTCGAGAACAAACGTGTGCAAGCCCTCCCGATCGACGTGCCGCTTCGGTGGCGGGAAGCGCGGCGGGCCGGCCTTGAAGCCTTCCGGCAGCCGCCAGGAGAATTTGGGCTCCCGCCCACTCTCGCCGCGGTTGCGCCAGTACGTGTGCCAGCCTTCCTCGATCTTGAATTGAATCGCCAGGGTGACGGCCTCACCCGGCACCAGTGCCGTCCGCTCCGACAACAACTGCACCTCAACCTCGGGCGCCCGTGCCGTCTCGTTCGCCGCCGCCGCGCTGAGCCATACGCCGCTGAACAGCGGCAGAATCGCCACCCTTGAGGTCTTGCTTGTTCTCATGGCTGCCACGCCCTCGACCCCGACCCCGCATCAGGGCATTGTACTGGCCGCCCAACCGATGTCGAAGTCGCTGGCACGCCCGCCTCCTATCCATTAGAGTTCTACAGGACTCAGCAAACACGGCAGTCAGGAGCAAGATATGATCCACAATCCTGATCGATTCGATCGTCCGAAGTGGTTGATAGCCATAGCGGCTGCGCTGTGGGGCTTGCTGGTATCAAGCGGGACACGGGTTTCGGCGGCGGAAACACCGGCCCCGAACAAGCGGCCGAACTTCGTCTTCGTCTTTGCCGACGATTGGGGCTGGGGTGACCTGGGATGCTACGGGCACCGGCACCTCAAGACGCCCAACCTCGATAACCTGGCCAAGCAGGGTATCCTGTTCACGCAGTTCTACGTGTGCTCGGGGGTGTGCTCACCCAGCCGGACCGCCGTCATGACCGGGCATTTCCCGGCCCGGCATCGGATACACGGTCACCTCGCCAGGGCCACCCAGAACGCCGACCGCGGGATGCCGAATTACCTCGATTCAGCCGTCCCGACGGTCACGAAGCTCCTGCAGGACGCGGCTTACGCAACCGGCCACTTCGGCAAATGGCACCTGGGCCAGGGGCCGGACGCCCCACTCCCGTCGGAGTACGGGATCGACGAGCACCGCGTGTTCGTCGGGAATGGGCCCACCTGGGAACGCAAGGGGGACGGCTTCCGCGCCCGGTCCACCGAACTCATCATCGACGAAACGGTCCGCTTCATCGAGGCCCACCGGGATGAACCGTTTTTCGTGCAGGCGTGGCTGCTAGATACGCACGCCCGGCTCCAGCCGACCGAGGAGCAGATGAAGCCCTACAAAAACCACCTGGGGGCGCTCAAGGTCTATTATGCCGCCGCCACGAGCGCCGACCGGCAGATCGGCCGGCTGTTAAAGCGAATCGCCGAGCTGGGCTTGGCCGACAACACCGTGGTCATCTTCTCCAGCGACAACGGCCCGGAGGATATCGTGATCCGGAACGCCTCGGAGCACGGCGTCGGCAGCCCGGGTCCGTTCCGCGGCCGCAAGCGGAGCCTGTACGAGGGCGGGGTGCGCGTGCCGTTCATCGTCCGCTGGCCTGCGGGCACACCGGCCGGCAAGATCGACAATGACAGCACGGTCAGCGGCGTTGACTTCCTGCCCACGATCTGCTCGCTGGCCGGCGTCGAGCTGCCGGATGGTCTGAGCCTCGACGGTGAAGAGATGTCCAAGGCCCTTCGCGGCACGCCGCAGCAGCGAACCAGACCACTCATGTGGGAGTGGCGGTTCGGGGTCGCCGGGCACGTGATCAACAAGAGCCCGATGCTGGCCATACGCGACGGCAGCTTCAAGCTCCTGATGAATCCCGACCGCAGCCGGATCGAACTCTACGACATTCCAAATGACCCGTCCGAACTGAACAATCTGGCCGATCGCCACCCAGACCTGGTCAAGAACCTGTCCCGGCGTTTGCTTGAATGGCAGGCCACGCTCCCCAAGGGCCCCATCGACCCCGACGCCGGGGCCAACGCATACCCCTGGCCGCAGTGAGTGCCCGGCGCCGTTTAGCCGCGACCCGAAGGGGAGCGCGTTCACCGTTCAGCCGCGACCCGAAGGGGAGCGCGTTCACCGTTTAGCCGCGACCCAAAGGGGAGC
>CAZOIA010000178.1:0-11399 GCA_964579675.1 uncultured Planctomycetales bacterium | reverse complement strand
CAGCAGGAAAGCGTGAGCCCCAGTTCAGATACCCCAATTAAGGGTTACACTACCCCGCAGGATCACCGGCCTGGGCAGACTTTGAGGAGGCGGTTGTGGGGATCATCTGAACATCGAGAGAATCTCCGGACCCAATAGATCCACCAGGAAGCTGTCCCGGATCAACGTCGGATTGGCCTCTGGCCGCAGTAGCACCTCCAGCTCTCGCTGGACATCGCCGATACACCCACCCTGCGACGCCAGACTCCCCATTGCCAACAGCAGGAGGTGCCGCCACCACGCCGGGCTCTTTTTTCGCATCGATCCGACCTCGTCCGTCGATTCCTCTACGGTTTCCCCTTGCATTCGCAGACCATCTTCCCGCAACCCGGGCAGCCCCGCCCGTACTTGGCCTGCAACGCATCGCTCAAGTCCACGCCCTCGACGTTCGCCAGCGTTGCGAGCCAAGCCAGCACATCCGCGAATTCATCTCGCTTCTTTGCCTCGTCCGCCCCCTCGCCGACCGCTGCCGCCAACTCGCCCACCTCCTCCATCAACCAGAGGAACGTACCGGCAGCACCTCGCTCCCGATCCTTCCGCGAGTACATCTTCTCGATCAACTGTTGAAAGTCTCGTAGATCCATTCGCCGGGGCACCCGGTTGCCTGGCCCATGGTCCGCCCCGCCGCGAGACCCGCTGACCCGCGGCCCGGGGCCGATGCTACAATATCCGCACCCCGCCGCTGGAGCAAACCCCCCCCCGATCGGTTATAATCGCCCACTATGCCCGAAACGCAGTGTCGACATACCCTGCCGCGTACCGCCCGCATACGATCGCGAGAAGCCTTCGCCCGCGTATTCCGACAGCGGCTCCGCGAGTCTGATCAACGGCTGACACTGTATGCCGCTCCCAGCGAGACGGGCGGTGCCCTACATAAGACGGGCGGTGCCCGGCTCGGGATCTCCGCTGGCCGTCGAATCGGGGGGGCGGTTCGGCGAAACCGCGTCAAGCGTCTGGTTCGTGAGGCTTTTCGTAGGCTTCGCCATGAGCTGGCCCCGGGCGTCGATTGGGTCATCGTGCCCAAGCCTGGCCCCGAGCCCACGGTGCCGGATTTGCAGCATTCCATACGCAAACTTGCCGGCCGGCTTCAGTCCCGACTTGGGACCGGGCTCACGTCACGAAACCGATAGTCCGGATTATGCATGAACGGATTCACCAAGAAGACACAAAGGCCACGGAGAAAAGAAGTTAGGTGAAATCCTCCTGCGTCGAGGTCTCGAGAAGTGGGTTGATGATGTTGATGGCCATGTCGGAACCCGAGGCGTCGATTTCGACTGATCTCGTCTTCTCCGTGTCTCCGTACTACAAACCCTCGGAATCTTCGCGGCGCACGAAGATTCTCTCCAACCCTGGGATGCTGCCCTATGGACCGAAGACCATCACCCATCGCTGCCGCTTGCGGCTTCGCACCCCCAGTCCCGAGTCCCCAGTCCCTATCCCTCCCCCTTCGCTTGGGTTGCGGGCGGAGCCCGCGCCAGGCCTTCGTGGTGAACAATCGAGAACAGGTGGCCTGCGCCTGGTTCGGCGGCGGCGGGATCCTTGCGGATCGCTGGGTTGGTTGGCCTTATCCGGGGCCGCTGCCGTCCCTGCCCGACCGGGAACAGGGCCCGGAGCTTCGTCTGCTCTGCATACCCGGTTGCGCAAAAAGAAAGCACCAGGTGCCCTATGGGCGGGCCCGGTGCTTTCCGGAGGGGAAAGAAGCCAATTCGCTAACTCTTTGTGAGCTAGGCCGTTATGTCCCTCTTATAATACCGCTTCGCTCTTGGCCATCCAATACATTATACGCCGCGCCCATCGTTTAGTATCGGAAAAAACGGCCAATAATCTGAGCGGTTGTCCCCTATTCTAATCCCTTTTCCGAGGAATGGTAGCGTTTTTTCTCCAGAATTCACCCTATATTGACGGAATCGCCTGTGAATTCTGGAGCCCTCCGGCACGCCAGCCCTGGAAAACAACAAATGAAGCCGGAGTTTTAGGGCGCTCCAGGCACCTCTGGCGAGGTTACTCACAGGTTTGCCGACAGGTACCCTGAACGCAGGCCCTTGTCAACATTGGCTCCAGCCACAATTGTGGCACTTCATGCACCCTTCGGCAGAAACCAGCGATTCTCCGCACTCCGGGCACTTCACCTTGAAGGCCAAGGCCAGCCGGGCCATATGTGAGGCGCCTATGCTCCCGGCGACCGTAGACGCCTCAATGGCCGGGCTCCCATGAGCTGAGGTAGCGTGGCGCACTTCGGGAAAATGCTCATGGCCTTTATTCTTCCCGTTCCCGTTTCCGTTCCCATTGCCGTTGCCGGGAGAAACGGAAGCCGGACGGTCCAACTCGGACAAGTCGCACTCGCCGAGCAGCAGATCGCGAAGCCCGAAACGTTCCTTGGCCCGCACATACCTCTGCAGGGCCCGGGCGAGCCCGTCGCCGAGACTCATAATCTTGCCGTCGCGGGTCGGCACCTGCAAGCTCGAGCCGATGTCCTTGAGTTGCCGAATCACGTGCCGGAGGGTGCCGCCTGCCCGCAGCCACAGCGAGGTCAGGCGGCAGATCGCCTCGAGGTCACTCGTGGCCAGATCACCGCCTTTGCCGAGCTGGGCGAAGACCTCCAATTCCCGCTCGGTCTTCGGATCGACGGTGACCTTGACGTGCATGTTGCCGAAGGGCGTCATCTGGCGGAGGCGTAACCCGCTGACGATCTCAGGAATGTCCCTCGGCTCAAGCTCCTCGCAACCGGGCGGGTCGGCTTTGGTTTCGTCCTCTGCCGGGTCTTGAGCATCGGATGAGGCAGCAAGTCCCTTCCTGCCCGAATCCTTCAGGGCCATCGGTTGCGAGCACCGGCAGCCGTCGCGATAAACGGTAACCCCTTTGCAGCCCAACTCGTAAGCTCTTCGATAGATAGCCTCAACGTCTTCGACGGTGGCGTCGCGCCTGAAGTTGATAGTCTTGGAGATCGACGCATCGCAGTGCTGCTGGAACGCCGCCTGCATCCGAACGTGCCACTCCTGCGATATGTCATGGGCGCAGACGAAGACCTGCTTAAGGTCATCCGGGATCCCATCAATACCAGCGAGGGTGCCATCCCTGGCGATCTGATCCATCAAACCCTCGCTGAAAACCCCTCGCTGACGTGCAACCCGTTCAAAGATGGGATTGATCTCGATCATCGGCTTGTTGCCTTCGTCCTGGCCCTTGAGGACGTTCCGGCAGAACACCAGGCTGAACATGGGTTCGATACCCCCGGAGCAGCCGGCGATGATGCTGATCGTGCCGGTGGGGGCGACGGTGGTTGTTGCGCTGTTGCGCATCGGCCGATGATCCTGCGTGTCCCAGGTACTCCCCGCCCAGTTGGGGAAACAACCGCGCTCGCGGGCCAGTTTCTCGCTGTAATCGTGGGCCTCGTCGTTCACGAACTTCATGAACTGCTCACCCCACTCGATGCCCTCCTCGGAGTTGTAACGAACACCGAGCTTGTAGAGGGCATCAGCAAAGCCCATTACGCCGAGCCCGATCTTGCGGTTCGCCTTACAGATGCGATCAATCTCGGGCAACGGGTAATTGTTGACGTCGATGACGTTGTCGAGGAACCGCGTAACCTGGTGCACGGTCTCTCGCAGCGCGTGCCAGTCAACCCGGGCCTCTGCGGAGCAGGGATCGGTGATGAACGCGCCGAGGTTGATGCTGCCCAGATTGCAGGCTTCGTAAGGTAGCAGGGGCTGCTCCCCGCAGGGGTTGGTGGCCTCGATCCGCCCGACGTGGGGGGTGGGGTTGTGTTCGTTGATCCGGTCGATGAACACGACGCCGGGCTCGCCCGTGCAATGGGCGTTCCGCACGATGATCTGCCAGACCTCCCGCTTCGTGAAGACGGGCGTATCGAACGACGAGCCGCGGGCGACGATTGTTTCGCTCTGGCTTTCGCCGTGACGCGTCATCACTCGCAGCTCGCCATTCTGACCGCGCCTGACGGGGATCAACGACCGCACATCGTACTCCCAGATCGACAGATCCCGGGGCAGGAGGTATTCCTGCCCCGTCCGCGGGTTGCGGGTGATGTGCGGAGAATCCGCGTCTTGAAGGAACTCTTCCATCCATTCGTCGGTAATTTTGACCGAGATGTTGTAGTTGGTGAACTGGGACAGATCTTCCTTGGCGTGGAGGAACTTCAGAATGTCGGGATGATGGATGTACATCATTCCCATGTTCGCGCCGCGGCGGAATGCTCCCTGCTGGATGGCGTTGGTCGCTTCGCTGAGGACGCGCCAGAAGCTGATGGGCCCGGACGTCGTCCCGCCCGAGGACCGGATGAAATCGCCGGTCGGGCGGAGTTCGTCAAACGCGAAACCCGTGCCGCCACCGGCCTTCTGAATCAAAGCGGTGTGCTTAACGCAGTCGAAGATGTCGTCGATGCTGTCCCGGACCGGTAAGACAAAGCAGGCGCTGAGCATTCCCATTTCACGCCCGGAGTTCATGAGCGTGGGACTGTTGGGCATGAAGCGCCCGGTCACCATCAGATCGTAAAAGATCTTCTCCCACTCGTCCCGCTGCTCAACCGGGGTCCCGTACCGTGCTTCCACATCGGCGATGGTGCGGGCGACCCGGCGAAACAGGTCCGCCGGAGTTTCGGCGACCCGGCCCGACTCGTCCTTTTTCAAATAGCGCGCACCAAGCACCCGAAGCGCGTTTTCCGCCAATCCGAGGTCTCCATCCTTGGAGTCGGTCCCGACATTGCCCCGTCGATCCGTGGTCAAAGCGACCATCCCAAACTCCTTGAAGGGCCGGGCGGGCCCTGATGTATGAAGAACGATGAGAACGATTAAACCAGCCGCTTCGCCCAGCTTGTCCCCAAGACGCGCGCACGCACACCCTTAGGCTACACCGCAGCCTTCCCGCAAGACCACGACCACTCGCGCCAAAGACAGAACTACCGGACTGAGCTGCGCCCCCACATTTGGGGGGCAATGGTTTTAATACCTCAAGATCTGGCCCGTGTCAATGCGTTTTTCGCCCGAAACGCACAATTAATTCGCGCTGTCCGCAACTTCTGTTGTCAGGGCGACTTACAGATGGCGAAAAAAGCCGTTCACAGGCAAGACCGTTCTTGGACACTCTACATGTCGGCATATCTGGTCGTGTACCCACAGTATTTTGGGCCTTGATCTGTGACTCGTCAAGTCCACCGGCGGGGAATCGGCCTACATCGCCAGCTAGAGCCCTTTGCTGCCCCTGGTGGCGGCCTGGCCGGGATCCGATGTCGGTCCGGCCGGTGCCTGGATGCCGCGGCTCTTTGAACCGGATGAGAGGTGCTCGCACTGCCGGCGGCCAAGGCTCAGGTGGAGCGGGCTTGACAAATCGCCGATTTATCCTATCATCCGGATTGACGGATCATGAGGGCGACGCTGACCCATGGCAAGTGCAGAAGTGTTGTTCAAGGCGATGGCTGACGGCACCCGGCAGCGGCTGCTGCAGGTACTGTCGGTGCACGAGTTGAGCGTCTCGGAGCTGGTGGCGGTGCTCAGGCAGCCGCAATCCACGGTCTCACGGCATCTCAAGGTGCTTCACGAGGCCGGGCTGTTGGCCGATCGCCGCTCGGGTACGACGATGATGTACGCTGCCCGGCCGCCGGGGGGGGCTCATCTCGGCCAGGGCGGTGGAGCGCGACCTGGGCGAACGAACGAACTGAACGGCGTCAGGGGAGCGGCGTCGCTGCGAGATCGCCTGTTGGCTTGGGTGGGCCAGGAGCGGCTGGAGGAGGGCATGCGGGATCGGCTCGACCGGGTCATTCGCCGGCGGAGCACGGACAAGGCGCACTTTTTCGAGGCGGTGGGCGTCCGGTGGGACCAGATGCGGATCGAGGCCTTCGGCGAGGTGTTCCAGTTCGAGGCGCTGGCCTCGCTGCTGCCGGCGGCCTGGACGGTCGCGGACATCGGGACCGGCACGGGGTACCTGCTGGGCGCCTTATCGGACTACTTCCGGAAGGTGATCGCGGTGGACCCGGCCAGCAGCATGCTGGAGGTGGCGCGGGCCCGGCCGGAGGTAAGACGGGCTCGGAATGTCGTCTTTCGGGAGGGATCGCTGGCCGATCTGCCGTTGCAGAATGGCGAGGTGGATCTGGCGATCGCCTCGCTGGTGCTGCACCACGTTGACCGGCCGGCCGCGGCCCTGAGTGAATTGAGGCGTTGCCTGCGAGACGGCGGGACAGTTATGATTATCGAGCAGCGGGCCCACAGCAATGCCGCCTTCCACGATCGGATGGGCGACCGGTGGTGGGGTTTTACACCGGCCAAGCTGAGGCGCTGGCTGCGGGGGTCGGGCTTTACGGAGGTCCGGACCAGGCCGTTGTCAACGGCCCGTCCCGGCGCCCGGAACGTGGGTGAGGTTCCCGCGCTGTTTGTGCTGACCGGGCGGGCGGGCGGTGAGATTCGGCCGGCAGATACCCGCCGGCGCGGGGGCGCGGGTGAAAACGGCGGGAAGGCACACCGGAGGCATATTGGGAGTAAATGAGATGGCAACCGCGGTGGATGATTTCAAGGTGAAGGACATTTCGCTGGCCGATTGGGGCCGAAAGGAGATGGAAATCGCCGAGTGGGAGATGCCGGGGCTGATGGCGGTCCGCGAGGAGTACGCAGGCAAAAAGCCCCTCACCGGCGCGAAGCTGACCGGCTCGCTGCACATGACGATCCAGACGGCGATGCTCATCGAGACATGCGTCGAGTTGGGGGCGGAGGTCCGCTGGGCGAGCTGCAACATCTTCTCGACCCAGGACCATGCCGCCGCCGCCGTCGCCAGACGCGGCATCCCGGTTTTCGCCTGGAAGGGCGAGACGCTCGAGGAGTACTGGGACTGCACGCTCCGGGCGCTGACTTGGCCCGAGGCCGACGGCCCGACGGGAATCGTGGACGACGGGGGCGACGCGACGCTGCTGGTGCATCGCGGGCACGCCCTGGAGTCGGAGTTCGCCAAGACGGGCAAGGTCCCGCCGGCGTGCACGGACAACAAGGAAATCAAGATCATCGACGAAGTGCTCCGCCGCCAGCTCGATCAGGACCCTCAGTTCTGGCACAAGCTGGCCCCGCGGATCGTCGGGGTCAGCGAGGAGACGACGACCGGCGTGCACCGGCTTTATCACATGGCCAGAGCGGGCGAGCTGCTCTTTGCCGCGTTCAACGTCAACGACTCGGTGACCAAGAGCAAGTTTGACAACCTGTACGGCTGCCGGGAAAGTCTGATGGACGGCATCAAGCGGGCTACCGACGTGATGATCGCAGGCAAGAAGTGCGTCGTGCTCGGCTACGGGGATGTGGGCAAGGGTTGCGTGCAGGCTCTGGCCGGGCTCGGGGCGACGGTGTTCGTGACCGAGGTCGATCCGATCTGCGCACTGCAGGCGGCCATGGAAGGCTACCAGGTGGTGAAGATGGACGATGCGTGCCGGTGGGGCGACATCTTCATCACCGCCACCGGCAACGTGGACGTGATCACCCGCGAGCACATGGACCGCATGAAGAACGAGGCGATCGTGTGCAACATCGGGCACTTCGACAGCGAGATCCAGGTGGATGCTTTGAGCAACCTGAAGTGGGACCAGATCAAGCCTCAGGTTGACCACGTGATCTGGCCCGACGGCAAGCGGATCATCATGCTGGCCAAGGGTCGGCTGGTGAACCTGGGCTGCGCAACCGGGCACCCGAGCTTCGTGATGAGCAACAGCTTCACCAACCAGGTGATGGCCCAGATGGAGCTGTGGGAGAATCGCGACACCGGCAAGTACACCAAGCAGGTGTACGTCCTGCCCAAGATCCTGGACGAGAAGGTTGCCCGCCTGCACATCAAGAAGCTCGGCGCCAAACTGACGGTCATGAACGATAAGCAGGCCAAGTACATCGGTTTTCCGATCGAAGGGCCCTACAAGCCGGAGCACTACCGGTACTGAGCGATGAGCATCGGAGCAAGAATCCCCTGGCAGGCCAAGCTCGCCGCCTACCTGGTCCTTGCCCGCATCCCGGGCAGTTACGACCTGTTCCGGCGATTCGGTCTTTTCCGCCGCGGCAAGATGGAAGAGCCCCAGTACGCCTTCAACGTCTTCAAGATGCATTTCGACCGGGCCGGCTTCTCGCGGCGAGACGGGGGTTCTGTGGCGTTGGAACTCGGTCCCGGCGATTCGGCGTTCTCTGCCTTGATTGCCCGCGATCACGGGGCAGCCGGCACGTACCTCGTTGACGTTTCGCCGCTCGTCCTGAAGGACCTGACTCCCTATCGAAGCCTGGCAGCGTTCCTTTCCGCCAAAGGGCTTCCCGCCCCGGGCGTGGGCGATGTCAGTTCGCTGGAGGAGCTCCTGACCGCCTGCTCCGCTCAGCACCTGACGTCGGGCCTGGCGTCGTTGCGATCGATCCCGGCAGGATCAGTGGACTTCGCATGGTCGCAGGCGGTGCTCGAGCACGTCAGACGAGCCGATTTCCTGGATACCATGCGGGAGTTCCGACGCGTGCTCCGGGACGATGGTATCTGCTCCCATCGGGTGGACCTGAGAGATCACCTTGCATACGCGCTGAACAACCTGAGGTTCTCCGAGCGGATGTGGGAATCGGACTTCATGGTGACGGACACGTTCTACACCAACCGCATCCGCTATTCGGCGATGCTGGACCTGTTCCGCAAAGCGGGGTTTAACGTCGAGGTCGTCCAGGAGGAGCGCTGGGACCGTCTGCCGACGCCGAGGGGCAAGTTGGCCCCGCCCTTCCGTGAACTGCCTGACGATGAGTTATCCGTGCGGGGATTCCATGTGCTCCTGCGGCCGGCATGAGGACGAGCCGCGTGGGACGGTCCGGCGGCTCGCGCAAGAAGAGATCCCTTGAACAGCGGTGAGGAGCGCTATGTCCGCTAACGCTGCCGCACGATTTGAAGACGCGTTTGCGAACTGGCTCGGGGTCGAGTCGGCCTTCGCCTTCTGGAAGGGCCGGGTGGCGATGTATGCGATCCTCCGGGCGCTGGGGATCGGTGCTGGCGACGAGGTTATCCTGCCCGGCTACACCTGTGTGATGGACGTCAACCCCATAAAGTACCTGGGGGCCGAGCCAGTATACGTGGATATCGAGCCAGTCACGTATAACATGGACGTGAACCAGTTGGGCGAAGCAGTTACGCCGCGGACGAAGGTGATCGTCGCCCAGCACACCTACGGGTACCCGTGCGATATGGAGGCGATTATGGACATCGCGGGCCGGCACGGCATCCCGGTGGTCGAGGATTGCTGTTTGGCACTCGGTTCACGGTACAAAGGGAAAATGTGCGGCACGTTCGGGGTGGCCTCATATTGGTCGTTTCAATGGAACAAACCGTTCACCACCGGGGTCGGCGGGATGGTCACCACGAGCGACCCCCGGATAGCTCAGGTAATCGAAGAACTGTGCCGACATGAGTTGCGTGGCCCTTCGTTGAAGGCCGCGTCGATGTTGTCGATCCAACGTCTGGTCTATCGCCTGTTGGTCTACCCGCGCACCACCGCGGTGGCGACGGCCCTGTTCCGGTGGCTGACCCGCAAGGGGCTGGTTATCGGGTCGTCGGCGACGTCCGAGTTCGCGCCTGAGATGCCCGAGGGTTTCTTCATGGGTATGAGCGCCGGCCAGGCCCGGGCCGGGCTTCGACAGATGAGAAGGATAGAAGCCAACGTGGCCCATCGTCGTCAGATGCGATTGGCTTATGACGAGGCGCTTCAGCGATGCGGCTGGGACGTGACGGTGATTCCTGAGGACATGGATCCGGTGCTTGTGCGTTATCCGGTGCGAGTGGCGGACAAAGCCCGGGCCGTTGCCGAGGCCCCCCGAAGCGGGGTGGAAATCGGTACCTGGTTCGAGTGCCCCCTGCACCCGATCGAGACGCCGATGCACCTGTATGGTTATCGGGAAGGGCTGTGCCCGGTTGCCGAGAAGGCGTGTCGTGAAGTGGTGAACCTTCCCACTCACCGCCGCGCTAACGAGGGGACGGCCCGGCGAGGGGTCGGGTTTGTGGTCCGCCTAGGGTCTCCGAAGCAGCGGTTGGTCGGCCCGGAGCAAGGCGAGAGGTGAGGCAAGCCAGTGCCGGCTATGAATTCCTCAGAAAACGTTGGCCGCACAAGCAGCGGTGTTACCGCATTCAACCTCGTGCCGATGATGCCCAGGCACCTTCGGCAAGTGGTAGACGTCCACATGCGGGGATTTCCCAATTTCTTCCTGACGTTTCTGGGCCCGGTGTTCGTGAGAGAGGTTTACCGCTCGTTCCTGACCGATCCCGCAGGCAGCGGCTTCGTGGCTGAAGATACCGGAACCGGTAAGGTCCTGGGCGTCGTCGTCGGGGCGCTGACGCCTGCGGGCTACTTCAAGCGGCTCCTCAAGCGCCGGTGGTGGATGTTCTGCCTCGCCAGCACCAGCGCCATTCTCAAGCGCCCCACTGTGGTCAGGCGCCTGTTTCGCGCCTTGTTCTACCGCGGCGATTCGCCACCGGGGCCGCAGCGTTCATTGCTCGTTTCGATCGTCGTGGCCCCGGAGGCTCGGGGCAGCGGCGTCGGCAGGGCCTTGATGGAAGCATGGCTTGCCGACGTGCGACAACAGGGAAGCCCCGGGTGTTTTCTGGCCACGGATGCTCACGATAACGAAACCGTTAACCGCTTCTATCAGAAAGCCGGTTGGAAACTGGAGTCCACCTACCAGACCCCTGAGGGCCGGGCCATGAACCGGTACGTGTCGGACTTTCCCAGCCGGGCCAGGCGGAGCGGTCGTGAATGATCCCAGGCGGCAGTTCGAGAGGCGGCATTTGACAGGTGAGCACTTCCTGCACTTCCTCAAGGGCATGAGCGCCGCCTCGCGGACCTACAGGAGTCCTTTGGCCGTCAGCACGTCTTGATAGACCCGCCAGTTGTTATCCTTCATGATCTGTTCAGTGAATCGATTGTCGAACGTCTTCTTGCCCGCCTGTCCCAGGCGCCGCGCTCGTTGTTGATCGGTGGCCAGGGCAATGATGGCATCGGCCAGGGAATCGGCATCGGCCGGGGGAACCAGCAGCCCGTCATGATCGTGGGTAATGGTCTCGCGGTTCCCTTTGATGTCAGTGGCAACGATGGGACGGCCCAGACCCATCGCCTCGAGAAGCGTTATCGAATGCCCCTCCCAGAGAGAACTCAGCACGAACAGGTCACATCCGCCCGTCCATCGCAGAGCGTCACCGCGGAATCCCAGGAAATGCACGCAGCCTGCCAGGCCCAGATTCTGTACTTGCTCGCGGCATTCCGCCTCGAGCTCACCCTCACCGATGATCGCCAGGTGGACAGGGGGCTGAGGCAGCCGTTGCCTCACGATAGCCATCGACTGAAGCAGATACGGCAAGCCTTAGCCCCCTGTCCA
>CAZOIA010000177.1:0-11463 GCA_964579675.1 uncultured Planctomycetales bacterium | reverse complement strand
CCATTCTACTACTATCACATCCCCGCCATCACGAACGTCGGTCTCGATCTCTTGGACTTCATCCGAATCGCTCGCGAGCGCTTGCCGACGTTCGCGGGAATCAAGTACACCGCCCCTACGGTGCATGAGTACCTCGCCTGCGTCCAAGAGGCGGGCGATACCCTCGACATGTTCTGGGGCGTGGATGAGATGTTGCTATGTGGGCTGACGGCCGGAGCCAGGGGAGCGGTGGGTAGCACGTACAACTATGCCGCGCCGGTGTACCGCCACATCATCGAGGCGTTTGAGCGCGGCAACATGGATGAGGTCCGTATGTGGCAGATGCGGTCCGCTGAGATGATTCGGCGCATTCTCAGTGCGGGCGGGCTGGCAGCCCAGAAGGCGGTTATGCAACTTATCGGCCAGGACTGTGGACCCCCACGACTGCCCCTGACCCCGCTGGGCAAAGATGAGATCGAGCGACTGGGCGGTCGCCTTCGCGAGATCGGCTACTTCGAATGGGCGCAGTAGGCCGCCCTGACGCGATCACGCGTGACCGCTCCGTGGGCAAGTCATCCGCCGCATTAGCTGGGGGACGTAGCCGACGAGATCCATAATGGGGACAATCAGGCGGGGATCCGGATGAGCTCTTACAAACTTGACAGCCAATACTTGCTGGATGTGATGAAAACGACCCCGCGAGTTCTTCGCTCGTCATGATGCAGCCCAGACAGATCGCTGACGGAGTCGCCAGCTGCTGCAGCCGCTGAGCCCTCGGGCTCCAAGGAGCCTTCCATGCCCAGTCTCGCCACCGTCCTCAAGGATGGAATCTGCTGCCTGTCCCGAAAGGAGACGGGTGTCACAAAACGTGCCTCCGCCCAGCATCGACGGGACGTTTCCCGTTTATCGCCCATGCTATGGGCCATAGCTCTTTGCATGTCGTCCGCCTCCGCCTTTGCTGGCCAGCCCGAAGTCGAACTGCTCTGGCCCCACGGCGCTCCCGGAGCCAGGGGCGACGAAGAGGGCGACAAACCAACACTCACCGTCTATCTGCCCCCGAAAGGCGAGGCCACGGGCACAGGGGTGGTCATCTGTCCCGGCGGCGGCTACGGCAACCTGGCCATGCACCACGAAGGGCACCAGGTCGCCCGGTGGCTCAGCGCGAACGGGATAGCCGGCTTCATCCTGAAGTATCGCCATCGGGGGAATGGTTACGGTCATCCCGCCCCCCTGCAGGATGCTCAGCGGGCCATCCGCGTGGTCCGAAGTCGGGCCAGGGAATGGAATGTCGATCCTCAACGGATCGGGATTCTGGGCTTCTCCGCGGGGGGCCACCTGGCATCGACCGTCGGCACGCACTTCGACAAAGGTCAGGCCGACGCTGACGATCCGATCGACCGCGCGAGCTGCCGGCCGGACTTCATGATCCTGATCTACCCGGTGATTTCGTTTGCCGAACCGTTCACCCACCAGGGATCGAAGAAGAACCTGCTGGGGAGCAATCCCGACAAGGCCCTCGTGGCGAACCTCTCGAACGAAAAGCAGGTCACCTCCGAGACGCCTCCGACTTTCCTGGTGCATACCGACGAGGATACGGGTGTGCCGTGCGAAAACAGCATGTCTTTCTTCCTCGCCTTGCGAAAGGCGAAGGTGCCGGCAGAGATGCACATCTTCGCCAAGGGTCCGCACGGCTTTGGCCTCGGCAAGAAGGGTGATCCGGTAGCCAACTGGCCCGGACTCTGCGTCGCGTGGCTGCGCGAGCTTGGATTGCCAGATCGCATCGACAGCAAGGAACATTGAAGCGAGCGGTTCGCGTTTGTGGGCGGCAGACGGCCAAGCCGCCCATGTCCTTCTGGAGCGTGAGCCGGGAAAGCGGCCCAGAGGCTACGGGCCTGAAGCACGTTGCTGTACCCGAAGGCAGTTTTCGCAATGAGACGGCAATGGCGAGCTTGCTGCGTTGCCTTGTGCTTTGCGGGCGCAGCCCTTGCAGACTCCCCAACCTCCTGCTTCACCGGGACGCCCGGTTTTACTGTCCTCTTCCATGCGCACCCCGCCTTCATAGAAGGCCTGCGCCGCCACGGAATGCTCCTCAACTATGGCCTCCGACTGCACAACACCGGGCTTGACACTCGCCCTTTCTCGGAGAGATGGAACGCCAATCCTCTTCTGGAGCGCGCCAGGAAATCGAACCGCCCGTACTACATCGACCGCATCACGGGAGGCATGCCCTATCAGAGCGTCGATGGGATTGGGAGTATCGCTGAACAGCTTGAGGATGATCCGAGGTTCCTGGGCTTCCAGGTCCATGAATGGGGCAACTCGCCGATCCATGACTACAAGCGCATTCAGAAGCTTCTGATCCAGCCAGGGACTTTCCTTCGGTCGGGAGAGCTTCGGTGCCTACGAGGGCCGCGTAGAGTACCCTTTCTTCTCGGGTGGCGCTTATGATGCGTACCAGGGACTGTTCGCGCCGCTCGCCTCGCTTGCCGACGTGAACCGATATCTCGAGGGCTACTTCCGCCGGCTCGTCGACCGTACAAACGGCCAGGTGATGGCGGTCAATGGATACGTGCAATTGTATCACACGGCCCTGCGGCTCGGTGCCAAGAATGTCATGGCCGAGATCGGCAACCAGGTCCCGCTGACGGCGCTGCAGATCGCTTGTGTCCGCGGTGCGGCCCGTCAGTACGGCAAACCCTTCGGCGTCTACTACGAACCCTGGGGTGGCAAACCGTTCGGATGCCCCTGTGCGCTCGGCTGGTCTCCGTGGTTCCCTGACAAGCAGTCTCCCGACAATCGGCTCATGGCTCAGCGTGAGCAGGTACCGTTCGTAGCTCAACGTCTCCTGCTCGGCCTGGCGGGCGAGTTCCTCGAAGCAGCTCCGCATCGTGGGCAGGTGCAGTTCCCGCAGGTAATCGACCAGGGCGGCTTTCTCGTCGCGTGGTGGTTTCATCAGGCCACCTCCCGGTCCGTGACCAGTTCGTCGTAGCCGGTCAGATCCACCGGCTCCACCGTGACCTCGGTGACGGGGGGAATCTCTTGATGGCGGCCAACCAGGGCCTTGACTCCCTTCGCGGTGATCGGACGACCTTCCTTCAGCAAATGCCGCAGGGCCTCGTCTACCCCCGTTTCCGTCTCCCGCGCCGCCAGGTACAGAATCCCCAGATATTCCCGGTTCCCGCTGACACCGTGGGTTTGCTTCAGGGCATCGTAAGCCATCCGAAACCGGCTCGTGGGAAACAGGTCGTCCCGGTAAGCGGTCAATGACTGGTCTCGCACCTTGCCCGATGGCGCGATCCGAAGGCGACCTGAGGCGCCAACCGATTTGGGAGAGGAAGGTCAGCAAGCTCCGGTCGTGAAGTTGGACCTCGAAAACGTCGTGCGAATCTCATAGAACGACCGCATAGTCGGTGGCGGAAGCGGAGCGCTGCGCGACCGGCTACGGGATCTGTGTCAATCCTGTTCGCCGTTCTCCCTCTGCCTGTTTCGTGCTACGCGTTGCCTTCCAGCTTCAGTCGGTACATCCTGGCAAAAGCTCTGAAGCGCCTGGCCTCGCCGCGGTCGCCGCAGAACAGGATCGGGTGCGGGCCGGGGTAGATCTTGCATACGTCATCCACGCGGTCGATCTCCACCAGCACCCGCGTCGCGCAGCCGCCGGTCGGAGGCGAAGTCGGTGACTCGATGACCTTGCCCGTCCAGCAGCAGAGCGTGTCCTTCCCGCTGTGATACTTGGCGACCATGACCGGCTCGCCGGGCGTCCATTGCACATCGAGGGCGGGCGTCTTGGGCAACTGGTGGAAGAACGGCCTCACGAGGTAAGGCTGGGAGGCCGCTTGCGGACCGTGCAGCTTCCAGGCGCAGGTGCAGTGGGCGCCGAAGTAGCGATTCTCGCTGGTATCGAACTCCGGGTTGTGTTGGAAGCCAGCCCGATCCAGCAGCCACCGCCCTAGCATGAGCGTCAGCGTCGCGTTGAGATCGTTCTCGCAGCCGCAGGGGACGAGGGCCCCGTTGTTCTTCGCGAAGCTGATGCAGGGCTTGCGGTGCTTGAGCTGCAGGCACTCGATGGTGATCGCGTCGGCCCCGTAACGCTCCATCATCCGCCCGACAGCACGATGAGCCCGCATCGCCTCGACAAAGTATTCGTCGGTTACGTTCATCACCCGCTCGGCGTTCTTCTTGACCTGCTGGGCTTCCCGCACGAGGGCATCGTTCACCGCGATGCTGTCGAACATCGCATTGAACTCCTCGGCCGGTGCTGCGACGACGCTGACCTCGAGCCGTTGTTCCCGGGTTTGCACGGGCGACTTGGTTTGCCCGGAGATGCGCAGCAGCCGGCTCTGGGCAAGCATCCTCCTGGCGTGCACGGCACGTAGGCCCCGTTCTATCTCGTCCCAGTTCTCGATCGAGTGGATGTAGTAGACTCCTTCCGCATTGCGCAGGTAGTCCGGCGGCAACTGGTGGTTCGAGCCCACAGGGTGGTAAACGATCGCTGTCGGGGCCGCCGATTCCGTCGCCATCTGGAAGGACCACTTGGAGAAGGTATTCCAGAAGTTGACGATCAAAACGGCGTCGGGCCTGGCCGCCTTGGCCGTCTCGATGAATTCCTTGACCTTGGCCTCCTGGTAGATGGCGTTCGGCTGGAATTCGACAGTCATTCCGACCGTCTCCGCGATAGCTTTGATCTTCGCCGTGAACTTGCGCTCCTGCTGCTCCGGCTCGAATTGGTTGCCCGGCCAGGTGAACCAGTTGTACACCCGCCAACTATCCTCCATCTTGCCCTCGTTGACCACGTCGGCCGGAGGATAGAGAAAGGCGACGAGCACTCTTGCCGGCTGCTTGTCGTTCTTGACCAAGGGAAGGGCGAGGGTGGCGGCCGCCTCGTCGGCTACGGCCTTGGGAACAAGTCCAATGGCCCCCAGAGCGCCGGCAGCGGCCAGGAACTCGCGGCGGTCCAGGCCACGTGATGAGCATGATTCACACACGGCGTTGTCCTCCGGTACGGAAACTAGATTGCGTGCATGATAACCGGGAATACAGAAAAAAGGGAGAACCCAGGTCCAGGTCCACTCAAGGCCATTGTACTTTGGCCTCTGGCGGGTCGCCCGGCCGCGGGTGATAGCTTGCACAGCGGAGGCCAATCACGGCGCCAGCCCGGTCAAGTCCACGTCGAGCCGTTTGTTGTCGTTGAGCAGCTGCTCCCACGTCAGTTTGGACCTGTGTAGGGCCGCTTCTCGGCCGAGGATCGTGGTGAGGGCACTGTCCACCGCGCGGCGGACAGTCGGGTTGCGGGCGTCGCCTTCCGTGGCATTCCTGTAGAAGGTCGCAATGTTCCGCACTGCGCCGGCTTCGTACAGTTTCACCACCTCGTCGCTGTAAGGCGCCGCCGCGCGTCGAAGCTCGGCCTTGCCCCCGTACGCAATCTCGGCACAGCCCGTATCGCCGTGAACCGCGCATCCGCACCGAAAGCCCTCCGAGTGATTGCGCAGGTGCTTGGCCCGGTGGTTGAGGATCAGGCCGTTTGCGAACTCGTAGACAATCCCGAAGACGTCATGACTGTCACCGTGGGGATCAGCCCGGCCGGTGCGGGAAGCGCCCGTCGCACTGATCGGCCGCTCGCCGGCAACCCAGAGGGCTGCATCCACGGCATGAATGCAGGCGTTCACGTGATATCCGCCACCGATGGCCACGTCGTTGCACCAGATCAAGTGCTGCAGTCGGCTCTCGCACGTGGCGGTCTTCGCTGGGTCTGGGAAGGACCCGGCCAGGTAGTAGCTGTGCAAGATAGCCAGCCGCCCGATCTGGCCAGAGTGGATCCGTTTAACGACCTCGACGTTATGCGGATCGGTGGGGATCTGGTAGTCCATGAGGAAACAAAGGCCCTTGGCCGTAGCCCTTCGGGCGGCTGCCTCAATCTCCAGGCAGCCCGGCACGTCGACGGCAACCGGCTTGGCCATGAACACGTGGATTCCGGTCTCCACGGCGGCGCGGGCGTGCTCGGGGAAGCAATACGGAGGCGTTTCGAGGGCGACGGCTTCTACGCCAGTGTCCAGCACCTTCTTGTACGCAGACAGGCCGGAGAACCGTCGAGCACCGTCAACGCCCAGGTCTTGCCCGCAAGCATCAGCGACCGCCTGGAAGTAGTCCCCGACCGCGAACACTTCATAGCCCCCATGCCTCTGGAACAGCTTGGCAATCCAGGCCCCTCGGCCACCGCAGCCCACGACCCCGAGCTTAATCCGACGTTTGACCCCGGCCGGCTGACTCTCCGTGGAGGCGATCTCGCGCCCGAGACCTTCACCTCCCTGAATCAGGGGCAGCGCTGCCGCAGTCAGGGACGAGCTCACGAATTTGCGCCGCGTTAGGGTCGCCGTATCCTCCGGAACGCGTTCTGTGCACTTGTTCCGACTCATCGAAGAACCTCCTGGGATGGACGTAATCCGCCTGCATGGGCGTCATCCTACCGCAAGTTGATGCCCACTCCCACTTCTCCGGGTCCCGAAGACTTCAACTCCGCGCATGGCTGATTAGCCTGCGAAGCCCGTTCGGTGTGAGCTGCTGTCTGCTCCGGGCCACGCAGACCCGCCAACTCAAGTCTTCCTCTGGCCAGCCGGCTGCAAAGCCGCGAGCTCGGTTCCTGGGCGGGTCGCTCAACGGCAGGCGACCCGCCAATGAGGTGGCCCGAGAGGTGTGCAAGATGTCACGACAGGGACTCGATGATGCGAAGGCCGGTCAAGTCGGCAGCTTTATAAACCCATCCCGCTTCCTTGTATGCGGTGAGAACATGTTGGAAACAACCTGTGACAAGAAAGGGAGGATTCACCTGCGAGAGTCCATCCGGGCCAGATACGGAGAGAAGTTCGTCGTGGTGGAAATGCCCGACGAGCTGGTTCTTCGTCCTGTTCCGAAGAATCCGGTCCGAGACCTCGAGGAAATCGGGAGAACACTGAAAGGCCGGTCCGTCAAGGAGTTGAAGGAGCTGATTCACGAGCAGGCACGACGCGAGGTGGGACTTTGATCTATGCTGACACCGACTTCTTTCTCGCCTTGATGAGGGAGTCGGATTGGCTGAACGAACCAGCGGAGAGTCTACTTCGTCAGTACGCTGGCCGTATCCGCATCTCGCGCGCTGTACTCATTGAGTTTCTCTTGCTGGCTCGCCGCGAGGATGCGGATCCCGAGCGGTTGCTATAAGATGTGTTGCGGATTGCCGCGCTTGGGCTCACAACTGGGTGATCGGATGCGTGACGTTGCGGCCGAAGCGATGGCCGACATGGGTCATCGCCCTGCCGGTGTGGTTCGCGTTGTATCGCAAGCGGCCAGACTGCGGCCGGCAGCATCCGTTCATGACGCGGCAGGAGATCGCGGCCAAGATGATCCACCAGTCCCGGGAAGCCCTGCCGGACCGGGCGATTCGCATCTCGGCGGACGGGCAGTATGCCACGCGGACGGTTGTTCAGGCGGCATTGGGGGCGAGGACGAATCTGGTCTCGCGTCTCCGCTCGGACGCGGCCATTTACGAGCTGCCGCCGAAGCGCAAGCGGTTCAAGCGGGGCCGCCGGCCCAAGAAGGGCAAGCGCCTGCCGACCCCGAGGCAACTGGCGGCCCGGCCCCGGAAGGGATGGCGGACGATCACGGTGCGGATATACAGCAAGGTCGTGAAGCGCCACCTGCTCCCAATCGAGTGCCTCTGGTACCACGTGAGCAAGGATCGACCCATCAAACTGCTGATCGTCCGCGACCCTACGGGTCAGCAGGCCGACGACTTCATGTTCTGCACCGACCCGACCGTGGAGGATGTCGAGATCGTCGAGCGATTCGCCGCTCGCTGGCCGATCGAGGAAGCGATCCACGATGGCAGACAATTCGGCGGGTTCGAGCAGGTGCAGGGATGGTGTCCGAGGACGGTCGAGCGTCAGGCTCCGATGGCCCTGATCGTGCAGACGCTGGTGAAGGCCTGGTTCCTGCGGCACGGGGCCGGAGCCAGGTCCGCCCACCCCAAGGGAACGGATTGGACGACGAGCAAGGATCATCCGTCGTATCTCGACATGCTGGCCACGCTGCGCCGGGTCCTGTGGACCGACCGAATAAACCACAACTCGACCCTGAAGGGCCGAGTACGCGAATTACTGAAAACGTTGCAGTTCACGCTCTGCGCGGCAGCGTAAAATGGCTAAACCACACAGTTATGTGAACTCATGGCTGAAGAAGGGCCGGAGAGTTGTGTCAGCGGCAGTCGCTACTTCGTCAAGCTTTCGCTCAAGGACTGGATCACTCGAACGGCGAGCGAGAAGAAAACCCTGGTCGCGTCGATCGTCGACCGAATTGCTCCCGATCATCCCGGATGGGCGATGGCAAGGACGTAGGCCCGATATCGATGCCCGAAGCAGCTACCCATGCACTCGACCACGCCCACTGGAAATTGAAGCCCCCAAGCCGCCCGTCCACGTCCAGAAGCTCTCCGACGAGAAACAGGCCCGGACACTTGCGAGAGGCCATGCTACCGGGATCAATCTCATGCAACGGTACGCCGCCGGCGGTAACCTCAGCATAGCCATACCCACGACTATCCCGTACCGGAAGCGGCCATGCGAGGAGACTATGCACCAGCTTGCGACGCCAATCTTTTGACAAGTGCGCCATCACCAACTCACCGCCCATTTCCAATTGACGAAGAACAGCCTCAGCGACCTTTGCAGGGATCAGGCGGGAAAGTGTATTACGTAAGAACGCTCTCGGCTGCGACGACACCAGTGACAGCAGCTTCCGTTCCGCTTCGACGAAGTGATCGCCCGGCAGAAAGTTCACGTGGACACTGACCTCGCGCCCTTCAAGCCGCGCCCGATGCCAATAGCGTGAAGCATCGAGTGGTGCCGGCCCGCTAATACCACAATGCGTCCACAACAACGGACCCCGAACGCGAACGCCCTTCCAACCCTCAGCCGACACCACCAATTCCACTCCCTGCGAAACACCCGATAGCGTCGAATGAAAATCGCCCGCAAGAACGAGCGGTGCCAGCGCCGGCGTCGTCGGTACCAACGTATGACCAAGACCTTGCGCCAGGCCATATCCCTTGCCGTCGCTGCCCGTCTTCGGCAGCGATTGGCCTCCCGTCGCCAATACCACCTGCTGTGCTTTCAACGATGCAGTCCCAGCAGCAATACGAAAACCATGATCGCATCGCTCGATGCCCGTCACACGATGCTTCGTCAGGATATGAACACCGCAACGGCACGCTTCATCCTGCAGTGCGTTGACCACAGTCCGCGCGGAGTTCGTGTTCGGGAAGAGCTTGCCGTTCTGTTCCTCATGCAGCTCGACGCCGATCTCTTCGAAGAATGCGACCGTCTTTTCGAAGGGAAAGGCTGCCAGAACTCGCTTGATGATGTTGCGACTCCCGCCACAAAAGTCCACGGGTGTCACCACGCGATTCGTTACGTTGCAGCGACCTCCGCCAGCCATGAGCATTTTGGCACCAAGCGTTTTTGCGCCGTCCAGGATAACAATAGTCCGATCGGGCATGCGACGACCGGCAAAGATGGCTAGCGCCAGTCCGGCAGCGCCACCCCCGACGATCGCAACATCAACCGCCCCTGGAACAACCTCACCGATCACCTATACGCCCTCTGCCGATACCATCTTCTAGATCCATTATCTAACTCTTGTCGCAGGTTCTTCGACTGTACGCAACCCGACACAGAACCCGGTCCCCTTCCTGGCGACAGACTTGTGGGGCTGGATCATGCTCGCCGAGACCATTATACTGGCTTGGCAGCGGCACGGAGGCGAAGCGGGCGAGGCGATTTGAAATCCGTAAGCGTCCCGTGACCCGGTTACAAGTCATTTTCAAGCAAGGAGAAACAGACATGGGTGATAAGGGAAAAAGAGATAAGGGCAGAAGAGAGAAGCAGAAAAAGGCCCGGCTTACTCCAAAGGACAAACGAAAAGCGAAACAAGACAAGAAGAATAATCAATCCCCCCAGCGGTCGTGACCTCAATCCTGCCTCTTCGATCAGTGGGCTCCAGGCCATGAATGCTCGCCAGGAGGCGAGCATGTGCAAGCTCGCGTTATCATCTAAGGTCTCGTAGCACAATCGGAAGAATGCTGGGAAGTTAATTGCTCCGGGTTCATCGTTCCCCAGGGACGACCACGGGCGTTCGCCGATGCCATGAAGGCGATGGTCCGAGGGATGATCGAGATCAACGGTAATCCAGCCGTCGCCTACGCCATCGACAAGACGGATCGGATCGGCGGGGATGTTGGGGCCAGATAAGCAACGCTGGAAGATGCCGCGGTCGTCGGAGGCGACACCCGCCTATCGGATCAGTAACTCCTTCTCCTGCCGTGACAGCGCCTTGATCACCGCTTCACGTTTCAGCGCCAGACTGCGGTTGGCGTGCGTCTCCTCGTACACGAGATGGGTCGGGCGACGACTGCGAGTGTATCGAGAGGCGGTCCCAACATTGTGCTGGCCACATCGACGGCTCACGTCGTTTGTGATGCCTGTATACAACGAGTCGTCAGCACACCGAAGCAAGTAGACAAACCACACGTCATCAGAAGTGTTCGTCATTTCCATATGTCCGCCGTCGCGTCAGAACTCGAATGGCACGGACTCCACGCTGACCGGGGATGATCGAGTGTTTACGTTTTCGCCGCTTTCTTCTCCGCTGCCTTTGCTGCCTTTTCCGCTTTCACTTTCACTCGATCCACGGTGATTTGCTGCCAAATCTTGTTTGCCTCATCCGTCTTTCCCTGGTGACAAGCCATCTGGGCGTCTCTCCGCCTGGTCTTAAAGGTTTGTGCTTTTCTGGGCATGAAAACTCCCTGGTAACTCAGTAACGCCAATTCACCTTTGCCCGACGACACCGTCGAGCCCTGTTCAGTCATTGTACATCGCCCGTGCTGCGCTTACCAATTTCGCAGATCTTGTGCCCTAGATCCAGGGACGTGCAGCGATTTCGTTGGGCGGCGATCAAGTCGCAAGGGAATGGAACCCATTCGATGCCCAATATGGCACCGAAGTTTACCCTGATTCATGACAACGCCCAACGAGGCTGGACTACGGCTTGTTCTGTTCCACGTTGGTGGGCGCATCGGTTGACTGCGGTTCCGTGGGACGACAGGTTGTGCCTGCACATATTGGACATCCGCCCAGCAGCAGAAGGCCGAGCAAACCGCCGATCACTGCACCACCCGCCCAAGTGCTGGTCAGAGGGCATGTTCCAGTTGAACAGAAAAAGTGGTAATGACCCAGGATGCCGCCAGCCACTGCTCCGATGATCAGACCCAAAAGTCGTCTCATGCCAATCTCCTTGCCGTCGAATGTCAGAAGATTGTAGTCTCCTTCATGAGTGAATTCCGATCCCGACAACTCCATCCGCCCGTATCCCGTTGACTGACATCTGTCCGACAAAGCCTCGAAATCCCGAGACTGTAGCATCATTACAGAGCGATTATCCTGTTCTGGCCAAGTGCAGAGC
>CAZOIA010000176.1:0-11535 GCA_964579675.1 uncultured Planctomycetales bacterium | reverse complement strand
GCCTATCTTTTTGCCATCAAATCTCCAGATTCCCCAATTGGCGGTACACTACGTTCAGGCTTTCCTTCTCTTGCCATTCCCTCGATCATCTCCTATGCTGATACCCTGGGGTTATTGTCTGAAGTCCGGGAAGGGACGGCATGGCCTGGTAGACAGCGGATGTGCGGCGTGGCACGGGAGCGTTACATTCGGATTCGGGGTGCCCGGCAGCACAACCTGCGCAACATCTCGATCGACGTTCCCCGGGATCGGTTCGTAGTTATCACGGGCCTGAGCGGGTCGGGCAAGAGTTCGCTGGCCTTCGACACGATCCATGCCGAGGGGCAGAGGAAGTACGTGGAGACGCTGAGCGCCTACGCCCGCCAATTCCTGGAGCAAATGCAGAAGCCCGACGCGGACCACATCGAGGGTCTGCCCCCGACGATCGCGATCGAGCAACGCAGCGGCGGCGGGAACCCGCGATCCACCGTCGCCACCACGACTGAGATCTACGACTACCTCCGGCTGCTGTTCGCCCGGGTCGGTGAGCCTTACTGCTGGGTCTGCGGGCGGAAGATCCATCGGCAATCGAACTCGCAGATCGTCGATGCCGTCCTGGCCCTGCCTGCGGGCACCCGCATCATGGTGCTCGCGCCACTGGTCCGCGGGCAGCGAGGCCAGCATCAGGAGGTGTTCCGGCACGTGCAGCGCGAGGGGTTCGTGCGCGTCCGGATCAACGACGAGCTGTACGATATCAAGAACCTGCCCGAGCTGACCAGGACCCGCAAGCACCGGATCGAGGTGGTGGTCGATCGGATAGCGATCAAGCCCGGCGTGGCGACGCGGCTCGCGGAGAGTGTTGCCCTGGCCCTCGTGCTGGGCGAGGACACGGTGTTCATCGCGGCCGAAGTCGAGCCCGGCAAATGGAACGACCACATCTACAGCGCCCGCTTCGCCTGCCCCAAGCACCCGGAGGCGAACCTGCCCGAGCTGTCGCCGCGGCTGTTCAGCTTCAATTCGCCGCACGGGGCGTGCCCGACCTGCGACGGCCTGGGCAACATCCTCGAGTTCGACCTTGACCTGGTGGTGCCTGATCCGTCCCTGCCCCTCGCCGACGGGGCGATCGACCCCTGGCGGCACAGCGGCAAACGGTTGAACATGTTCTACCGCAAGCTGCTCAACGACTTCTGCCTGCAGTTCAGCGTTTCACCCGGCGTCCCGTTCCAGAGCCTGCCGGCCGAACTGCGGGACGTCCTGATGAACGGCACCACCGCCGAGACCGAAGCCCGATACGGCGCGAAGTTCGAGGGCGTCCTGCCGAACCTCAAACGACGCTGGGCCGGCACCGACAGCGAATCGGTCAAGCAGCGGCTGCACACCTACTTGAGCGAGCGGCCCTGCGAGACGTGCGGCGGCTCACGCCTGCGAACCGAGGCCCTGGCGGTCCGGATCGCGGGCAGGAATCTGCACGACGTCACGCGAATGACCATCGAACAGGCTCACCCGTTCTTCTCCAACCTGTCGCTGGCCGGCGAACTGGCGACGGTTGCCGAGCAGATCCTTCGCGAGATCGTGCAGCGGCTCCGCTTCATGATCGACGTGGGCGTCGGGTACCTGGGCCTGAACCGCACCAGCGCCACGCTCTCCGGCGGCGAGGCCCAGCGCATTCGTCTGGCCACCCAGGTCGGCAGCGGCATGGTCGGCGTGTGCTACGTGCTGGACGAGCCGACCATCGGCCTGCACCAGCGCGACACGGGCCAACTGATCGGCACGCTCCGCCGGCTCACGGACGCCGGCAACACCGTCCTGGTCGTCGAGCACGACGAGGAAACCATCCGGGCTGCCGATCACCTCATCGACCTGGGGCCGGGAGCAGGTGCCCACGGCGGACGGATCGTAGTCCAGGGCACGCTCGACACCCTCCTGCGCGATCCCGATTCGGCGACGGCCAAGTACCTGCGCCGGGAGATCGAGATCCCGGTCCCCGAAAAGCGCCGCAAGATCATCCAAGCCCAATCGATCGAGATCAAGGCGGCGGCCCAGAACAACCTGAAATCAATCGACGTCCGCATCCCGGTCGGCTGCTTCGTCTGCGTCACCGGCGTATCCGGCAGCGGCAAGAGCACGCTGATCAACGAGGTGTTTTTCAAGGCGATGCGGCGCCGTCTGTATCGATCGCGCGAACGGCCGGGCAAACATGACCGCCTCATCGGCGCGTCGCGGGTGGACAAGGTCGTGCAGATCGATCAGTCGCCGATTGGCCGAACGCCGCGGAGCAACCCGTGTACTTATACCGGCGCGTTCGACCTGATCCGTCAGCTCTACGCCAGGACGCGCGAAGCGAAGATTCGAGGCTACGGCCCCAGCCGGTTTAGCTTCAATGTCAAGGGCGGGCGGTGCGAGGCGTGCCAGGGCCAGGGCACCAAGCGTATCGAAATGCACTTTCTGCCCGATGTCTACGTCGATTGCGACGTGTGCAAGGGCAGGCGCTACAACCGCGAGACGCTCGAGGTCCGCTACCGCGGCAAGAACATCGCTGACATCCTCGACATGCGGGTCGAGGAAGGCATTCCGTTCTTCGCGAACTTCGCGAAGATCAAGCGAATACTGCTCGCCCTGGACGACGTGGGGCTTTCGTACATGACGCTCGGCCAATCATCGACGACACTGTCGGGGGGCGAGGCCCAGCGGGTGAAACTCGCGGCCGAGCTGGGCAAGCCCGCCACCGACCACACGCTGTACGTCCTGGACGAGCCGACCACCGGCCTGCACTTCGCCGATGTGCACAACCTGCTGCGGGTACTGAACCGCCTTGCCGACAAGGGCAACACGATCGTGGTTATCGAGCACAACCTGGAGGTGATCAAGGTCGCCGACTGGATCATCGACCTGGGCCCGGAAGGCGGCGAGCGCGGCGGGGAAGTCGTAGCCATCGGCCGGCCCGAGGAGATCGCAGAGAACGACCGGAGCTATACCGGGCGGTTCCTCCGCTCGCGACTCGGCGAAACTTCGTCGTGAGGGGATCAGCCCCGGGGGTCCCCGCCAACACGCAGTGTTTCAAACTGACAGATTGCGATGACGACGAGCCGCGGGCTTTAGCCCGCGCGGCTGTTCCAATGAGTTCAGCGCCTCGTGTCCGTTCGCAGGGCCGCGCGGGCTAAAGCCCGCGGCTCTTTGGAGTTATGATTACGCGGGCAGGAAAATCGGTCAGTTTGAGTTGAGTCGCCAGAGCCTGCGGCTCCTTGTGGGCATCACGCCTTTTGCCCGCCATGCCAACTCTGCCGGAAGCCACTATAATGACCCGCTCCAGACGAAGATGACGATGCTGTGGCAACCGGGCTGCATCCGGGCGGGATCATTGCTATTGAAACCGATTGCCTCAATTCCGGCACTGCTGTTGTTTGCAGGTTCACTCGCCTGCGATTCGCGTCCGGCGCCGGATGGTTCTCCGGAGCCAGCTTCGTCCCAAACGACGTCCGGTCGGCCGGCACACCCAAGGTCCTCAGCCCCGGCGTCACTGGGGGCGGTGCCCGCTCAATACGCGGGCTCCGAGAGCTGTGCCGAGTGCCACGAAGACGCGTACGAAGAGTGGAAGACATCTCACCACGCCGACGCTCAGCGAGACTTCTTGCCCGAGTTGGATTGGGAAGCTTTTGTGCCGCGGAGAACCATTCACCATGGCACACAGACATCCTTCGCGGAGTTTAAGGACGGGCGTTACGCCGTCATCACCACCGGCAGCGACGGTCAGCAGCATCGTTACGAGCCGATCGGCGTCATCGGTGTTGACCCGCTCCGGCAGTATTTCATCCCTCAATCCGGCGAACGGCTGCAGGTCACCGAACTGGCATACGATCCGGCCGAGGCTGAATGGTTCGACGTCTACGGCGACGAAGACCGCCGGCACTGGGAGTGGGGCCACTGGTCCCGCCGCGGGATGAACTGGAATTCCATGTGTGCCACCTGCCACACCACCGCCTTTCAGAAGAACTACGATCCCATCACCGACAGCTATGATTCCAGGTACTTCGAGCAGGGCGTCGGGTGCGAGCAATGCCACGGCCCCATGCAGGTACACGTGGATTGGCAGGAGGCACACCCCGACGAGCGCACCAGGAGCGAGGAGACCGGTGAACGGCTCGATCCGACACTCGATGACTTCGAGTTCGACCGGGACGACTACCTCAACATTTGCGCGACCTGCCATGCCCGGCGCTCGGATCTGACCGGCAACTTCCAGCCCGGCGACGATTTCCTCGAACATTACGAGCCGGTCCTGCCCGATTTGACCGACACTTTCTATCCCGATGGACAGATCTGGGACGAGGACTTCGAGTACACGGCCTTCACGCTGAGCTACATGTACGCATGGGGCGTCCGCTGCATGGACTGCCATTACTGGCATTCGGGCGAAGTCGCCACAAAGGAGAACGCACTATGCCTGCGGTGCCACGAGCACGGGATATCGACCAAACGCCCGATCGACGCGGCCGACCACAGCCAGCACCCGCCGGACAAGGACGGTTTCAAATGCACCGATTGCCACATGCCGCAGACCGTTTACATGGCCCGGCACTGGCGGCACGACCACGGGATGACCATCCCCGATCCGCTGCTCACCAGAGAGCACGGTATCCCCAACGCCTGCACCCGCTGCCACAAGGAAGAGGGCGTCGATTGGGCCATCGACTACGTCGAGAAGTGGTACGGCGGTTTGATGGACCGGCCGACCCGCACGCGGGCTCGATTGCTGGCCCGACTCAAGGCGGGCGACTTTCAGGCGGCCGGGCCCTTGCTGGCGTTGCTGCGGCAAGAGAAGAGCCCCGCCTGGCGGGCGGTGTATCTGAAGTTCCTTCAGGCAGTCGGATCGTCCCGAGATGAGCAGACGGTCGGGCCTGTAATCGAACAGATGTCGGCGTGTCTCGACGACCCATCGCCGCTGGTACAGGCGGCGGTCATCGAGGCGCTCGAACCGCTCGCTCGGGCGGTCGCCGGGCGGTTGTCCGCCAAACTCGACAGCCCGCACCGGCCGGTTCGCATCAAATCCGCCTGGGCCCTTCGTCAACGGGTGGACATGCGTTCGCCTGCGGGCCGGGACCTGGTCGCATCTCTCGAATGCAAGCAGGATCAGCCGCTCGGCGCGTTTCAATGGGCCAGCCTCTACGCGGACACCGGCCGGGCCACCGAGTCGCTGGCCTGGTACGAGAAGGCGATCCGCTGGGACCGGCGGCTGGTGCCGGCCCGACACGGGTACGCCGCCACCTTGCACGCCCTGGGCCGATCGTACGACGCCGTCAACGTGCTCGTCGAGGGTTCGGAGGTCGAGCCCGACAACCCGTTGTACCCCTACTGGCTGGGCCTGCTGTACAACGAGATGGGCGAGGCAACCGCAGCCCGTGACGCGCTGCGGGCTGCCGTTGCCCGCGACGAGACCCAGGCCCGATTCTGGTACAACCTCGCCCTGGCCGAGGCCAGGCTCGAACAGATCGACGCCGCCCTCAAGGCCCTCGACCGGGCCGAGAAGCTCCAGCCCGATGAGCCGCACTATCCATACACCCGCGCCAGCATCCACTACGACCTGCAGCAATACGACTTGGCCCGCGAGGCACTCGAACGAGCCCTCGAGATCAACCCCGACTATGAGCTGGCGCTCGGACTGCTGCGCGAGATGTAATATCGATCACGTTGCTGTGGTGAGCCGGTGCGTTGGACGCCGTATTCCGAGCCGGCTTCTGATTGCGCCGGAGGCCGTTGAACACGTGAGACCGTCAGACACGTACTGAAAAGGGGGGCACAGCGGGGTCATTCATCTCTTGCCCCGACGGCACACAGGGGGCTATCGGACCCACCTGGCTGGCCAAGCGGGTTATCCGAACCCGAATCAAGCGCACCTGCCGCCAGAAGTATTGTAAGTTCTACGAGTAACTGCGCACTCCCGGCGCGCCGATAAGCCCGGGGGGCAACTGCGCTCGTTCGAGTTGCCCCGGCCGATAACCGGAACTGCCTTCGTGTACAAGACGAGTGATCAATCAGGACTCATACCGCCCGGCCGCCGCCCGGACACCGGCCGCGGATTCAGTCTGATCGAGCTGATCGTTGTGGTAATCATCATCGGGATCTGCGCGAGCATTGCCGTGCCGCGGGTCGCCAACTCTATCGCCCACCACCGCGCGGACGCCGCCGCGACAAGGATCGTCCGCGACCTGGCACTCGCTCAAGCCCGGGCCAGATCCTCCAGCGCCGGCCAGACGCTCACGTTCGACGTCGCCGCCAGCAGTTACGAGCTGGCCGGCATGCAGGACATCAATCGCTCCACGGAGAGCTACGTGGTCTCGCTGGCGAAGGACCCCTACCAGGCAACGATTCTCCTGGCGGACTTCGATGGAGATGCCGAGATCGTTTTCGACGGCTACGGCGTGCCCGACAGCGGCGGCGCGGTTGTCATCCAGGGGGGCGGTTACCGAAGAACAATTATTCTGGACCCGGATACGGGTCAGGCGAGCGTGCAATGACACGGTATGACCGGGCACAAAAACGCAGCACCCATCTGAGCCCTAAGCGCAAGCGCGGGGGCAGCCGGCGTGGCTTCACACTGGCCGAAGTCGTTGTGAGTATGGCGATCACGACCATCGTCCTGGGCGGTTCCATATCCGCCATCCTGATCGCCGGTCACGCCTTGCCCGATGCCGACACCCCAACCGAGCCGATCGTCCGAGTGTCCGACGTGGCAAACGAGCTCGTCGAGGAGCTCACCTACGCGATTCACTTCACCGAGCGGACCGCCACCTCGGTGGCCTTCACGGTGGCCGATCGTGACGGCGACGACCGGCCGGAGAAGATCCGCTACGACTGGGCGGGCACCCCGGGCGATCCTCTGACCCGGGAGTACAACGACCGCACCGCGGTCGAAGTCCTCCCCGCCGTCACCCGGTTCAACCTGAGTTACGATCTGACGACTCTGACCGAGACATACCCCGGCGCGGGAATCGAAGGTAGCGAGACCTTGCTGAGCGTGTACAGCTCGATCCAGGACATCCACTACTTCAAGATCGAGAAGAAGAAGTGGCTCGGCCAGTACGTCGAGCCGACCCTGGCGGCCGAGGCCATCAGTTGGAGCGCCACGCGAGCCCTCTTCAGGATGAAATCAGAAGGCGCCCGCAACGAGTTGACCCTGGGCCAGCTCCGCACCGCCGATGTTGAAAACAAGCCCACGCAAACGGTGCTTGAAGAGGTCCCGAAGCCCGAAAGTGACCTCTCTACCGACTACCGGTGGGAGGAGTTCGCCTTCAGCAGTGTCCGGGGACTGACGCCGGGCGACGCTCTGTGCCTGGTGCTCAAGCACCCAGGGGACGGCGGACCTTCAGCCAGGATGTATTACGACGACGACGATGGCTCGGGGCTGGTCAAGACCGACGATGGGGAGTCGAAATGGTCGAGCTACGCCAGCAAGAGCATGCGCTATTATCTGTATGGGACCGTCACGACGGCCGGGGCGTCGCAGACGGCCGCCCGACGCTACTTGACCGACGTTCGTGTCGGGCTTCAGACGGACGGCGAATCGGCCTTTCCCATCGAGACCGCCGTGAGGCTCCTCAACACACCGGAGCTTCTCTCCGCGGTGTGGGAACTCGATTTCGATAGCGATCCGACGGGGACGGATGTCAATGGCGACGGCATCGGCGACTGGGTCGTCCGCGGCGGCGGCACGTTCGACCCGGAATCGCTCGTTGACGGCGTCTGGCATGCCGATGCCACCCTGGACACGTTCCCGAACAATGACTTCACCGAACTGACAACGGTGGACCTGCAGTTCAGGAACACGAGCGTCGGCGGCAAGGGGGCGGTGTTTTGGATCAACCTCGACCGGACGGGGGACACGTTCGGCGTCGTCTATGCTTCCCTTGCGTTGCAGCCCGACGGCACTCAGATCCTCAGGATCTACACCAAGACCGACAACTCGACCCCGGTGCCGCTGAGAACCACCCTCGGCCTGCCGGACGGGTTCGTCAAACTGCGGCTGGTGCTCGACCCTGGGACCGATACGGTGAGCATCACCGTCAACGGCCACCACCAGGGAACGTATACTTACGCGACGTTCGATTACGTCAACGACGATCGCTTTGCCAGCATCCTCGGGTGGGGCAGCGATGCTGAGTTCGACCACGTCTCGATCCGCGTCGCAGGAGGCAACTGACGGGAGCAGAGCGCGAATGGCCTCGTATGCACCACATGACCGTGGGCGAACATGCGACAAAGAAGAGCCGCGGGCTTCAGCCCGCGCGGCCCCTCCCGCGCCGATGCGCCGCACAACCCTGCACCGGCCGGGCTTCACCATGGCTGAAGCCGTCCTGTCCGTCTTCATCATGGGTGTCGTGCTTGTAGCTGCTTTGAGTACCGTCGGCGGTGCCGGCCGGGCCCGGCAAAAGATGGCCGACCGCGCCCGGGGCGTGCCGTTGGCCCAGGACCTGATGTCCGAGATTCTCCAGCAGGCGTATGAAGACCCGGACTCGGCCCCCGGGAGCTTCGGGACCGGGATTGACGAGGCCGCCGCCGGCAATCGGAGCCTCTACGACGACGTGGACGACTACAACGGCTGGTCGGCATCGCCGCCGGAAACAAAGAACGGCACGGCCATCCAGGGATTCGACCGCTGGCGGCGCAGCGTGACCGTGGAATGGGTGGACGCGGGCGACTTGACCCAGGCGCCTGGCTTCAACACGGACGTCAAGCAGATCACCGTGACCGTCGCCCACAAAGGCGTGCCCGTCGCTTCGCTGGTGGCGGTTCGGACTAATGCCTGGCAGAGCCTGGGCGACGGAGCGGGCGGCGGCGACCCGGGCAACCACCCGCCGACCGCCGTGGCCGAAGGGTTCCCAACCTTGTCGGGGCCGGAACCGTTGACCGTGAACTTCTCCGGCGCCAATTCGAGCGACCCCGATCCCGGAGATACGTTGACCTACTCCTGGGATTTCGGTGACGGCGATACCGGCAGCGGCATGACGGCGATGCACACCTACTACGACGGCACATATATCGTAATCCTGACGGTCTACGATGATCATGGCGGCGAGGATACCGATACGTTGACCATCAATGTGTGGGATTGATTGACCATGAGGCGGACAACCGGACCCTATCGTCGCCGGGCAAGCGTCTATATCGCCCTTCTGGGCGTGTCGATGGTTGTCACCGTCATCGGCCTGTCGGCCCTGACGGCCGCGCGGATTCAGCGATACGCCGCCGAGGCCACCAACGACATTGCCGAAGCCCGATTCTATGCCCAGTCCGCAACCGATCTGGCTCTGTTCCGGATTAGCGGCGATCCCCAGTGGCGGTACCGGTACTCCAACGACGTCTGGACCACGGACCAGGCAATCGGCAGGGGTACCTTCAGCTTCAAGCTCGTGGACGAGTTGGACGGCAGTCTGACGAACGACCCCGGCCAACCCGTACGCCTCTACGCCATGGGTTGCGTCGGCGATGCCGTCCGAATCCACAGCGTATTGCTTGAATCGGGCGAGATTGTCAATCTTCTGAGCAACCCGGCGATGGAGAATGGAACAGTGGATTGGTTCCCCGCGTGGGGCTGCTGCACCATCGCGTCGGATCCGAGCGACCCGCACAGCGGGGCGGCCTCCATTGCCGTCACGAGCCGGTGGGCCTCGTGGGCGGGCCCGGCGCAGGACCTCACCGCCAAGATTACCAGCGGCACCACGTATCGCACCGAAGTATGGGCCAGGATGGTCTCCGGCAATGCGCCCGTCTGCATCGCGATCTACACCAACAGTTCCGGCAGCGGACAGAGCTGGGCCCAGATACAGGCCGCCATATCCGTCGGGACCGAGTGGACGAAGGTCGAGGGTACGGTAACGCCCACCTGGTCCGGGGACCTGTCGGAGGCCAAGTGGTACGTCAAGACGACGTCCGGAACGGCCGACTTCAACATTGACGACGCCCTGTTCGTAGAGTCGGATGCCGGCGATCCGGCCGC
Source organism: uncultured Planctomycetales bacterium (assembly GCA_964579675.1). Lineage (GTDB taxonomy): Bacteria > Planctomycetota > Phycisphaerae > UBA1845 > PWPN01 > CAZOIA01. The sequence goes on along the minus strand of CAZOIA010000176.1, from coordinate 1,565 downwards.
GATGAAGCCCGTCCCGGGAAGCTGGCAACGGGTAACCCTGCCGTAGGCCAAGGGCATTCTGCACTCTGTCCGTGTACAATTCGTGCGGCCGGCCGAAAACCCATAACATACGAACTTGGCATCATGAAGATCGTCATTGCCCCGGATTCGTTCAAGGAGGCGCTGCCCGCCCGTGAGGTATGTGAAGCGATCGCCCGCGGGATCCGATGTGTGCGGCCCGACGCGGTGATCGAGGCGATTCCCGTGGCCGACGGCGGTGAGGGAACGGTCGATGCCCTGATTGCCGCGACCGGCGGCACGTTGTCGCGGACCACCGTCACCGGGCCGACCGGCGAGCCGGCAGCGGCGGTCTGGGGCATGCTCGGCGACGGCAGCGGCACTGCGATACTGGAGATGGCATCGGCGTCGGGCCTGGCCCTCGTCCCGCCCCTGCGGCGCAATCCCCTGCTCACGACCACCTACGGCACCGGCGAGCTGATCCGGGCCGCCCTCGATGCCGGGGCATCACGCATCCTCATCGGCATCGGCGGCAGCGCGACCTGTGACGGCGGAGCGGGAGCGGCACAGGCCGTCGGGGTGCGCTTCTTCAACGCCGCCGATGAGTTATGTGTCTGTGGGCTCGCCGGTGGCGGTCTTACTGACGTCGATCGCATTGACCTGGCCTCACGCGACCCGCGGATTACCGAAACGCCCATTTACGTGGCCTGCGACGTGGACAATCCGCTTTGCGGGCCGCACGGAGCGGCGGCGGTCTACGGGCCCCAGAAGGGTGCCACGCCGGAGCAGGTCGAGATGCTCGATAACAACCTCGCCCATCTGGCCAACATCATCGAACGCGACCTCGGCAAACAGGTCCGCGACATCCCCGGCGCGGGGGCGGCCGGCGGGCTTGGCGCGGGGTTGATCGCGTTCTTCGAGGCAACCCTCCAGCCCGGTGTCCGGCTCGTGATGGACGCGCTTCACTTCGACGATCGGATCGCCGGGGCCGACCTGATCATCACCGGTGAGGGCAGAATCGATCGCCAGTCGATGATGGGCAAGGTGATCGAAGGCGTCGGCCGGGCGGGTAAAGCCGCCGGCGTCCCGGTCATCGCCCTGGTTGGCGCCGTCGGCCAGGGCGCCGACGCCGCCCTGGCGGTGCTCGAAAGCTACCACCCCATCAACCCGCCCGGAACCCCGGTGGCTCGCGCCCTAGCCCAGACCGCGGAAGCCCTCGAATCGACAATCGCGTCACTGCTCCCGAATTGGCTGCACGCCTTCTGAAAGACCCGTCGTTGTTGATGAACCTGACCGCCACGCCCCCTTCAAGACCTCCGACACCGCAATCGTGAACCCCGGCAGGCAGCGGCTGATGCCCCCGCCGGATCGCGCCCGCCGCTGCTCGTGGGGCCCACGAGGCTCGGCCGGGCCGGCATTCGTTCTTGAATGTTGAAAATCTCCCCCTCCGAACTATTCCCGCACGGATAATTGTCGTTGACCCCGCCCGCGGTTGCCCTTAACATGGGAGAATCAAATTCAGGTTCACGCTTTGCCATCAGGCCCCTTGTGTCCGCTCCTGGGACACA
>CAZOIA010000175.1:0-11536 GCA_964579675.1 uncultured Planctomycetales bacterium | reverse complement strand
CCGAGGACGAGCCCGAGCCCGAGCCGGAGCCCGAGCCGGAGCCCGAGCCGGAGCCCGAGCCGGAGCCGGAGCCCGAGCCGGAGCCCGAGCCGGAGCCGGAGCCCGGGCCTGAGCCCGAGCCTGAACCGCTAGCAGAGGAGCCGCCGGCCGAAGAACCATCGGATAACGCACCATCGGATAACGGGCCGTCGGACGTACTGCCGCAGAACAACAACAACTCAAACTCGTCCGCCGACGCGATAAGCACGCCGTCGGCGGAGCCGGCTAGTATCACCTCCGACGACGGCGGCGGACTCAGCACAGACTTCGCTGGTGAGACGAGCGTGGACGGTGGAGAGTCGGCAGACAGTGGCGACGTCTCGGACGCCGGAGACAGCGCGGACGTGGGGGATACCGGTGGTGAAGCGTCGTCCGCAGCAGGTGAGGGAGACGGCAACTCGACCGGCGGCGATGGTGGCGGCGTCGCCGGGGCGGGCAGGACAAGTACCGGCCACGGAACGAGCGACGTCCACCATCACGAGAGGGACGAAGCCCTCGGGTTCGAGGCGAGCGAACTGACCTCCCAGATCAACACCGCCATGTTCAGCGGCGATCTTCTGAACGACGAAAGCCAGCCCGAGGAGTTCCAACAGGCGTGGAACACGATCCTCGGTGCCTACCTGGGAAGCGGCGAGGAAGTATCCGCGTATATGGAATCGGCCTTCCGTGCCGTGTCCGAATCCGCACTCATGTACCAGGCCGCTGAGCAGGCGATTCGCGCCACGAATGACGAGTTGGCACAGGCGGGCGAGGCGGCGATGCCAGCGGACGCTGGCGTACTGGTGGCGGATGTGAACGAATCGCTTGGTGTGGTGAAGACAGCCAGTAAGCAGTTGGAGGCCGCCATCATCGCTGCGGCCGACGCGGGCAAGGGTAACGAGTTTGATAGAGTACTCGAGGATGTGGTCAGCGCAGCCTTGCAGCGCCTGATGGCAACGAACGAACGTCTGTTTGTCGACACGCAAGCACTGAATGCCGTCGTGTCTACCCTCCGCGACGCCCGCACCGCAGGTGAGACCACGATCGATGAGGCCCGGATCACCTCCGCTACCGCTCAGGCGAGAACCGAAGCACGCGCAGCGGTCGAAGAAATGCGTCAAAGCTGGGACCGCACCGCTCAGGACGTCTTCTCTGCATTCATAGAACGGCTGGCTGCCGACCGGGCCGACGTCCGCGAGCCTGCAGCGACCGGGTAGCCCCGCCTCAAGGGCTGACCCCCTCCTCGCCACCCGCGTCCCGCTCCACGGCAGGCGAGGCATCGCCGACGGGAACCAGCGCCAAGCGCAGGCCGAGGAACGGATACCTGTTCTTACTGTAGACGTAGCTCCGGTACGCGGCGCGGCAGTGCTGGGGCAGGTTGAGTACGCTGCCGCCGCGTACAATCGGGGTGTTGCCCTCCCGCGCCAGTACGGGGTTCTCGATGGGTGATTCCAGGTAGAAGCCGGGGTCGTACTGATCGGCACAGATCTCGCTCGCATTGCCGTGCATATCGTGCAGGCCAAAGGCGTTGGCCGCCTTTCCGCCGACCGATTGCACCTTGCGATTGCTGTTCGATAGAAACCACCCGACGGAGCCAAGAGCATCCTGACCGTCACGGACATGGTACGGGCTCGCGGTGCCGGCGCGGCAGGCGTACTCCCACTGGGCTTCACTGGGCAGGCGGAACTCATAACCATCCGGCGCGTACTTCTGCAGAGCCGGGAGCAGATCCTGCACCACCTGCTCGTAGGATACGCCGGTGGCGGGCAACGCCGGATCAGCGTCGCGGTCAACGACGCTCGCGAGGGACTTGCCCGTGGCGGCCTGCCACTGGGCTTCGGTCAGCTCGAACTTGCCCAGATAGAATGCCTCGGTGTGATGAACCCGGTGCAGATGCTCGTCGGCGGCACGGTTCTCTTCCTCGGGCGGGCTGCCCATCACGAACTCGCCGGGCGGTATCAGTACCATCGCCAGCTCTACGCCATCCGAAAGCGCCAGTGTCAGTTCGACCGGTTTCCCGACGGCCTGTGCCGCTTCCTCTTGCGCTTGCCGGGCGGCGGCGGCGGAGAATACCCACCAGGAATTGTCCCGGAGCATGCCGGTCTTCGCCAATTCGTCCCGGGTCTTGGTTGCAACTTCTTCGGAGGCCTCTGCCTGGGCCCACGCGCGTTTCTCCTGCTCCTGTGCCTCCACCAGGTCTGTATACGCCTTTTCCAGATCGGTGAGCGCTTGGACTGCGCGGGCCTCCTCATCCTGGGCCTTGGTCATCGCTGACTCGGCCAGCTTGCGTTGCTCAGCTTCCGCTTCCCTAGCCGCAACAGCCGATTCTCTGGCGGCGACGGCCTGTCGCTTCGCCGACTGGATCCAAATGGAAGCGACGGTCAGGATCACAATGACGGTGGCGGTCAACGACACGGCCGTTGCACGGAAGAGCCTGAGCCGGCGCTTGGCGATATCACGTTTGCGCTGGGCGCTCTCGATCTTGGCCGCCAGACCCTGGTGGGCGTCGCAACCGCGGTCCAGCGTCGACGCGGCCAGGTCCAGGTCGCCTTTCTTGAACGCGCAGCGGGCGTATTGAAGTTGTGCCTCCGCCATGCCGGTTCTGGCTTCGGGGTTGCCCTCCCACAGATTCAAGGCCTCCCGGTACCCGAACAACGCCTGCGCGAACAGCTCGTAGTCCCGGTCTTTGCCAGCCTGACGCAGCTCGTCGGACGACCGGCGGCACATGTTGATGCTCTCGGCGTGAGCTTCGTACTCGAGCAGGGCCTGCTTGAAGTCGTTAGCCGATGAGCAGCGCTCAGCCGGTCTGGTTCGCATCGCCTTCAGGGCGATGTCGAGCAGTGCGCCGGTGCACTCAGTGGGCTCGATCACGTTGTTATACGCGTTCTCCAGCGTTTCGAGCACGTATGTGCCGGCATGGGGCGGTTTGCCGGTGACGATCTCATAGAGGATCGCACCCAGCAGATAAACATCGCTGTGGATGCCTACTGGGCCATCTTCGCCGGTAACCATCTCGGGCGCCATGTAGACGGGTGTGCCGCCCGCCGCCTGCGTCCGAGACAGGTCCGCCAACTCGCCCTCCGTGGAAACCGGCGCCCCCAGGCCCCAGTCCATGACCTGCACTTCGCCGAACTCGCCGAGCATGACGTTGTCGGGTTTGAGATCGCGGTGGATCACGCCTCGCGAGTGCGCGAAACTCACGGCGTCACAGACGTCGAGAAGGATGCGCAGGTTCTCCACGAGCGGCTTGTCCCCGATCACTTCGCCCCAGGGAGTTCCCCTGACCATCTTCATGGTGTAGAAGGGCTGGCCGTCCGTGGTTGTATCGAGATCGTGGATGGGGACGATGTTGGGATGGTCAAGCCTGCCGGTGACGAGCGCCTCGGAGATGAATTTGTCCCTCTCCTCGGTGTCCCGGCCGACGGCGGGCTTGATCATCTTGACGGCAATCTTGCGGTTGACTGATTTCTGCACCGCCTGGTAGACGATCCCCACGCCCCCCTCTCCGAGCATTTCGAGCAGCTCGTAGCCCTTCGCGGACAGGTCGGGTGGCGCGCCATCGGTCGCACCTGCATCCAGGATGTGGTCAAGCGGTTTCGCCTCGCCGGGGCCCTTCAGCGTATGGCCCGGCGCGATGCCATTGAGGTCGTGGCCCCAAACGTCTTCGACCGAACAGGTCCGGGTCGGCAGGAAGGTCGCCTCGGGGTCCGCTCCTGGCCCGGGGCCCTGCCCACCATGCGGCTGGCCCACCGGGTCCGCCGGCTTCTCATCCCAGAACTCACCGTCGGAGAGAGGGTCCCCCTGTCCCGGGGCCCAGGTCGCGTCGGGGTCGCCTGTCGCATCAATACTGCCGGGAGCAACAGTCCTAGCGGTGTCATGCGGCGCTGGTGGCGGTGGCTCGGCCAGCATCTCCTGATCGGAATCGGCCCCGGGTTGCTCGTCCGCCTCTTGCCTGTCAGCGCCGTCCGGGCCCGGCGGCATGCCGGACATCACTGTTTCGGGGACAGCTTGGGTGGCTGTTGACACCGCAAGCGGATCATCGGGCGGGCCAATGTTATCGGAAGAGTCGTTTGACATCGCAGCGAGACTTAATAAACGGACGATTCTCCGGCCAAGGGTCCGGATGTAACTTGATGGCCGCGCCCCGGCGACCGATTCAGTCACTAGATTTCCATCCCTGGTATATCGTCAGTACCGCACGGGCAACTGAATCAACGGGCCCCATGCGTGACATCCATAGCGGGCGAGGAACCACGAGAACAGGGGATCAATCATGATGGACCAACAACCGATTGCAGATGGCGAGCCGCAAGCCGTCGCGAGCGCGGAGCCGGGAGGCAACGCGTCCGATAACGAAGTGCAACCATCCGCGGGCAATCCCTATCTGAGAGTTTTCGGTCCCGATATCGCCGCGTTCGAGTGCGAGCTGAGCAGAAACACGACCAGCATCGGCCGGCTTGATAACGCGCACGTCACGCTCCCGAACCGCGGCGTGTCGCGCATCCATGCGACGATCGCCCGCGACGAAGGCCAGTTCGTCCTGACGGACAACAACTCGACCTCCGGTACCAGTGTCAATGGTCGGCCCGTTGAACGACACGTTCTCCAGCACGGTGACAGCATCCGTATTGGCACGTACATGCTGCAGTTCCAGACCCGTCGCACTGACTCCAGTGCGGAGGAAGCCGCGGCCCGGGCCAGGCTCCTGCTGCGCAGCGAGTTCTCCGTCCTGCCGTCGACCGTGCGACTCAGGTACCGCACGCTCACCGTGGAGCCTAGCGGGCTCTTCGAGTCGGGCGACACCCTCAAGATGGGACGGGGAGGATTGCTGATCCCGACATCGACACCGCCGGAGGAGGACGATTGCCTGGAGTTGCATTTGCTGACCGGCGAACGCGCCGGCAGGCAGTTCATCGGTTCGATCATGGGTGTCATTCCCTCAGGCGGTGAGGACTGGATGTGCGTCAAACTCCACTCCCTTCCGAAAGAGAAACACGAGGCGTTCGTAGCCGGTGCCGAGGTCGGGCCCTGGATCGACATCGAGCCAAGCTGACCCCAAAGCGTTCGGTGCAAAGCTGGACCGGCAAAACATGTGAACCGGCGGAGATCGAGCACGCCACCGGGGGATATTATCGGAGCGCTCCTTCGACGTTGTGGCGAGACTGAACAGGCCGGCGACTTTCTGACAAGCCGCGCGGGCGTAACTTTACCGCTTTGCCCCGGGGACCGATCCAGTTAGCAAGTTCTCGTTGCGGTGTGTCTCACCGCTGTATTGGTGGCCGAATGAACCCGCCTGGCTTGGCGACGATTTGGGCCAGAGGAGGGACCATAAGGATGAGGCATCAATGACTACGGATCAGCAGGCGATCGCCCAGGGCGAATCGCGCGCCGTCGCGAGCGCGGAGTTGATGGCGGACACTTCCGATAACGGTACTGAACCGTGTGTCGGCACTCCTTATCTGAAAGTCTTTGGCCCTGATATAGGCGCCTTCGAGTACGAGTTGAGTGCGCCGCGAACCACCATCGGCCGAGCCGATGAATCGGATATCAAGTTAGGTCACCAGGAAGTCTCGCGTAAACACGCCGCGATCACGTATGAAGACGGCCTGTATGTTGTTCGGGACCTTAACTCGAATCACTGCACCGTCGTCAACGGGGAGCGCATCGACAGCCACGTTCTTCGACATGACGACACGATCCAGATCTCGCAATACGTACTGCAGTTCCAGGCCCACACCAGGCAGACGATGGCGTCGAGGGCTTCAGCAAAAGCCGAGCGGTTGTTGCGTGCAACATTTCGCCTGTTGCCTTCAAGCATGGAGGCCAGGTATCGGACCTTCGTCTCTACCCAGGAGGAGATCTTCAAGCCGGGCGATACGCTGCCGGTCGGGCAGGGAGGATTGCTCATTCAAGTGTCGGATCCTCCCAAAGATTCCTGCCTGGAACTCAATCTGAGATGGCCTGACGGCCGTGAAAAGCGATTCATAGGCGAGATCATGGGCGTGATCACAGACCTAGGCGTCCACTGGATGTGCGTGAAACTCCATGTCCTGCAGAAGAGGCACCACGAGCTGATCGTGGGGGCGGCAAAGCCCGGGCCTTGGATCAACGTTTTCTGACCTAGTTTTGAAGCATCCGTTGTGTGGTGGAGGCTGAATCAACTTGCTTGTCCCCCGACGAAAAGAAGCGACGACAGCCAACAACGACGAGGGATGAATCATGATGCATCAGCAGCCGATTGCAGATCGGGAACAGCAATCCGTCGCGAGCCCGGAGCCCGTCGGCGAAGCGTTCGTTAAGGCTATTGAGCCACCCTCACACAGCCCGTATCTAAAGGTCTTTGGTGTTGATATCGGCATGTTCGAAATCGAGCTGCCCCGCTGTACCATCACTATCGGCCGATCTGAGGACGCTGACATCACTCTTCCCAACCAGAGCGTGTCGCGCACCCACGCCACGATCACACCTACGGAAGCCCAGTTCATTCTTGCGGACGCCGGCTCGACCGGCGGCACGACCGTCAACGGAAAGACGAGCGAGAACCATGTCCTCGAACACGGGGACAGCATCCAGATCGCCACGTACGTCCTGCAGTTCCGCACTCACGACCCGCTACCCGGCGCGAAGGCGGCAGCGGACCGAGCCAAGGCGCTGCTGCGCAGCGAATACTGCACCCTGCCTTCGACGATGCGAGCCGAATTCCGGACACTCGCCTTCGGTCCGTCGTCAATCTTCGCGGCGGGCGACACCCTGAACATCGGGAAAGGAGGATTGCTGATCCCGACATCAACGTCGCCGAGCGATGAAACGTGCCTGGAACTGCATTTGACGATAACCAGATCGGTCGCCAAGCGGTTCCTCGGCGAAGTCATGGGCGTCATTGCAGAGGGAGGGGCACAGTGGATGTGCGTCAAGCTGCATACGGTGTCGAGGGACAAGCATGAGGCAATCGTCGCCGGCGCAGATCCCGGCCCTTGGACCCAGATCCTGCCAACCTGACATAACGGTATCCATGTCACTTAAGACTTGAAGGGCGAGGTCCGGAAATCATTGCAGACGATGGGCCCCGGCCCGCTGTTTCAGTGGCGTCGGGGCTCAGGTGGCCAAGGGTGACTGGGCTTGGGCGGTCTCACGATAACTGACCAGACTGCCTCTCTGGGACCGCTTGGCTTGGTAAAAGGCTTGGTCGGCCTGGTCGATAAGCCCGGACACCTCCGTGTCCAGTCCCATACGTGAGATCCATCGCAGGCCGCCGGTCATGGCCACGGAAACGTAGTTGTTTTCCCATTTGAGGACTGCTTCTACCGCCGCCTGCTGACAGCGTAGGGCGGCTTGGATGCATTCGACCTCACGCAATCCCTCCCAAAAAATGACGAACTCATCGCCACCCCATCGGCCAATGAGATCGTTGCGTCGGACAGCGGTTCGAAGGTGGTCGGCCACCAGCCTCAGCAGCGCGTCGCCGCAGGCGTGCCCGTGGGTGTCATTGACTTGCTTGAACCGATCCAGGTCGAATACCGCGACCCCCCCAGGCTGGCCGGTAGCTGCGAGCTTTGCAACCGCGTGGCGTGCGAGTTTGAGGAAGCCTTCACGATTGAGCAAACCAGTCAGCCGATCGTGATTCGCTCGCATTTCAGAGGTACATTGATCCTGCACCATCTGATTCATGACTGAAGTTAGATCGTTGTTGCTGGAGATGAGCGATTGCATCTGCCCGACAAGGGCAGTGGTACAGCGTACGTTTTCCGCACAGGCTTCCTGCACGAGCTGTGCCAGCGACGGCATCTTCTCAGAACGCTGGTTCAGCATGATGATGAGGTCATCCAACTCCCCCTGTGTCTCCTGAAGAAACTCTTCAAAGCTCGACCATCGATCACCGTAGTAGTTTTCGAGCACCTCAGTCATCTCACCGAGGTCGTTCTGTTTCCAAGCTCGGATGTCGTGAGGCAAGAGCGAGACGACATGCGACGCAACGGCCAAATGTTCGCTGTTGAGCTCCTGAGCGAGCTGTTGCCGCTCATGGTGGAGACCGATGGAAGTGAGGAAGAATCCTGGTAGTCTCAGCCTCTCAGCGATGACACGTCCACATTCTGCGTGATCCACCCCGAAACGAGCGGTCTCTTCCTGAAGCTGAGCATGAACCGTGAAGTCCGGATCGAGGAGTCTTTGAGCGAACGCGCCCCCCGCCGTAGCCACGAAAAGCCCAAGACCGATGTCCTGAAACAGACCAAGGGCTAAGGCCTCGTCAGCGCGTTTGGGCATGCTCGGTTGGACCAGGAGCTTGGCGGTGACCGCCTTGCAGAGAGAAGCTTCCCAAAGGGCCTTGCCTTCCTCGGGTTCAAGCTTCCAGGCACTGTGGAGACCAGCCAAACAGGAACTGATCGCCAGAGTGCGTACATTGTTCATGCCCAGAAGCCCAACGGCCTTCTTGACGGCGGTGATCTCGTGGCTGGGCGCTATCCAGGCGGAATTGGCGAGGGAGAGGATCTTGCTGCTCAATGACGCATCCACCTGAACCGCCTCCACGTAGTCCTCGAGCTCGGCATCGGGATCCTTGCCCAGCTCGATGAATCGCAAGGCGGCGCTGGGGAGCATCGGCAAAGTCTCGAGTGCTGTGAGCCGGTCCCGCCAGGAGCTTGAAGTATCGCTCATGCCAAGAGACTCCTTGATGGGCTGGTTTCTAAGCGCGGTACAGGACGAAATTCATGGGCTCTGGCTTTACCATCATGCGTGGTGTGTCCTCCAGCAGATCCGGGCGGCCGAACTGGAAGTTTTCCGGTGAGCGTCGCTTCAACGTCAACACTTTTCTACAACTCGGACGAATGGGGTAAACCCTTTAGATCATTGTTCTATGGCTCCCCCGGGCAGGGCGCCTCGCTGCCGTCCGATTTGTGTCGGCAAGGGAGGTGTTCCGATAACACAAAGGTACGGAGGTTTCTTCAAAGGTATGGAAGATACGGTAGTTGTTTATGGCAGGCCGCCTTCCGTACATTTGGCCGCACCTTTGGAGGCGAGCAGATCGCCGCCGGTCATGACCGGCCCGGAACCGGGCAACGTCCAGTTCCACGGGCCTTGCGCCCGTCCCAGGAGAGAATGCACAGTTGTCTCTTCTCTTGTCGAAAGAAATGGACATTGGGCCGTGCATTCATGAATAAGCCTGCTTAGCGGCGCGGCGACAGTTGATCGAGCTTGGTCATGCAGGCCCGGAGGGCGGCCGCCGATTCCACCGCCCATGGGGACAGATCGGCAGGAGCATCCTCACCCAGCAGGGCCCGGGCGAAGTAACCCGGCTCCAGCGTCCACGTCGTGCACAGATGCCCGAGCATCCTGTTCGTCGGCTCGCGATGGGCGCACGCGATCAGCGCGACGGCAGCCTCACCATTTCGCCAGCTCGCCGGCAACACGCGAAAGCCCTTCCGCTGAAAGTAACGAACCGAGGGATAGTCCTCGCGAAGCGAGTAGTGCCAGTCGCAGATGATGATGTCCTTGGGAATCAAGTCGATGGCCCCCGCGGTGCCGTTTCGGCTTGCCGACCAGCCTTCGCCGAAATGCATGAGCCGCTCGTCCAACAAGCGGTCGCCCCACATGAGCATCGTGAGGCTCTTCTCGCGAACCAGGTGGCGATGGAGGTCCGTCACCGCCTGGGCGAACAACTTGGCTGGGTCCTTGCTCCGACATCGCGGGCACTTGCTGCTGCCGATGACCAGCACCTCGTCCATCCCGACATGGAACGCCCGGGCTTGAAAGGCCTCGATCAGCTCGTCGAGCATGGGCAGAATGATCTCGTTTACGCGCGGGTGCAGCGGGCACCAACTTCGCGGGACGCTATCCCATTGCTCCCGCGGCACGTCGGGAGTCTCCTCGAGCTCGGGGTACTGGATTAGTAGCGGGAAAACCGCTTTCTTGCGGATCCAGGACTGGTGCCCGAGGCAGTTGAACTGGGGGATCAAGCTGATCCCATGCTTTCGGCATAGATCGGCGAGCTCCCGGGCCTGGGCCTTGGTGATGAAGACCGAATGGCGCAGTTCGGGATGGGATACATACGCGAAGTGGTAATTCACCTCGTAGATGATGACGTTGACCCCGAGCGGGGCCAGGACCTCCGCGATCGCGCGCTTGAGAGACGGCAAGCCCGCGGGGCCCGCCGCCGTCCCCCACGCCATGAGATGGACCGCACGCCACTGCCGCTCGGGCAGCCCGGCCGGCTGAGACGTCGGCGTGTCCCGCGCCGGCTCCGCCGCCCAAACGCCAACGCTTACAAGCAAGACGATCAAGAACACCAGGGACCGTTTGACCTTCACGTTTCACCATCCTCTCTGCCTGTAATCCACGCATAGTCCTCGGTCGGCGTATAAACGACGGCGATGTGATCCGGGTCGGGCGAGACGTAATCCGGCCAGCCCAGGCAGCCAGGGCCAACCAGTGCCAATGTGCACAATCCAACCCGCCGGATGTGAGCCAAATCACCCAAGCGACACATCATATCTAACCCCCTCAACCCGGTTAGTCTGAGTACCTGTGCAACGTCAACGTACTGACCGTCGGCTTCGACGCACCGAACATCGATTGCGCGGTCATCTCCACGGACCACGGCGCCTACGACCGCGACACGGTCGCCATGAATGCCAGGCTCGTGGTCGATACGCGGAACGCGTGCGCAAGGCTCAAAGGGCGCAAAAAGAACGTCTCCAAGGCGTAATGGTTCGACACAGAAACGTGGCGGAAAGCAACACGGGCCCCGTTATCGCTGGCAAACGAACCCGGCCCGTTTTTCCCCCTGTTCTCTCCCGTGCCGCGCTAACCTACTTCCGCTCAAGCACCACTTCGCCATCGCGGACTTCATACCGCAAGTCGAGCGGCTCAAGGATCCCATATAGAGCCTGGTGAAACGGAACATCCTGGATGTTGGGCCTGATCCAGCGACGACATAGTGGATCGGTGTTCTTGAATGAGGTGGACCAGTCATAGCCCAAGCCGACCTGCCCGGCGAGTTCGATCGCCGCGTACTGGACGGCGATCTTATCACGCGGGGCATCAGGGTATGAGGGCGGATAAGGCCTGGTCAGTGTCACCGGTTTGCCCCCCGCGTCCCCAACACCATCGGGCTTGCCTGTCCGCCCGCGCTCACCCTCGTCCTCGCCTCCGGCTTTCGCGAAAACCACAAACTGGGAAACCCTTTTGGACTTGTCAAACCAGAACAGCACGCCTGCTTTCGCGTATATGATCTTCCAGGCTTCGGGCAATTCGTAAAGCACGCGGTCTTCAAACAGCTCTTTGTTCCGGGGCACTTTCTTCTGGTGGACGGGTCTGCCGTACACGTCGAACACCCGGCTCATGGGAGTCCCGATGGATGAACCACCGGCAAGCCGGCCGTTGAATCCCGGGTTGAATCTGATCTCTGCCGCGGCGCCGCGTGGAAAGATGACATCTACGCCCGAGCTTTCTCGATAAACCAACCATAAATGGAGACTGTAGCATCATTACAGAGCGATTATCCTGTTCTGGCCAAGTGCAGAGC
>CAZOIA010000174.1:0-11582 GCA_964579675.1 uncultured Planctomycetales bacterium | reverse complement strand
CCAGGCGATCATGGCCGCGGCGGAGGAGACCGAATCGCCGGTGATCGTTCAGGCCTCCCGAGGGGCCCGCTCCTACACCAACGACGCTTACCTCCGCCATCTGATGCTGGCCGCGGTGGAGCTGCATCCCAACCTGCCGATCGCGATGCACCAGGACCACGGCAACTCGCCCGAGACCTGCTTCAGTGCGATCGAGCAGGACTTCACGTCGGTCATGATGGACGGCTCGCTGGAGGCGGACGGGAAGACGCCCGCCAGTTTCGAGTACAACGTCGAGGTGACCAAGAAAGTCGTGGACGCCGCCCATGCCAAGGGCGTCACCGTCGAGGGTGAGCTGGGCTGCCTCGGTGGGATCGAGGACGGTCACGGGGCGGGCCTGACCAGCGAAGAGGCGATGAAGCATCTCACCGACCCCGTCCAGGCCGAGGAATTCGTCGCCCGCACCGGCGTGGACGCCCTGGCCGTGGCCATCGGCACCAGCCACGGGGCCTACAAGTTCACCCGCAAGCCCACCGGCGATGTCCTGGTCATGAGTGTCATCGAGGAGATCAACAAGCGTTTGCCGAACGCGCATCTGGTCATGCACGGCTCCTCCAGTGTCCCCCAGGAGCTGCTCGACATCATCCGCGAGTACGGCGGCGAGATGAAGGAGACCTACGGCGTTCCGGTCGAGGAGATCCAGCGGGGGATCAAGCACGGCGTCCGCAAGGTCAACGTGGACACCGATAACCGGCTGGCAATGACCGGCGCGATCCGCAAGGTCTTCGGCACCACGAGGGGCGAGTTCGACCCGCGCAAGTACCTGGGCCCGGCCCGCGAAGCCATGAAGCAGGTGTGCATCGACCGGATGACCGCCTTCGGCCAGGCCGGCAATGCAGGCAAGATCAAGCCCGTCACCTGCAAGGAGATGGTCAGCTTCTACGCCAAGGTCGCCATGCAGGCGCAATGAAGGCCGCGGGAGAAGACAAGCATGGCCGCCACCAGCCGGGGAAAGCAGACGATCATCGGCCCCGCCTTGCCGAACATACCTTGGGAACCCAAGCCGGACCGCTGCCGGGACGCCGTCTGGCGATCCGCCGGCAATCCGATCATCCCCCGCCACCTGATCCCTTGCGCCAACAGCATCTTCAACAGTGCGGTCGTACCTTTCGAACGGGGCTTCGCCGGTGTTTTCCGCTGTGATGATCGGCGGCGGCGCATGAGGCTACATAGCGGCCGGAGCACCGACGGCATCAACTGGGAGATCGACCACGAGCCGATCCGCTTCACCACGGACGAGCCGGAACCGGCGAACCCGGACTACGGTTACGACCCCCGTGTTTGCCGGATCGACGATTGCTATTACGTGACCTGGTGCACCGGCTACCATGGCCCGACGATCGGCGTGGCGTACACCCACGATTTCAAGGTGTTCCACCAGCTCGAAAATGCCTTCCTGCCCTACAACCGCAACGGCGTGCTGTTCCCGCGCAAGATCAACGGCAAGTACGCGATGCTGAGCCGACCCAGCGATACCCGCCACACGGCCTTCGGCGACATTTTCTACAGCCAGTCCCCGGACCTGTGCTACTGGGGCCGACATCGCTTCGTTATGGGTACCAGGACGGGTTGGCAATGCACGAAGATCGGGGCCGGCCCCGTGCCGATTGAAACCACGCGGGGTTGGCTGCTCATTTACCACGGCGTGCTCACCTCGTGCAACGGCTACGTCTACAGTGCGGGGGCCGCCCTGCTGGACCGGGATGAGCCCTGGAAGGTGATCCACCGGGCCGGGCCCTACATCCTGGCGCCGCAGGAGCTTTACGAATGCGTAGGCGACGTGCCCAACGTCGTTTTCCCGTGTGCGGCCCTGTGCGACGCGGCAACCGGTCGGATCGCGATCTACTACGGGGCAGCCGACACGGTCACGTGTCTTTGCTTCGCCCAGGTGGACGAACTCATCGATTTCATCACGTCCAATTCGGAGCTCTGACCGTCGCCGTGGGACCCGCCCTTTCGGACGTTGCCCCGGGATTCCTATCCCGGTCCAGGTGTTGTGTGATCCGCATCCGTTCCCCTTGGCGCAGTGCGTTATTCTTCGCTCACGTCGATACCACAGATGATCGGCTCATCGGCCTGGTCTGAGGCGGTGGGAGTCAGCGTCAGTTCCAGGTCATCGACCACCCGGATACCTTTGAACTCCTTGACAATGCCCACATGAGCAGAGCCGGCTTCCCTAACGATGTCGAAGTCCTTCAGCACCTGACTGCCCTGAATGGCGACATTGAACACACGGCGACCGGGCTTGACGCGTTCGATCTCGGCGAAGTGAAGGCGTACAGTATAGGGACGAGGCCTGCTCTGCCCTTTGGCCAACGTGATCTTTGCCATCCTCAAACCGCGGCCCCCGGACGCCGCCACCCAGTTCAATCCCTCGCCGCTCACGGCTGAGGAATGGCAGCGGAACCACTCGACCTTTTCGGGGATCACCAGGACTGGTATATCAGGCGAAGGCCCGCCGACGCTGGGGTAGTCCAGCCACAACGTGCCGTCATCCGCACGCCGGTCGCCCGGTGCGCCGAAGTTGATCCCCACCCGCCGCACCGGCGCATCATCCGACTTGAGCCCGCTGAAGGTCCACATCTCGACCCGGGGGTCGTGCACCAGGGCCAGTGAGCACTGGTTCTGATAGCTGCAGGTGCAGGTCCGGGTGTAATCGGGGGCGTTCAGAAGACCATCCGCAACGATGAGGTTGGACGAGCAGCCCGATCTGAACCCGCCCAGATTCCCCGTGCCCCCGTCGCCGGCCAGGTCGTAGTAACCGGCCGCGGCGCTGCGGAACGTCAGCAGATGCTCGCTCGCGATGGTCGTGTTGCAGCCATGATTGCGCTTGAAGAACCAGTTCACCTCTCGCCCGGTCAGTGGATGGCGGCACATCTTCTCTCTGCCGGTAAGAAGCCCGAGCGCCCATCCCTGGGTGACAAGGGTGTCGTGATGGAGCATCACCGGGCCGCTGTACTCCAGGTCGCGCTGCCATATTGGCTTGCCGTCGGCACCGCGGTATGCAGCCAGTCCGTGGCCCGGCTCGTCGCGGGCCCGGTCGGGTCCGCGGCTCCCCGCCTGCACGAGAACGTCGTGTTCGGCCGAGTACCCGAGCCACGTGCCGGAGATGTCCCTGCTCGTGCTCCACAGCTCGCTGCCGGTCCGGGCGTCGAGGGCGTAAAGGGTCGGCTCGTCGGCGATCTCCCAGCCCCGGCGTCTCAGGCTGGCGAGCTTTGACTCGCTCATTCCGTCAATGCAGAACAGCCGCCCCGCGCCCAGGGCGATCGCGTTGTGGCGGAAACCGTACCGGGCCCGGCGCGACCAGAGCAGCTCGCCGTCGTGCCTGTCCATCACAACCAGCGTCGAACTCGTCGAGGCGTAGTCCGCGTTGACCGTTACGCCGGGGATGTCCTTCAGCGGCGCCGCGGCGACCTGGTCATGCCTCTGGTCCTGCGCTCCGTTTCCTCTCAGTGCGGTCATCAGATAGGGATCGAGAGAGAAATCGCTGCTGCCGGCGTTGACGTTATGGCCCTCGATGGCCAGGACGTTGGTGCCGTCGCGCAGGTGGTTTCTCGGGTCCTTGATCTCGAAGTACTCGTAACCCTCCGCCTCGTGCCCGCCGATCCCGGAGATGCTCTCGCCGCTGCCTTTGGCGATGTTGGCCCGCACGACCTCCTTGCCGTTCAGATAGGCGATGAAGGCATCGTCATAGTTGATCATGAGCCCGAGCTTGCGGACGCCGCCCACGTCGGCCACGTCGAAGAACCTCCGCACGTAGACGACCGTATAGTTGGCCTCCATATCCTTCAGCAGCGTCTTGTCGTCGTTGTCCCCGTAGCCGAACCCCGCCTGCCCGGTCTTCCATCCCGCCCGCCCGGCATCCGCCTCCGTGAAACTCGTCCGGGTCCACGCTACTTTCGGATGTCGGCCGGCCAGGTATTGCCACTCGGCGTTCTTGCGGATGACAGGCGTCATACTCCTGGGGGGCTGCTTGGCGACATCCTCCTCCTTCAGCGACACGCTGATCGGCGAAGTGGTGGCGACGAGCAGGTCCTCCCAGACGGTGATGAAGCCCCAGCGCGGATGGTCCCCTCCATCATCCCGCCCCGGCAACGTGAACTCTTTCATCGTCCGACCCGTCGCAGGGTCCAGTCGCAGGCACGAGCCGGGCGTCACCAAGTAGATTCCATCAGCCAGCGACACGTAATTGCTCCCGATCTCGTTCGCCCCTGGCTGATGGGACGTATTGTCGTAGAACTTGCCGAGTTCCTTCATCTCCTTCTCCCAGAGCAGCCGGCCGGTATAGACGTCCACGGCACGGATGATGTCGCGCCCCTCGATGAACAGACGACCTCCGATCACGTGGGGCGATGGTCCGTGCCCGTGGCGGGGGAGAATCCCGGCGTTCGACGGCCCCCCGAACCACAACAAGCCCAGAGGCGCCCTAACCAACCCGTCCTTCGAGACCACGGTGTTCGCGGCATCCGCATACTGATGCGTCCAGTCCGCTGAACCGGGCAGCGCCCCGGCCCGGGTCAGCGTCACCAATCCATCCTGCTCCGCGTTCACCTCGGCTTTCGGCAAATCGGATGTTTCAATTTGCCGCACCAGCGTCTTCCGCTCATCGCCGGTTGTCGCGAAACACGCGGTCCCCCCATAGGGACGCAGCGCACGGAACACCTTCTCGACAAAGCTTCTGCCCGAACCGATGCCCGCGGCCTTCAGATCCTCCGAGACGACCAGACTGGCCAGATAAGGCGGCAACTCAACCGACAGGATATCCCCGGCGTGAACAGCAACTCGCCGGCCATAGAGGCCCGCTTCGTCCAGCTTCCTGCGCAGGGCTTCGACCTTCTCCGCATCCGGATCCAGGGCCATGACGTGCAGATTGGACTGCCGGAGGAGTTCCTCCATCAACCGCCCGCTCCCCGCGCCCAGGACCAGGCAGTAACCCTCCTTCTGCCCGGTCCGCTCAAGGACGGCCTGAGCCGTCGTGCTCCGCTCATCTCCGGCACCCAAACTGACCGATTGGCCCAAGTCCGGGGAGGAAGCCTCTTCAAAGGATCGCGGCGACTTGTTGCCGCTCTGCTTCGGCCCGAAACAGCAAATCGACCCCTGGCGGGTAACGACGAACAGCTTGCGGTCGGCGGCAAGCATGCTCCACGCGTCGCCTTCGATCCGGGTGTGCCAACTGACCTTCGCCTGACCGCCGGCCCGGGGAAGGTCCAACGCCGCCACGAGCCCATCGCTTCCGCTGCCATACAGGCGCTGCCCGGCTTTGATGAATACTCGTGTGACGACCGGCTCGGTCGAGACCTCCCAGAGTTTCGGCAGGACCGTCCGCGTCTGCTTCTTGCCCTTGCGGTCCACGAATTCCTCCTTCTTGGGGCTGAGGGCGTGGGCGAGGACGTGTCCCTTTCCGTCGGCGGTGAAAATGGACCGGTGCCCCAGAACCGAGGCCCACGCACGCATGAGCCCGGACCCGTCGGCCAGCTTGTACACCGCCCCCCGGTTGAAGAACCATTCTTTCCTCGCCGCCACCGCGTAACCGCCGGCGTCCTTCCCGAAGCTCCGGTCCGAGACCTGAAAATACAGGTATTCGCCGGTTCGCCGGTCGTAGCCGGCCGGCACCGTCCTGCCTCCCGAAACCAGCAACTTGTCCTTCGTCGCCGCCATGTAACCCTGCGGTGCGACGCCCGCGAAGGCGGGGCTGTAGTGTTGCTGCTGGACGTACACCGAGCCGCTTCCGCTGTTGGTCCAGACAACCTTGCCGGTCTCCGCATCCAGGGCATGGATGAAGGTGCCCATGAACGGCCAGATGCTGGCCCCGAAGTAGATGGTCTTGTCGTAGATGACCGGAGCTCCCCGTGCCGGCCACATGGAGATCAGTCGGTCGTTGCCCAGGACCTTGCGATCCGAGGGCCCGCCGCGAAACTTCCAGCGTAACCCGCCGCTGGCCGCATCCAGACAGTAAAGGTAGCCGTCGTCGGAGACGAAGTAGACTTTGCCCCGCCAGGCCACCGGTGCAAACCGAACCGGACCGTCGGTGTAGAAACGCCATTTCTCCTCGCCCGTCTCGGTATCCCACGCCGCCAGGTGATCACTGACCATGGAAGGGACGAAGATCATCTTGCCCATCACGACGGGTTCGTAGGAGAGGTCGAACTGCAACTTGTCCTGATCGGGCGGCCAGGCGGGTCGGGGCGTCGGCAGGACCCGCACCCACTGCGGGTGCAATTGCCGCGACAGGCCCCCCGGGGAAGCCGCGGTACGTCCCGCGTCGTAACGCCACATGGGCCAGTCGGCCCCGGCGGCATCCTGAACGAAATGCACCACCGGAATTGACAGACAGGCGACGAAAACACACGTCCTGACGAACATCGGTTTCCCGTTCCTTTCTGTAGACTCTTCTCAGGCTGCCCCTGACCGCGGCATCTCCTCCCGCGCGGACGGACAAGACGGCATCAATCCTTTGCATCGGCGACACCCTCCCTCGATGGGTGTTGCGCCTCCGGCGGTCGGACTACATTGCGCCTCTTTCTGCTGGCGTCGAACATGAAATGAGCAATCGCCCGAATCTGACCGGCGCCGTCGTCGATCATCTCCCTGTTTCTGAGGCGCGCTTCGACCTCCGCCCGGTCGTCGGGCGGATAGGCGGCGAACGGGCTGGCCAAACGCTCGCCGAAGAAGTTCGGCATCTTCGTGCCGGGCAGGAGCCGGCGCGGCCCGGCCAGCCAATGGCGGATCCACTCGCGCCGCAGCCGCCGGTCGATCAACTGAAGGTTGGGAGCCGTCGGGTTGGCATTGGCCCCTGCAGCCGTCCGATCGCCGAAGACGTGGCACTTGAGGCACTGCAGCTCGGCAAACAGCGTTTCACCATCTGCGATCTCGTCCGGCGAAACCGATTCCGGCGGTCTCTCGCTGAACGGGTACGCCACGGCAAAGACTCGTTCCAGGAAACCCGCCTCTCGAAGAATCTGCTGATGAACCGCGGAGAAAGCCGCTGGATCCACCTGGGTTGGATCGAGTGTGTGAGCGGGCACCACTCGATTGGCCCTCGCATATCGACGCAGCGCCTCGGCGATCCCGGCCAACGAGCCTTGCCGGTACCAGTCCCAACCGGGCCCGCGACCGTCCGCGTCGGTCCGGGCAGCCGACGCTTGCTCCTGAGCAGCGGTGACGTATTGCTGCACCCGCGCGAGGCGGTCGCTAAGCCACTGCGATTCATACCCGCTCAGGCCGACGAAGTACTCGACCAACTGCGTCGCCTGCTCATCGGTCAGGTTGAACCCGGGCATCCGAACCTGCAGCCAGGGCCTGATCGGCACGACGTCGTGCAGGTACCCGAACAGCCACGCCCCTTGCGTCTTCGCCCCCTCGCCCCGCAGCCGGGGCGGTGCGTTGGCTTCGTCGAAGAAGGCTTGCCCCCCTTCCCACACCCAATAGTACTGATGGATCGCCGCCCGGTTTCCGTCGATCAGATGGCAGCCGACGCAGTTCAGCTCGCGGGCCAGGTTTCGCCCGGCGGCAATCCAGCCTGCCGGGCGGTCGTGGTAATCGACCTGCAGGGCCTGGTTCACGCGGGCTGGCTTGCGCGAGAGCAGGAACGTCACCAGTGCGTCGGCCTCTGCGTCGGTAACGAAGAGGTTCGGCATCTTCAGCTTGTCGTAGGGGCGCTTGGGTATCTTGCGGTCCCATATCCTCGGGTTGCGCACCTTGTGCCAGGCGAACGATGCCCGCGTATGCCCGACGCGGACGGGCGGGTTCGTTCCTGCCCACCGGATCAACGCATTGCGGTTCCGCGGGTCCTGCGGATCGTCAGGGATAGAGGGATACAGATACGTGAACAGCGGGTCCGCTGCCCGGCGCTCGGCATGGACCGGATCGAAGAGCCCGAAGTCCAACTGGCTCAACTGCTTCTCCCCCCAACCGGTCAACTCCGGGCCCAGCCGCGGCGTTTCCTCGAACCCGGGGATCAGGTGGCAGGCGTAACACCCGTAATGACCGACCATCTGTTGCCCCAGGAACAGCCAGCGGCGGTCCTGGAGGTCCATGGCCTTGATGATCGTGCGTGCCTGCTCTTGCCCCCACGAGCCGGCGAGCTTTGTAATCAGGAGACTCGTCAGCTCAGTCCCTTCGTCGTCCCGGAGCGCCTCGGCGGGGGCCGCTGAATGCAGGCGGCCCAGCAGGGAGCGGATCAATTCGTCCCGCTTGCCCGCGAACCTCACGCTATCATCCCCATCCTTATCAAGAGGACCCGTCGAGAACGCTCTGTTCTTGTCGAGCGTGGACAGGTAAACCGCGATGTCCAGGGCTTCGTCGGAATCGATGGCGTGGCCGGTGTCGGCGCCGGCTTCGGGATCGGGCATCGGTAACTCGCCCGGCCTGAAAGCCAGGCGCTGCCGCGGCATTTTCGTCCGGCCCGAATAGCGACGCGGGTCCTTCAGCCAATCGTATAACCACCACACCGCCTGCGGGCAACTCTGGAACTTCGTCCGGATGCTCGACAGTTCCGGTGCCGACCGGGTAAAGACCGGGCCGCCGGCGTGCTCGGGGTTGAAGATCGTGTCCAGCTCGCCGGGCAGGTTCCTCATCACGTACTCGACGCGATCGACATACGTCATTTCGCCACAGCGGTCGCAGGCCCTGTCCCAGATTGCGTCGTAGGCTTCGTCCGACAACCGGGCCCGTTCATGCTCATCCCCAGGCAGCATCTTCGAGACGAGATCCTCGACGATCCAAGTAGCTCCGATCGGCTCATCGGCGAGGCCGTCCGGACCGTAGGGCTTGTGAGCGAGCGTGGCGTGGCAGGCCAGGCATCCGATTGAGGCATACAGCCGGTGTCCGCGCCTGGCTGCCGCGAGGGCGGCGGGGGTGTCTTCATCCTTGAGCGGATCCCACAATTCCTCCGGCGGCTCTTGACGACGGTACCCCCGGCTCACCCCGAACAGGTACTCGGTCATCGCGATCACTTCCGTCTTCGTGCGAAGCTCCGGATCGCCGTCCCCGCCTGCCGTCTCGGAGAAGCCGTCGTTGTTCTCCTGTCGAAATAAGTGCGGCATGCGAGTGGACGGGCGGTACTCCGCGGGGAACCGGATCCAGTTCCGGGTGAACCCCCGGGTCAGCTTCTCACCGACGTGCGTGAGGTCCGGTCCTACCCGGGAGGCATCCTTCAGCTCTGCCACCAGGTGGCAGTTGACGCACCCCAGCGAGGTGAAGAGGAATCGGCCCTCGTTGATGCGTGTGGCGGCGGGCTCACCGTCATACATGGCCATATCCGCCACTTGTGGGTGGCATTTCGTGCAGCTCGCCTGGGTGTATTTCAAAGGGAGCATCGGGCGGTCCCAGCCGGCCCGGGCGGTCTCGAAGGTATGCTGGGCCGCGAGCCCTGCGGTTCTGACGTAGTACCTGGCCCTCCATTCTTTGGCCAGGGCGTCAGTGGCCGGCGTGTGCGCCGCCAGCACGAAGTCCGTTTCCTCGCCGCTGCCCTCGTGGCAGACCGTACACCCCATCCTGCTGGCCGGATGTGGCGAATCGGGCAGAACGAACAGATCCGGATCGGGATGGGCCAACAGCGGCTGGGTGAAGCACAGCGGCCGTTCGCCCCGCTGAGCCTGAAACCCATTGATCCGTTCGAGAAGTGCATCGAAAAAGGTATTCTGTTGTTCTTCGGTCAGCGTTCGCCACGCCCGGGCGATATCGCCGGGTGCCAGATCGCCCCGACCCTCAACTGCCGGGGGCACCAGTTCCGGCTTGCCCTCGATTTGCCGCTGCTCGTTGATCGAGGAGATCGCCTTCTCCAGCCGCCGGGCGAACTGCTCTTTCGTGAAGTTCTCGCTGGCGATCACCAGGTGACAGGTCGTGCAGCGGTCGACTGTGTCAGCCTGGACGAAGTTCAGTTCGCGGCGGACGTCCGGCACGACGATCTGCTTGATCTCGTTTGCCCCGACGGTGCCCCGGGGGGCGAGGAAGTCTAATAGCGGCAGGTTGAACAGCCCGCGGCGCACGGTACTGGATAATTGCTCATGCCTCTTGCTGGCATCGGCCGTTCGCTTCTCGATTTGCACCAGTGCCCGTCGGGCCTCCGCCACGCCGGTCCCCTTCCTGACGGTGGCGTCCACGGCGGCCTTCGCCGCCGCCAGCTCCTGCCGGCTCTCGCGCGTCCGGGTGGCCAGCACATCGAAGTAGGCCAGCGTCGCCTCCAGCTCCGTGAAATCGTCCTGGAACTGCCGCCACGGCCGGGCGTAGTCCACCTTCACCATCCACACCAGGCTCCCCAACAGGGCCAGGCTGGCGCAGGCGAAGATGATACGCATCCGGCTCATGTTGTAATGGTTCTTGGTGGCAGCCGGCATCTCGGGGCTCTGCTCCGTCCCGGTTCCCGCAACTCGCCGGGCGGGCTGAAGGGGCTCCGCCATCCCGGCCTGCCACGTGGTACACCCAATCCGCCGATAACGCAATTCGCAAGACGCCGGACCGTTCTACCCGCTCAGCCCCCCTTTTTGAGGTATGCAGGAGGGTCAGGACGTGCTGCGAGGCAAACCGAGATTGCGCATGATCTGCCCCGTCGGTCCCACGAGATTGAGCGTATAGAAGTGGATGCCCGCCGCGCCGTGGCGGATCAGCTCGTCGCACATCTCCGTGGCCAGGTCGATTCCGTACTGCCGGCATGCCTGGTTGTCATCCGCCAGCTCGTCCAGGCGGGCCAGCACCCGCGGGGGCAATGTCGCCCCGCACAACCCGCAGAAGCGTTTGATCTGTTGCGTGCTGAGAATGGGCAGTACCCCGGGGACGATCGGCACCGTGACGCCCAGCTTGTTGGTCAGGTAATCCTCGAACTCGAAGAAATCGCGGTTGTCATAGAACAACTGGGTGATGATCGCATCCGCGCCCGCCTCGACCTTGTCGCGACATCGTTGCCAGTCCAGGTGCTTGTCGGGGCATTCGGGATGCCCTTGCGGGTAGCCGGCCACCGCGACGTCGAATCCGCCGAGCTCCTTGATGAACGCGACCAGCTCGACCGCGTGCTCGAAGCCCTGCGGGTGCGGTTGAAAAGATGTATCGCCCGCCGGCGGATCGCCACGAAGTGCCACAATGTTCGTGATACCTCTGCCCCGGGCCTGCTCCAGGTAGGCGGTGATCTCGTCGCGCGAGGCCCCCACGCAGGTCAGATGGCTTGCCGCTTCGACCCCCACCTCGCTGGTGATCCGCGAGACGATCTCAAGGGTCTTGTCGTGCGTGCTCCCACCAGCACCGTACGTGCAGGTCAGGAACGCCGGGGCGAGCTCCAACATCCCGGGAATCGCTTGCTCGAAGAGCTTGGTTTCAGCCTCAGGGGTTTTTGGCGGATACAGCTCGAACGAGATGACCAGATCGTTGATTTCGTGCAACCGGGAAATCTGCACGTGGGGACTCCGAGATCAACTGTCACCGCCCGGGCAAGACGCCGTCAATTATATCGTCCACATGACACACCGACCACTAGCCGGACAGACCTCATTCAATCGGGGGTGCGTGACAGTTCCGGCGGGGACCTTCGGGCGGAGAAGGGGACGGCACCT
>CAZOIA010000173.1:0-11662 GCA_964579675.1 uncultured Planctomycetales bacterium | reverse complement strand
CGTAGTTGTTGTCGGACCGGATCAGGCCGGTCAGTTCCCATTCCCTGGCCGTCCACCGGGCCGTCATCCATTTGCGGGGACTGTTCTTGGGGCCGGCTTCAAAGCCCCGGCTCGTGACGTACAGGATGATCGGATTGCCCAGGGGATCGAACGTGAGATCCTTCAGATAGGCCAACCGCTTCAGCCTCTTGTAATCCTGCACCAGTGCCTCGTTGTCCACCGATCGCAACGGCAGATCGAGCTTGTTGCCCCGGGCGTTTCGCCACGTTTTGCCGAAGTCCCGGCTCTCCATGTAATACAGGTTGGTGCGGGCGTTCAGGCCGCCCTTTTGAGGATGATAGTTGAAGGCGGTCCCGACCTTGTTCCCGTGCCGCCAACTGATCTGGTAGTGACCGCGGTCGATCGCAGCCAGCAGCCGGGGCTCCGTCCAGTCGATACCGTCCTCGCTGGTCATCGCGTAGAGTTGCCGCCGACCCTCGACGTAACGGGTGTGCAGGAACAGGAACCCCCGGCCGTCCAGGTACCAGGGCTGCGGGTAGGAGAAGTTCGTCTTCCGGACAAGCTGGAACGCATCGACATCGTAGGGGCGGACGCTCTTGAAGATGTAGGCCGGGCGCGCCGTCCCGTGGGCCGCCACGAAGACCCACACGTGACCCTGCTCATCGAGCATGATCGTCGGGTTGTCGTGAGCATCGGCGGTCTTCTTGTCCATCAGAATGGTCGGTCGCGGGACAAGTCCGGTCTTGTGGTCGTAATAGGACACCATGATCAGCAGCATGCGCTTGGCTTTGGACGTGTGGCCGTCCTTCGGCATCCCCCCATAGACGAAGAAGGTCTTGTCCGCCTTGTCGGCGTAGCAGGCTATCGGTATGTGCTTGGCGCAGTAGGTGCCCAGCCCGCCGCTGTACTTGTATTTGAACTGGTCGCCCGACGGCTGATTCGAATACCAGATCCCCCGGTATCCGTCGTCCTTGGCACAGACGGCGGGGGAACTGGTGGTGGCGGCGGGCTCTGCAGCCCACACGGCGGCGCTCACAGCAACAAGGAACGAGACCGGGATTGCCAGACGAACCATTTCACGTTCTCCGCTGATGGACATAGCGTAGTCTCTTATGATACACGAAGGTGTGATTTCCTGCACGAACCGACCGCCGCCGTCTGCAAGCGGCACAATGCTCGCGCGCGGCCCGCCCAGCGATCGCCGATTACCAGGTTTGCCGCTTTCTTGACAGCCGTCGCCGGGGTCTTGATAATCAACGGGCTCCGACGGCGACTGGCGAGGCGAATGAACACCAAGGTACTCAAACTCGGCGGCGAGGGGGAATACCGGAACGCGATCCGGGAGGGGGCCCGATGTCTGGCCGCCGGCGGGCTGGTGGTTTTCCCGACCGAGACGGTCTACGGCCTCGGGGCCAGCGTAACGAACCCGGCCGCGATGGCCCGGCTTCGCGAGGTCAAGCAGCGCGGTGACGACAGACCCTTCACTGTCCATATAGGCGAACGGTCGGCTGTCGGGCGATTCGTGCCTGATCTCAGGGGTCTGGGCCGCCGACTTACGGAACGGGCCTGGCCCGGTCCGCTCACGCTCATCTTCCAGGTCGGCGAGATTCAGGCCGTCCCGGTCATCCGCGAGACCTCGACCGACCACGCCGGAGCAATGTACCACAACGGCACGATCGGCATTCGCTGCCCGGACGACCGCAGGGCCGCCTGCCTGCTGACCGAGGCCCGGGAGCCGGTCGTCGCCGCCAGCGCCAACCCCGCCGGGGCGTCCGCCCCCGTCGATGCCGACGGGGCACTGGCCGCGCTCGACGGCCGGGTTGACCTGGTGCTCGACGGCGGGAAGACGCGCTACGCCAAGCCCTCGACGATCGTTCACCTGAACGCTACCGGCTACCACATCGTGCGGGAAGGCGTGCTCGACAGGCAGACCATCCAGCGGTTGACGAGCGTCAACATCCTGCTGGTGTGCACCGGCAACACCTGCCGGAGCCCCATGGGCGAGGGCCTGCTTCGCCGAATCCTGGCCGAGCACCTGGGGTGCCGGGAGCACGAGCTGGCGGCCCGAGGCTACCATGTCGAGTCGGCGGGCACGGGCGCTGCTTCCGGCGGCGCTGCCTCTCCCGGCGCGGTCGAGGCGATGCGAACCCGAGGCATCGACATCACCGGGCACGTCGCGAAACCGCTCGCCCTGGACCAGATCAACCGCGCCGACCACATACTTGCCATGACTGGCGGCCACGTGGACACGGTAATCAGCAAATCCGCGGACGCCCGTGACCGGACCATGCGAATAGACGAGGTGGATATCGAAGACCCCATCGGCGGAGACAATGCCGTCTACGCCAGGTGCGCGGAGCGCATCGAGAAGGCCCTGCGCCGCCGGCTGAAGGAGATCTCACTTTGAGAGTAGCGATCGGATCAGATCATCGAGGTTACCAGGCCAAGGAGAAGGTCAAGGCCATGCTGATTTCCAAGGGGTACGAAGTACAGGACACTGGGACCGACAACCCCGCCAGTTGCGACTACCCGGATTTCGCCTACCCGACCTGCAAGGAGGTCACCTCCGGGGAGGCCGACATGGGCATCCTCTTCTGCGGAACCGGGATCGGCATGTCGATCACCGCGAACAAGGTGCGGGGTATCCGGGCCGCCTGCTGCCACGATGAGCTGACCGCGGAAATGGCACGCCGACACAACAACGCCAACGTCCTCTGCCTGCCCGCCGACCTGGTCGGCGAGGAGCTGACCCGCCGCATCGTGGAAGTGTGGCTCAATGCCGCCTTCGAGGGGGGCCGGCACGAGCGGCGTGTCCAGAAGATCGCCGAATACGAACGGCAAGAAGTCTAGAGCACCCCTGAACGAGCATCCGGGAACGCCGCAAGAAAACCGCCAGGGCCGTTTCTTGGCTTCACCCGTTCAGAAAAGCCCGTTCCGGTCGGCCTGGAACTCGCGCAACATCTTCGCCAGCGCCGCCGGGCCAAGTTCAGCCCGCAACTTCGCGACCGCCCGGACAGCCAACTCGTCGCAGCGCTCGTTCTCCGGCTCATTCGCATGACCCCTGACCCAGTGCCAACGCACCTTGTGCCGGCTCGCTTCGGCATCGAGCGCCTGCCAGAGGTCCAGATTCTTGACCGGCTTTTTCCCCCGGCGCCACCCCTTTGCCTTCCACTGGGCAAGCCAACTGCTCATCCCCCGCTGCACGTATTGCGAATCGGTATGAAAATCGACCTCGCAAGGTTCCTTTAGTGCTCGCAGCGCTTCGATCGCCGCGGTCAGCTCCATTCGATTGTTGGTGCTGGCTGGACACGCACCGGTGATTTCCCGCCGGGCCCGCTTGTGGATCAGCACTGCGGCCCAGCCCCCCGGGCCCGGGTTCCCCTCGCACGCTCCGTCGCTGTAGATAGTGACCTGCTTCATCTCACTCCGCCTGGCCAACAAACCTCAGGAACGACTCCTCCCAATGAGCCACCGTCCTGGCCGGGCCGAGCAGCTTGACGTACCAGGGTCTGGCGGGCGTGCGGATCTCAGCCGCCAGCATTCGGTACCCCGGCCGGGCCGGGCCCGCCGCCCCCGTTATCGAGCCGCCCCGGTAACTGCCCGAGATGTCAACGATCGTGGTTGGATACTTCGTGCCTTCCAGGGTTCGCTGCTGAACCACGTCCGAACAGCTCCTCCCGTCGCGGAACTCGAACTGCCCGCACCATCGATCGACGTTCCTCTGCAGCGGCACAAACCGGCCAAGGAATGAAACCGCCAGGTCCGCATCTTCCGGATCACCTTCCACCGCGGGCAACGCATAGACCGCGGTCGTCATGAAGCGCGGCTCCTTTTCGACCCAGCGTTCGGGTGCGGTAAACGACAGCATCACGTCGGCCGGAGGGCCTGACGCGGTCGATGAGAGACCCGCCGGCAGGGACGTACCGGTCGCCGGGTCTGCATCCAGCGTATGGGGCGGTGCCAGCCCCGACGGGGCACCGCTCACGATCTCCGCTGGCCGCGTGGCCGCCGTCGGCCTGGTGAACCGGGGGCGCTCTCGCGGTTTGTATTTCGTCGCCGGCTCGGGCTCCCGCCCGCAGCCAATCATCAATACCGATATCCCCACCACGATCACCTTCTCAAGCCGGGGCCGCATTGTTGAGTATGCTCCTACTCAAAGCCAAGCCCGGGTAGAATGCTTACGCGCGATATCATAGCATACGGGTCCGGACGAACTCACGCACCCCGGTCGGGCCGTTTGCGTAAGACCGGTGGACAGGGTTGCGAGGAAGAAGAGGTGAATGATGGCTCGCTTGCTGTCGCTGGGGGTTCTGACGGCCATGGCCGCCGCGGCATACGCGGAGTGGAAGGTCCTGCCCCCAGGTGAGCACCGCCAGCCTCTGCCGACAGAGATGCCCGCCGACGCCCAGACGATCAGGCCCGGCGACAAGTTGGCCGACGCCAACCGGTTTCACTGGCTGATCGGGGAGCTCGTGATTCCCGAGTCGATCGACGGTGAATCGACCGCCGACAAGACCGTCGGCATGCAGATCAACTGCGGCGACGGGGGCGAGGTCCACGTCAACGGGCAACTGCAGGCCCGGTATGACAACGATCACCCCGCTCTCGCGCTGCTTGCGGAGAAGGCGGTGCCCGGCACCAGGGTCCAGGTGGCGGTGCAGGTCTATGGCCGCGTCCAGGGCGGCGACGAGTTCGGCGAGGCGAAATGGGTCATTATCGACGCCGACCGCGCCCACCAGCGCGTCAGGCTGGTAGTCAACCCCAAGCGAGTCATCGGCGACGTGCCGGACGGGCTCGTGGGCCTGAGCCAGGGCGGCGGCCTGTCGGACTACGAGGATGCGACGGCGGCGAAACTCAAAGAGGGCGGCTTCAAATGGTTTCGGATGGACAACGTCTTCACACCGGTGGTCAAGGAGGATAAGGACGGCCGGCTTGTTTACGACTGGTCCGATTTCGATCGCCGGGTCGATTTCATCGTAGGCAAAATGGGAGCCGAACCCATCTTCGCCGTCTCCTACATGCCGATTCCCTTCGATGCGGTTCAGGACCACAATCGACAGAGCGCTCCCAGGGATTACGGCTTGTGGGAGGACCTGTGCTATCGGGCGGCCAGGCGCAGTCTGGATCGCGGCAAGCGGATCCCCTTCTGGGAGGTCTGGAACGAAGCGAACACCGGCTGGATCAAGCCCGGCCCGAACGATGCCGGCACGGATGAGTTCAAAAAGCTGTACGCCCGGGCACTCGACAAAGAGCCAACGGACCAGGGTACCGTCCGTACGTTTGAAGCCTACTGCAAGCTGTACCGCGCGACGGCCCGCGGCGTGCTGCGGGCGGACCCGAAAGCGAAGATCGGCGGACCGGCCCTGGCCAGCGGGCCGTTCGAGACCGAGCAGTACAACTACTGCCGGAATGGTAAAGGGTTCGCCCGCGGGCTGATGCTCTGGTGCCGGCAGGAGAAGTTGCCGCTCGACTTCGTGAGCTGGCACGAATACTTTCACCCGGCCGATGTGTTCGTGAAACAGGTGGATGCGTTTCGCGAGTACCTCAGAGATTTCCCCGAACTCGAGAGAAGCGTCGGTTCCTTCATGGTCACCGAATGGAGCGAAGCGTGGTGGCACGACCGCCCGCAGGACCACGAGGTGGGAGCGGCCTGGTGCGGCGACTGCATCACCCGGGCGTTCATCCCCGCCAGGATCGACCGCCCCTGCTTCTTCTACGTCAAACAGGGCGATATGAACTTCCGAGGCGACTGGAGCCTGCTCATGCAGCACAACACGCCCAAGCCCATCTATAACGTCCTCAAGATCTTCAACAACCTGAGCGGGCAATGGATCCGGGTAACCGGCGGCGACGACGAGGTCTCCACCGTTGCATCGTGGGACGCCGGGCGCAAGCGGCTGGCGATCGTCCTGGTCAACTTCAGCTACCGGTATGCCCTCCGCCGGCACGTGGGGATCAGCATCGACGAGCTGCCACCCTCCCTGGCCGGCGGCCGATGGCGCGAATGGACCATCGATGCGACTCACAGCAACGTCTGGCACGACCGGAAGGAGGCCGAATTGGCCCAGACTCAGACCGGACGCGTGGTTGGTCATACCTTCACTTACGACCAGACGTTGAGGCCGAATTCCGTTACGCTGCTGGAGCTGATTGCCCTGAAGAAACCTCACGCAGAGGCCGTGGAGTAACCGACCGGGACGGGATGCCCCCGTCCCTCTCGTCGGACCGGACGTGCGGGTTTTCCGCATCCGGCTCTCACGATAGCTTTTGCCGCAAGCATGAAAGGATGGAGCGATGGACGACGGCGCGAGAGTAGTGCTCATTACCGGGGCCAGCAGCGGGATGGGCGAGGCGGTGGCGGTCCGCCTGGCCCGGGAAGGCTCGAGGGTGGTCCTGGCAGCCCGGCGGGAAGATCGGCTCAAACGCGTCGCCGAGCGCGTCCGCCAGGCCGGCGGCGAGCCTCTCGTGTGCGTCACCGACGTGACCAGGCTCGAGCACATCCAGAACATGGTCCGCCGAACCATGGAAGCATTTGGCCGGATCGACGTTGTGTTCAACAACGCCGGGCTCATGCGGGTCGGCCCCATCGAGAAGCTCTCCCACGCCGACATCGAGCAACAGATCCGCGTCAACGTCCTCGGGGCGGCCTGGGTGCTCAAAGAGGTCGTCCCAATCCTCAAGCGGCAGGACAGCGGTCTGATCATCAACGTCTCGTCCGTCCTCGGCCGAAAGACCCGCGCCAACGCCTGGATCTACGCCGGCACCAAGTGGGCGGTCACCGCGATGAACGAGGGGTTGCGCGAGGAGCTGGTCGGCACGAAGGTGCGCGTCTGCGCCATTCAGCCGGGCGTGGTGGATACCGAGCTGTTCGCCGCCTTCGAGACCCATCCGGCCAAATGGCAGAACATCACCCACATGGTCAAGCCGGAACAGGTCGCGGAGCTGCTCGCCTTCATTGTCAATCAGCCCTGGCACTTCGATATCAATGAGGTGCTGTTCAGGCCCACGGAGCAGGTCGTCTGAGCGACGCGGCGCCATCTGGCCAAGTGCGACAGAACACCGAGACAGCCCTCGGCCGTAGCCAGGAAACTCGCGGAGCAAAAGTCCCGGGGCCCTGTTGCACGCCGCCCGATGGGCGACACGAGTGCAAGAGTCAAACTCAGGGCTACTTGCCTTTGGGGTCGGCCACCCGGCCAATGAACAGGATACTTCCCGACCGCACGTCGCGGATGAGGAACACGAACGGACGATCCGCCCGGAACACCGGGGGCGGTCGCACGGGGATTGCGGCTTTCAGTTCCATGAGCACCCCCGTGGCGGCGGCGGCTTCCGTGCCCTCTTCGTTGACGTCCACGAATGCCTTGTGCAGCACCGCGCTGATGAAAAGATCCTTGCGCCCGGTCATACCTGAGAAGTCGGCCCCCTGGGAGAAGGCGCCCGCCATACCCATCGACTTCAGGACGCGATCAAGTCTGAACTCCCAGGTCATCTTGAACTTGGGAATGGCAACCACGACTTCCTGGTGGCGCAACGTCGAGAGCCACCTAGCCAGGTTCTCCGTGGTCAACCTCTTCTCGAACGCGGCCAGCCCGTCGAACTTGACGGGCAGCAGCACCATCATCGACAGACGCTCGCCGGCGTAGGGCAGTTCCAGGGCCTGGAAGTCATCGCCCTGGGTGTACCTGAACTCGGCCGTCTGGTGCATCATGGCCACGTCAAGCTTACTGCCATTGGCCAGGGTGAACGGTTCCTCCCTGGTTTGCTGCTCCTCGAACTTCAAGGTCCAGTTCCCTTTGAAGTAAATGGCATTGGTCAGGACGAGCTTCGTGAGCGCATTGAGGACCCCTGGCTTGATCAGGTTCTTGATCTTGTCCCTGGTCTGCTTCTCAACCCAGGCGTTGATGGTCTTACGCGCGGTCTCGGTAGCCTTCTTGAAGTCCACCTCATTGAGGCCCGCTCCATACCGGCTCCTTGTCAGATCGAGGAACTCCTTGAGGAACCCGCAGCTCTTCTGCCCCCACAAGGCATTGGCGATACTGAGCTGGTAGTCGCCCTTCTTGCCCGCCGCGTTCAGGTCGTTGATAAGGGCGGCGAACCCCGGGTGCAGACGCTCCTGAGGAAGCTCGAAGTGCAGCACCTTGGCCATCTGGGCCGCCGTGTCCCCGCGGGCCCCGGCGTAGGTCATGCCCAGCGCCGTCGAGATGCTGTAGGGAGAGAAGAACAGGTTGCCCTGTTGAGCCTTCAGCTTCGCGTAGAGATCGAGGGCGAAGCGGCTGTTGCCGCGGACCACCACCTGACTGTCGGGCGGTTTCTTCGCTGCGAGAACCACCTGCCCCGAGGAAGCGGTCAGCCCGACAAGAACCGCCGATACCACCAGTCGTCGCTGATCAGTTTGCATGTCAGTACCCCTGGTTGTCATGAGAACGGCGCGAGACCGCAAGCGGCGCTATCGTACGGGCCCGGTACGGACTATGGCAAGGGTGACCGCTCCCGCTAACCTTAGCTACCGCTCAGGCCGATTCGCCGAACAGTTGGGCGGCGTCGAGCTTCTTGAACAGGATCACCGGCTCGCCCAGCGGGTGGCCGGCGGGCAGTTCCTGCGTGGCCTGGTGCCAGGGGAGGATCTCATGCAACCCGGGCCGGGGACGGCCCGGCTCGCCTGAAGGACGGCCTGGCTCGCCCGAAGAGCGGCCCGGCTCGCCGACGGCACCGGCCGGCGAGCCTTCGAGGTTAAGCATGGCCGCACACTTCGCGGCCGAGAATGGCAGGAACGGTGCCATGAGAGTCGTCAGCGCCCTCACCGTCTGGATGCACACGTTGATCGTCGCGCCGCAGGCCGACTGGTCTTCCTTGCGCTGCTTCCAGGGTTCCTTCTCGTTGAAGTAGGCGTTCCCCTGGCGGGCCAGGGCCATCACCGTCTCCAATGCATCCCGGAACCGCAGCGACTCCAGATTCTGCGTCACCTTGTCCGCGCCCTCGCGGATATGCTGAATGTGATTGAGGTCGATCTGCTCGCGCCGGCCCGCAGCGGGCACCTTCCCGTCGAAGTACCGGTTCACGAACGCAAGCGCGCGGTTCACGAAGTTGCCGAGCGTGTTCGACAGGATCGCATTGTTCGCGTGGAGAAAATCATCCACGTCGAACGTGGTCCGCTGCCGCTCGGGTGCGATGGCCGTCAGATAGTATCGCAGCGGGTCGGGCTCAAAGGTCTTGAGATACTCCTCGATCCAGATGGCGGTGCCGCGACTCTTGCTGATCTTCTCTTGGTCCTTGCCGGGGAACTTGATGTTTAAGAACGCATTGGCGACCACCTGCCAGGGCAACTGGTAGGAACCCTCGGCCATGAGCATTGCCGGCCAGGTCAGGGCGTGAAAGACGGTATTGTCCTCACCGATGAAGTGGGCGATCCGACAATCCGGATCCTTCCACCAGCGCTCGTACGCCTGCCAGTCGCCGTCCACCTGCTCGCACAGCTTGGCGGTGAACGACACGTAGCCAATCAGGTTCTCGAACCAGACGTAGAGCACCTTGCCCGCGGCGTCAGGATCGTCGAGCGGGACCGGCACGCCCCAGTCCAGGTCACGGGTCATCGCCCGCTCCGGCAAGCCCTGCTTGATCTGGCCGAGCGAGAAGTTCAGCACCGTGTCCCGCCAGGGTGGACAGTCGTCGGTCCCCTGACGCTTGCTCTCCAGCCACTCGCGAAGTCTGCCCTCGAATCGAGGTAACTGCATGTACCAGTGGGTCGTCTCGCGGGGCACGGGCTTGGTGCCGGTAACCGTGCTGACGGGATTGATCAGTTGAATCGGATCAATCATGCTGCCGCAATGCTCGCACTGATCGCCGTAGGCCTCCTTGTAGCCGCAGGGCGTCCCGTCCGGCATAGTATGATAGCAGGTGCCTTTGACGTAGCGATCGGGCAAGAACTGATTGGCCTGGGTGTCGTAGAGTTGCCTGGTGGTTTTTTTAACGAAGAAGCCTTTGTCGTGGATCACCCTGAACATATCCTGGCTGATGCGGTTGTGCGAGTCCACGAAGCCGGGCTGGTGGGTTCCGCCGTAGATGTCGAACTCGATGCCGAGCCCGGCGAAGTCGGCGGCCTGGCGGGCGTTATAGTACGCAGTCAGCTCCTCGACGCTCCTGCCCTCTTTGCGGGCGGAGATCAGGCCGGCGACGCCGTTGTCGTCGCTCCCGCAGATGAACCGCACCTCGTCCCCCCGGGCTCGCAGATAACGAACGTAGGTGTCGGCAGGGAGGTACGCCCCGGCGACGTGACCGACGTGAAGCCGCCCGTTGGAATAAGGCAGGCCGGAGGTCACGAGAAATCGTCTCTTGGTCATGGTTCTGCTCGCTTTAGCGCTTCAACGATCGGACGGAACCGATGGGTCCGCCGATATCATGTCGTCCAGATCCGAGATTAAGCAATAGGATAACAGAGGAAAACCGCCGGCCAAGGCCCGCTTCACGCGGGCCCGGGCATGTCCATAAGGCGGCACCGGAATGCTCTGGATTGCGTGCTCATCACCTGCATTTTACCCCGACCCGGTGTCAACATCCACCAGCGGGGCCGATATCCGAGGTCTCCGAGGGCATACATGTCCAGTACCGCGAGCAGCCGGCCTTCAGCCGGCGTGCGGTCCCGGAGGGAGCTCTGAATGGCCCGGCAACTCATCGCGGGGAGTTCGCAGGAGCCCTTCCCGAGACCAGAAAACCACCGGTCGAGGTTGAGAACCGGTGCCAGCGGCAGATTCCTGGATGGGAGCTACGCGGGAACGGTTCCCGGGACCGCTTGGGTCGTCCACGCGGCCACCTCGCCAGCCACCGTTTCAAGTTCGCCTTGTGACAGATACGGACACAGGGGAAGAGACAATAGCTCGTGGCAGAAGCTCTCGCTGTGTACCAGCGGGCGAGGCACGATACAGCGGGTACTCATTCCCGCCTGTCGATGGATCGGCACGGGATAGTGGATGCCGGCCCCGATGCCGCGCTCGTGCAGATGTTTGAGCAACGCGTCGCGCCGGCAGCATCGGATGACGAACAGGTGGTAGACATGGTCCACGTCGGTGCGCTCGGTTGGCAGGACCACGTCGGCTGAAGCCAGCAGTTCACGATATCGGGCCGCCAGTTGGCGTCGGATCGTGTTCCATTCGTCCAGGTAGCGGAGCTTGACCCGGAGGACGGCGGCCTGCATGGTGTCGAGCCGGCAGTTCCAGCCGGGCATGGGGTGGTAATACTTGACGGTCGAGCCGTAGTTCCTCGCCGCCCGCAGCCACTCGGCCAGATCATCGTCATTCGTGACAATCGCCCCGCCGTCGCCCATGGCCCCGAGATTCTTGCCGGGGTAGAAGCTGAAGCAGGCGGCGCGTCCCATGCTGCCGCACCGGCGACCCTTGTAGCGGGCACCGTGCGCCTGGGCGGCATCCTCGATGATCGGCAGTCCGTGCTCGGCGGCGATGGCCTGGATCACGTCCATGTCGGCGGGCTGGCCGTAGAGATGGACCGGCACGATCGCCCTGGTGCGGGGGGTGATGGCCGCGGCGAGTCGCCGGGGGTCGAGGTTGTAGGTCGCGGGATCATGATCGACCAGCACCGGCGTCGCCCCGGTGTGGTGGATGGCCAGGGCGGTGGCGATGAAGGTGTTGGCGGCGGTGATGACCTCGTCGCC
>CAZOIA010000172.1:0-11796 GCA_964579675.1 uncultured Planctomycetales bacterium | reverse complement strand
ACGAGCGGATGCGTCGGCGTTCAGCGTGAACCGGGGGGCCGGTCGCGTTTGCAACTGACCGGGAACTAGCGGGAGCTCAACCGTCCTCGAAAGCGCCTGATCCCTCGAACAGCAACACACCGACGATGCGAGGTCTCTCACGAACCTAACCCCACGGTTCATGTCGCTCGGTCTCGGCTTTGCTTTCGGTAGTTACTGCAGTTCGGGTTCCGGCTGGACTCGGGAGATCCCCGGAACGTCACGTTTCTCGGCGCCCACGAAAAGGTGGCTTGTCGCCGATTCGACCCCCGGTCGCGGGGGCGACCGCCTCGAAGCCTGCTTGCCTCCAGCAGCTCCGCCCGGAGCTGTCGGAAGGATGCTACCTGCTGCGGACAGACTCTGCCATTCGTGCATGTTGTCGGTTCTCCTTCCTGCCCCACCGGGCCTTCCTGGAAGGAGAACTTACGCGCTTCGGCAAACTGGCCGGATCGAGTTTTCGGGACCCGCACGTGACCGGGAACGCTCTGCAGGGGCAGACGTCGCTCAACTGTCCAGGATCGAGTCGACCTTCCCTTGGTCGACATCCATTATGTACCGAATGCCACTGATTTCCGCTGCCTCGCGTGTTAGAGCCGCCAAGTCGTCGCGAGAAAGATGCTCCAAGGCGAACTTCCGGCTGCCGGCCATAAGCTGGCGCAGGCCCTGGCCCAGACGTTCATAGTAGGTATAGAGGCCCAGCGCGCCGGTGGGGAGCTTCTCGAACTCGTTGTCGCCCAGCTTTTTCCGCAGCGTTCCGGCCGTGACGAAAATCTCCTCCTTCGAGTTTCCGAACCGCTCGATGTAGACGGGCACCTGGTTCTCGTCGATGGTGCGCCCGATGGTCTTGCCGACCATGGCGGCGGCGATGGGGGCGCGGGCCATGCCGATTAGTTTGACGAACGGCGCGCCCATCGCCAGCCCCTTAAAGATCTGGTCCTCGAAGGCGAACCCGCCAGCCACGGCGAGGGCCGGGAGGTAGTGGCCCCTGTCCGCCAACCTCTTTGCGTACTGATACAGCAGCGAGTGGAGGTGCACCGGCGGGATGCCCCACTCGTTCATCATCCGCCACGGGCTCATGCCCGTCCCACCGCCGGCGCCGTCGACGGTGAGCAGGTCGAGCTTGTATCGCGAGGCGAACACGACGGCCCGGGCCAGGTCGGCAGGCCGGTAGGCGCCTGTCTTGAGGAAGATGTACTTTGCCCCGGACTTGCGGAGCTGCTCAATCCGCTCGGCGAAGGACTCTTCCGTGACCATCCCGACACGGGAATGCCGCTCGAACTCCTTGAACGCGCCATGCTCGAACTCCTTGATAACGTGCGGGGCAGTGGGGTCCGGCAGCACCAGGTAACCCCGCTCGTGCAGAGCTTGGGCTTTCTTGAGGTCGCGAATCTTCACCTCGCCGCCGATGTCCTTTGCGCCCTGGCCCCACTTGAGCTCCACGCACTCGACGCCGAGCTTCTCGATGGCGTATTCCTGGGTGCCCAGTCGGGTGTCCTCGATATTCGCCTGCACGATGATCGCGCCGTACCCGTCGCGCTGGTGGTCCCTGTAGAGCTGGACGCGGCGCTTCAGGTCGGTGGTGTCCACCACTCGGCCATTCTTGAAGACGGCCTCTGGGTCCATACCGACGACGTTCTCGCCAATGGTCAGGCCCGTCCCCGCCAGGGCCGAGCCAATGGCAAGGCCCTCCCAGTTGTTCTTGGCGATATCGGTTGAGCCGATGCCGGGGATGACCCAGGGCCGACGAAACTTGATGCCGTTATCGTAGCCGAAGGTGACCTCGAGACTAACGGCCGGGAAGATCGCCTTGTCGCTGTCGGCCTCGACGCCATAGGCACCGACAGCGGTTCCCATGATGTTGAAGTGGGAGTAATCGATGGGATAGGACTTCTCGGCCGCCGTGGTGATCACGCCGAACGGCTGCGGGTAGATGACCTCGTGCCCGCGATAGGCGCTCTTGCCGATTTCGCACATGCCGATGCAGCCATCGACGCAGGTGACGCACATGCCCGAGGCGGGCACTACCGATCCCTCGGTGCGGTTCTTGGTGAGGGTCGCCGCCGAAGCGTTCGTCTTGGAGAACGTAGCGATCATTGAAGCCGGCTCCTTTACAGGTTCTACCTGTCTCTGGATATCTCGCAGGCCACACAGGGGTCCATGTAGCACATCATGTCGTCGAAGGGGTCCTTCTCGAGGCAGGGCGGGGCGAGGTTCTCGCAGCCGCCGCAGATCGCCCTTTCCGGTTCGGTATAGGTGCACCGAAGTTGGCAGGCCGGGCAGACGTAAATGCAGCCGCCGCACTGCCGGCAGACCTCCGACTTGACGTCGAACGGCGTGCCGAGGCTCCGCTTCGCCCCCCGGCCGCGGAACCCGATGGCCTTGGCCATCATCTGCTCCTCGCACATCCGCACACACAGGCCGCAAAGGATGCAGTCCTCATACTCCTGTTTGAAACGCTGCTGGCGCACACCGTGGGCCGCGGCTAGGTCCTGGATCGTCTTCGATTGCGGGCACGAGGCGAGCAGCAGCTCCAGGACCATCCGCCGAGCCCGGAGCACGCGCGAAGAAGCCGTGCGTACCTTGAGTCCTTCCTCGGCCGGGTACGTGCAAGAGGTCACCAGTCTGGCCTTCGGCCCCTCGCCGATTTCAACTACGCACAGGCGGCAGGCGCCGTAGGGTGATAGGCCGTCCATATGGCAGAGCGTCGGTATCGGGAATCCAAAGAACCTGGCCGCCTCCAGCAGCGTGGAGCCCTCGTCAACCGACACCTCTAACCCGTTGATAGTCAGCGTGATCATGCCGATGCTTCCCCTTGTGCCGCGCACTCGCACTCCTCTTCCCGCTGCCGCCGGGTGAAGGCCAGGTCGCACCTCAGGCATCGTCGGGCCTCGGCGTGAGCCTGCTCCGCAGACAGGGCCATCTCCACCTCCGCAAAGTTTTTTCTTCGCGACTCGACGGGAATCGTGGCCGGCTCGGCGCGGACCGCGTGCTCGCGCTCGTCCTCGCCGACTTCGGCCGGGGTCAGGAATACCTCGGGCAGGCTGATCTTCGGCTCCGGCGCGAGGGCCTCCCCGCGGAGGTGGCGGTCGATCACGACTGCCGCTCTCTTGCCCGCCGCTATGGCGTCGACGACGGTATTAGGTCCCGTTACCAGGTCGCCGCCGGCGAATACGCCTTCACGGCTGGTGGCGAAGGTCCGCGGGTCAACAGGTAGTCGCCCGCCCCTGCCGACCCGAATGCCCATCGACGCGAGACACTCGCTGTCCGGGCGCTCGCCGATGGCCAC
Organism: uncultured Planctomycetales bacterium; assembly: GCA_964579675.1. Taxonomy (GTDB): domain Bacteria; phylum Planctomycetota; class Phycisphaerae; order UBA1845; family PWPN01; genus CAZOIA01. The sequence goes on along the minus strand of CAZOIA010000172.1, from coordinate 8,492 downwards.
GATCAGCGTGTTCAGGGAGATGCTGAACTCCGAACCCACCATGGGAACCGGGCTGCGCCGCCCGCTGGCGTCGACGTCGCCCAGGCGGTTGCGGATGCACTCGATACCGACCAGGCGCCCGGCCTGGGAGTAGATCTTCACGGGTTGGACCATCGTCTCGACCCGGATGCCTTCCTTAACCGCCGCCTCGATGTAACGGATCTTCACGGGCGACACCAGCGTCTCGAGCTTGATGCCCTCCTCAATGGCGGCCTCGACCTCCTCGGCGTAGGCGGGCATCTCCTGATCGGTCCGGCGATACAGCAGGCTGACGGACTGGACGTTCTCCTGGCGGATGGCCACGCGGGCGGCGTCCACGGCGGAGTTGCCGCCCCCGATGACGGCCACGTGCCCGCCCGCCAGCTCCTCGCCACGCAGGTTGAAGGCCTTCAGGAACTCCATTGAGGAGTAGACGCCGGAGATGTCTTCTCCCTGGAGGTCGAGCTTCCAGCTCCTGTCGGCGCCTATGGCCACGAAGATCGCCTTGAAGCCCTCTGCGAAGAGGCCGTCGACGGTCACGTCGTGGCCGAGCGCGGTGGAGCAACGAAGCGTGATGTTCTCGTCCAGCAGTGGCTCGATCTCCTGGCGCACGATGCTCCGGGGCAGGCGGTAGGCGGGAATACAACTGATCAGCATTCCGCCGGGTTCGGCCTCTGCCTCGAATACGGTGACCTTGTGCCCGAGCTGCGAGAGGTAGTGCGCGGCCGCCAGCCCGGCGGGGCCGGCGCCCACAACGGCCACCTTGCCCCCTCTCCTGCCGGCCTTTGCGGCCTCAGGAGGCTTATACGCCGAGGGGATGACGCGGTCGGTGACGAATCTTTTCAAGGCGCGGACCGCTACCGCCTCGTCGCCGCTGACGCCGAGCTGGCAGCGCTGCTCGCACTTGCGATCACAGACCCGCGCGCAGATCGAGGGGAACGGGTTGGCCTCCCGAATAACCTGATAGGCCTCCTCGTATCGGCCCTTCTCGATGAGCGCCACGTAACGCCAGGCCTCCGTGTTCAGCGGGCAGGCGGACTGGCAGGACGCGCCTACCAGCTCGCCGCATACGAAAGCGTCGCACTTCCTGTCGACCACGTGCCGCTCGTATTCGTCGCGGAAGTAGCGAAGCGTGCTGAGCACCGGGTTCGACGCCGTCTGGCCGAGGCCACACATCGTGGTGTCCTTCACCACCAGGGCGAGCTCCTCCAGCAATTCGACATCCTCCAGCGCTGCCCTGCCCTTCGAGATGTCGTCGAGGATCTCGTGCATCCGCTGCGTGCCCTTGCGGCAGGTGAAGCACTTCCCACACGACTCGTCCTTGAGGAAGTTCATGAAGTATTTCGCGACGTCCACCATACAGGTGTTGTCGTCCATGACGATCATGCCGCCGGAGCCCATGATCGACCCCGCCTCGGCGAGGCTGTCGTAGTCGATCGGCAGGTCGAACCGGCTCGCAGGGATGCACCCCCCGGATGGCCCGCCGGTCTGGACCGCCTTGATCCTGGCCTTGCCCGCCGCCCCCCCCCCGATGTCGTAGACAACCTCGCGGATCGTAATACCCATGGGCACCTCGACGAGGCCGGTGTTCTTGATCTTGCCCACCAAGCTGAAGATCTTCGTGCCGGAGTTGTTCTTCGTGCCGATCTTGGCGAACTCGTGGGCGCCCTGGCGGATGACGATGGGAATGTTAGCCCAGGTCTCGACGTTGTTGATGGCAGTGGGCTTCCCATCAATGCCCTTCTCGATCGGGTAGGGCGGGCGCTGGCGGGGCTCGCCCATCTTGCCTTCGATCGAGCGGATCAGTGCCGTTTCTTCGCCGCAGACGAACGCGCCGGCTCCCCTGACAACCTTGATGTCAAACGAGAAGCCGCTGCCCAGAATGTCCTGGCTGAGCAATTCGTGCTCCCGGGCTTGCCCGAGTGCCACGTTCAGATGGTGAATAGCGAGGGGATACTCCGCGCGGACGTAGACGATGCCCTCCGTGGCCCCGGTAGCGTAAGCACCGATGATCATTCCCTCGATGATGCTGTGCGGGTTGCCCTCGAGGATGCTGCGGTCCATGTACGCGCCGGGGTCCCCCTCATCGGCGTTGCACACAATGAACTTGCCGCGCCTGCCCGGTTGCTCGGCAAGCATTTGCCACTTCAGGCCCGTGGGGAACCCGCCGCCGCCCCGGCCGCGGAGCCCCGAGTCTTTCACCTGCTGGATCACCCATTCCGGCCGCCGGCTGGCCACCGCCTTCTCCAAAGCCTCGTAGCCCCCCTGGGCGATGTAGTCGTAGATCCGCGTCGGGTCGATCTGCTGGTTCATGTCCAGGATCGTCCGCTTCTGGTGTTTGAAGAAGGGAATCTCGTCGCGCTGGTGGTAGACTTGTCCCGTCTTGGTGTCGTGGTAGAGCAGGTCCTCCTCGTAGTCGCCGGACAGAGCGGCCGCCATGATCTTTGGCACGTCACCCGGCTTTACCTGCGTATAGAAGGCGCCCTGGGGCACGGTAAGGATGAAGGGCCCCATTTCGCAGAAGCCGTGACACCCCGTCGTCTGAATGGAGACCTTGTCCTGGAGGTTGTTCTGGATGATGTATCCCTTGACCGCCTGGATGACGCCACACGCTCCGCTCGCACGGCAGGCCGTCCCGGCGCAGATGGCGATCCGGAGCCTGCCGGTGTCCCCGTCGGAAAGCAGCAACTCCCGCAGTTGTCTCAACTCGTCCGTGGAAGATAGCCTGGGCATTTGCATTCCTCTACGCGACAATCGGCGGAAAGCCGCGGCGCCCGCACGGCATCCATCAGGCCAAGTCCAACACGCGGTTCTCGCACCCTCGGCGCGAGCATATCCGCACGACGCCCCCGCCGCGGACCATCATTGGCACTGTCGGCGCCCCGCACTCCGAACAAGCTGAGCTGCCGGCGAGCTGGGCGTGGCAGTGAGGGCAGAAGAACGTCACCACCGTGCCCGGAGGAATCTCAAACTCGGCGGCGATGTTGAAGCTGCCGTACAGCGACGACAGCCTTAGCCAGCCGTGCTGCTGGTCGAAGGATACGCTGCATCGGATGGAAGACCGGCCGTCGATGGGGAAGCCGGTATCCATCAGGCTGTGGTTGCAGCGGGGGCAGCTCACCTCGATGGGGAAGGTGCCCTCCTCTTCGCCGGTCCCGGCCTTGGGAAATCCCGCGGACGCTTCGTCGAGGAGCTGCCGGACCTTCGATCTTGTCACCTTTGAGAAGTAGCGGCCGTCGATGACAACGACGGGCCCCAAGGCGCAGGCCCCGAGGCAGTTGACGGTTTCCAAAGTGAACTCTCCGTCCGCCGTCGTCTCTCCCGCATCGATGCCGAGCTGGCGCTCGAGTTCCTCAACGACCCTGGGCGCGCCCCGGACGTGGCAGGCCGTGCCAAGGCACGCGCGGACCAGATGCCTGCCGCGCGGGGTGAGGCTGAATGCACGGTAGAACGTGGCGATACCGTAGACGTCCACCAGGGACCGCTCAGTTTCCTCGCTCAGAAGTCTCAGGGCCTCCTCGGGGAGATATCCGTACCGGTCCTGGATCTCCTCGAGGACGGCGATCAGCCCGCCCCGGTCGTCGCGGTGCCTTGCCAGAATCCGCAGGATGTCCTCCCGATCCACCGCATTCGGACCCGGTGGACTTATCTGGTTTGCGGTTGCCGCTGCTTCGGTCATCCTACCGATACTCCTCGCAGTGCCAGATCCCACCTTCCGGCTTGGGCAAAGTGCAGGTTTCGGCATTGTCGCAGTTCACGCACAGCCCCGTGCGTCCGCTCGTGTTCTGCCTCTCCGGCGGCTGCGTCGGCGCCGCCTGAGCCAGCCGAGAGGCAGGCACCGGGACGAAAACATCGAATTCCTCACAGAAGAAGATGGGGCGTCTCGACGAACTGCGGCTGCTGCATTCTTCCGCGTGGTTGCAGTTCGAGCACAAATCGCGGTACTGGCCGGATGCGCCGAAACGCTCCTGGGCATACAGTGGGATGTTTGCCGGATCGGGAGAGAGGTCTTTGGTCGACATGATCTGATCTCCTTCTTGCCGGAGAATCCCGACGGCCTCGCCAAAGCTCCTGATCCTCTGGGAGGCAAGCCGGGCCGAAGGCCCAAGACGGAGCTTTGGCTCTCCGGAGGCGTCAATCGCATGTGGTATGCCATCTCGTCTTGCCAACCGCGGGCAGGTGCGAAGTAACCGGCGCAAGGCCTTGGGAATGAAGGAGTAACAGGTTTCGACAATGGCACCAGCCAGCCGCGCGTGCCCGTGGCGTACGGGCGCACAGGCAAGCTGGTGGTTGGGGAGTTCTGAATCACCGGGGCGGAATCCCCCGATCTGGGTGCCCTCAGGAGCCCGGCCGCGATTCCATGCTCTTCAGCTTCTCCCGCAACGTCTTGCGGTCGATCTGAAGCACCTTGGCGGCCCTAGTCCTGTTTCCCCCCAGGCTCGCCAGGACGTTCCGGATATACTCGGCCTCGACCTCCGCCAAGGGGCGGGTAAGGTCCTGCTCGCGGGCGGTGGAGAATCGTAGCGGCGCCGGCAGGTCCGGCACTTCGATACAGTCGCCGTCAGTCATGACGACCAGGCGGTGGATGACGTTCTCCAGTTCTCGCACGTTGCCCGGCCAGTGGTAGCTACTCTTCAGCACGTGCATCGCCTCATCCGAGAGGCGGGGCGCCGGTTTGCCTGACTCGCTGGCGTACTTCTTCGCGAAATGGTGTGCCAGGAGTAGGATGTCGTCCCCGCGATCCCGCAGGGGCGGCAACTCGATCGTGATCACATTCAGGCGGAAGTACAGGTCCTCGCGGAACAGGCCTTTCTTGATCAGGTCGGGCAGCGACTTGTTCGTCGACGCGAGGACCCGAACGTTTACCTGTCTGCCGCGCTGCGCACCGACCATGTAGACTTCCCGGTCCTGCAGCACGCGAAGCAGCTTCACCTGCATGGCCAAGCTGGTCTCACTGACCTCATCAAGGAAGATCGTGCCGCCGTCTGCGGTCTGGAAGAAGCCCGCGCGGGACTCCCCGGCGCCCGTGAACGCCCCCTTCACGTAGCCGAACAGCTCACTTTCAAGCAGGCCCTCCGGGATGCCGCCGCAGTTGACCGGCACGAACGCCGCGGCGGACCGCTGGCTGCTGTAATGGATCGCTCGAGCGACGAGTTCCTTGCCCGTGCCACTTTCGCCAGCGACGAGTATGGTCGCGAAGCTGGACGCGGCCTTGCTGATGGCCTTGAAGACCTCCAGCATGGGCGCGGATTCGCCGATGAGCCCGTACGGCCTGACGGGCGTCCGCTGGGCGGCGGCGTAGCCGGACCGGCGCAAGCGCAGCTTTTCCAGCGCTCGCCGAACGGCGGCCAGCAGCTCCTCGTCCGTAAACGGCTTGGGCAGGTATTCCTCCGCGCCCGTTTTGACCGCCTCCACGGCTCCGTCGATGGAAGGATACCCCGTGATCATGATCACTTCCGTATCTCTGTGATTCGCGCGAACGTGCCGCACCAGGTCGATTCCGCTTACCTTCGGCATCTTCCAGTCTGTTATCACCAGCTCGATCGGAGTGCTCTCGGCGATCTGGATCGCCTCGGGGACACCAGGGGCAGTGAAGACCGTGTATCCCGCGGCTGTGAGATTCCGCTGCAACACCTCGACCGTGTTCGGCACGTCGTCCACAACGAGAATCGACGCTTTTTCACTCGGTGACGCCATCGGTCTGGTCTCCGTTTGCTTTCCCGTCGGCGTTCACTGGAAGCTCGACGTCGAACCGGGCACCCTGGCCGGGAGCACTCTCGACGCAAATCGTTCCGCCATGGGATGTCACGATCCCGTGGGCCACGGGCAGGCCCAGGCCCGTGCCTTCGTTGACGTCCTTGGTTGTGAAGAACGGAACAAAGACCTCCTTGAGAACCTGCTCGTCCATCCCGATGCCGTTGTCCTGGACGGTGAGCACCACGCGATCGCCAGAGGCGCGCGTTGCGACCTGCAAAGTGCCGCCGTCGGGCATGGCGTGGATGGCATTGACCACCAGGTTCACTAAGGCCTGACGCAATTGTGGGGCATCGGCGGTAATCTCCGGCATATCCGGCGATAGGTGACGCACAATGGCGATGCCGTTCCTGGCGCACCGTGGCTCGAGCAGGCCCATCGCTTCTTCGACCACGACGTTGAGGTTCAACCTGACCTTCTGCGGGGGCATCTGACGCGAGAACAACATCAGGCTGTTGATGATCTGTCGGGCATGCAGGCACGTGGCCACGATCTTCGCCAGATCCGGGATGACGCCTTCGGGAAGGCCGGGCTGCTTCTGCGCCAACTGGGCAAAGCCGAGAATGTTGCCCAGCGGCTCGTTCAGCTCGTGCGCGACGCCGGCCGCCAACTGCCCGATCGTTGCCAAGCGATCAGCGTGACGGAGTTGGTCCTGCAGGCGGAGACGGTCCTCTTCCGCCTGTCGCCGCTCTATGATGAGCGCGATCTGACGGGCCACCCCGTCAATCAGATTTCGCTCTTCTTTCAGAAACGGACCCTCGTACAGTCTGGGCGTTTCCTCGACGTACACGACATCGACGTGGCCTCTCGGCTCGCCGTTCACCACGATCGCAGCTGATTGCACTTGACCGACTTCCTTGAAGTTAACGGTCACGTAGGACTGCCCATCAAAGACGATCCGCGCCGCCGTTATTTCTGGATACTGCCAAGCAAGAGGCAGTAGCTCGACGGTACCTTGCAGGATGTCTGCCAGTGATATGCCGGAACGCCCCGCAAGTTGCGCCAGGTTGTATAGGCACGTTAGCTCCTTCACTCGCTCGCGCAGAGCAACGTTTTGCGCCTGTTCGTTCTCCATTTCACCCTTGCCTTGGCTGGCATACACATGAGCGCACATTTGCCCGAGCCGTCAGGATCATAACCCACGAAATCCTAACCGATTACAGCTCAGACTTCACGCACCTCTTACCTTAATCCGCCGTCAGCGGGGTCACGTTCCGTCATGGATCGAATCTGTCTCCCAGACGCCGTAGCCGGGAGTCCACCGTCTCGAACGTCAGGTCGCCAGTTTGTCGAAGTTGAAGGTGCCGAGGACGCCGCCGGCTGCGGCCCAGTTGAAGTTGTCGGTCGAATACTCCGTTCCGCTGCCGGGGCTCCAGCCGGCGCAAAGCACGGATTCGGTCGGATCGTCGTTGTTCAGGTACAGGATCAGGTACCGCGTGCCGGGTGGGTAGACCGTCGCGTCGCTGAAGAGCACGGTCCTATCCGTGGTCTGCTCTTCGGAGCTTTCGATGGTTCCGGACTTGAAGCTGCTGCCGGCAGACACCAGATCCTCGTAGCTGGATGGAGACGGATTGGTCTCGGACATGTCCATCAGGACGGTGATCTCCCGGCCGATAGACATGGTGAAGCTTGATCCTCCCGTGTACCTCGACCGATAGGCACGATACTTGGCATAGGGGTAGATGTGCTGGCACGGGTGCCCGGTCATGTCCTCGTAGCCCGGCCTGGCAGGATGAACGGTGAAGCCGAAGTAGCTGGCCCTCTGGTGCTGGCCGGTGTACTGGGCGCCGAGGTGCGTGTAGTAGCCGGGATAGTAGTGCCAGATGTGAATGCCGAAGGCGTAAGCGGTCTGTAACCAGGCAGTCCCGGCCAGCTCGGCCAGGGCGGCCGCACAGGTCGGCTGATATGCGGACCCGCGCCGGCGGCGTCCTTGCGTTCCGCCGGCTGCAGACGTGAGGGTGAAGACGGTCATCTCGTTGGCGAGTTCCCTCATGTCCTCGAATTGGCGGGCATTGAAACGCGCTCCCTTGCCGCGGGGGTCCCGCCAGGTGGTGATGCCCGGTCCGATGGCCTTCTCGAAGATGTTCCATTGCATCTCGGGTGGATCAGTGGGGCCGGTCACCAGGCTCCAGACGCTGAACGTCTTCCAATCGGTGTAGCTCTCGATCCACTTCCAGCCGCCGATGATGTAGTTGAAGCCGTCGGTCAGCTCGGAAGTGAGCCTTCGACCCTTCTGATGGGCCTCGGGAAGATAGGGCAAGTACCACAGCCCCTTGGCCAGCGTCTCCGTGGACTCGCCGAACTCGACCGACATGTCGCGGATACCCTGACGGAACCGGGCCATGTGCTTGTCGGGCTCATCGAGCATGGTGGCCACGTTGGCCATCTGCTGCTCGAAGTCGGCGAAGATCTTCACCCCGGCCACCAGCGGCGTGGCGAACACCGCGCTGACCTTGGCGAGTTGCATACCGATCTGGCGCACGGAGGCACTGAAAGCCTTGAGCCTTCGCGAGGCGTTGCGCAGGCCCTTGACCAGCCGGTTGTCGTGGGCATAGAGCTCGACGTAGGCCGCCCCCGCCCGGATGTTCCTGGCCGACGGCACGGCGTGTCCTCCCGCTATCGCTTCGCCATCGCGGCCCGGAACGAGATGCCGGTCCAGGTGGCGATGATGATGGCCAGGGCCTCGGCGAGCTTGTCGTCAATCAGGCCAGAGCTCCAGA
>CAZOIA010000171.1:0-11844 GCA_964579675.1 uncultured Planctomycetales bacterium | reverse complement strand
CAACGACATCCTGACCAGCAGAGTGCGGGCCGCCACGTTGCCCGGATCGATCTCGAGCACGGACCGAGCCAGCTCCCGGGCCGCCAGCTCGTTACCCAACTCGCTCTCGAGCTGCCCCCGGATGAGCAGGAACTGGACGTTCCGCGGATTTGCACCGAGCGCCCGGGCGGCCAGTTGGCTCGCCTTGCCCGGCTCGCCGCGCCTTCGGGCCAGGTCGATCAGATACCGGTGGGCGACCACGTCTCCGGGGTTGAGCTGCACCACCCGTTCCAGGAGGCTCCTGGCCTCTTCGGTCGCCGCGGGTGTTTGCTGACCCAATAACACCCCGGCCCGGACCAGTAACAGGCCTGCGTCATCCGGGAACCGCTCCAACAACTCATCCAGCATCTCCCACCCCCGCGAGCGGACCTCGGAGTCGGGATTGAATGCCAGGGCCCGGACCAGCAATCGCTCCAGGGCCGGGTGGTCCGGATCCGCCTTCAGGCCGGCCTGGTAAGCGCTGATCGCTTCGTCCAAACGGCCGATCGCCTGGTAGAACCTCGCGAGCGCTCCGTAGCCCTCGGCCAACATCTCCGGGAACGTCGTCAGATGGAGGTAGTCCTTCTCCGCCAGTTCGAGCTGGCCAGTGGCGGCGTAAAACTCCGCCCTCAGCAGGTGCGTTGCGAAATCGTTGCTGCGGGCCACCTCGGCGTTGAGAAGCGCCGATGCCTGATCGTCACGCCCCTCGGCGTGCAGGATCGCCACCCTGCTCGACAAGGTTGACAGCAGGTCCGGGGCCGCCGCCGCCGCCGCATCCAGATGTTTCAGAGCCGCCTCTACGTCTTTGCGATGACCGTGAATCAATCTGGCCAGGAGAACGTGTGAGGAGGCATCCTTGGGATTGGCCGCCACCCGCTGCTCCAACTCTTCGATGGCGGCATCGTAGTCTTCTCGGCCGATCGCCACCTTCACCTGATGCCCGCTCAGCGCCGCCAGGTCACCGGGTGCCCGCTCCAGAATCCTCGCCGCTTCCGTGAAGCGACGCTGCCGTTCCAGCAACTCCAGCAGCCTCGACGTTACGATCACGTTCCCGGGATACCCGTCAACGAACCGTCGGTACGTTTCCTCCGCCTTGTCACCCCTACCAAGCACCTCATACATCCGCCCCAGGGCCAGAACCGGCACCGCCCACGCCGGATCAGCATCGATGCAGCGCATCAGCAGCTCGGCGATCTCCTCGTGCCGATCTTTCCACCCGTCATCGCGAAGATCGAGTTTCGCCTGCTCGAACCGCCACCGGACCCCCCGCTCACCCTCGATCCGCCTCACCTCGTCGATCAGACGCTGCGACTCACTGGCGTTTTCTCGGATCGAGCGAAGTTCCAGCAACGCGAGCCGCACTCCTACGTCCTCTCTCCGCTCCAACGCCAGTTGCTTGAGCAGATCGATACCCCTGCCCCGCTCGTCGTGCACGATCAGATACCGGGACAGGGCCATGGTCGCCTTGGCCTTCTCATCGCCGGTGAGCTGCGAGACGGCTTCCTGAAGCGTTCGACGGGCCTCATCCGCTCGGCCGGCCTTGGCCTGCAGCCCGGAGAGGAGAACCCGCGGAGCCGACTCATCCGCGTTCCTATCGATTGCCGCCTTGCACGTGTCGATCGCCTTGTCCATCTGCCCCGCGCGGCCCAGCAACACCGCCAGCCGTACTGCCGCAGGCAACGGCTGCTCGACCTGCTCAACCGACTGTTCCAATTCCGCGATCGCGTCGTCAACACGTCCCAGCCTGCGGGCGATAGACGCCAGCAGCAGCCGGACTTGGACATCAGCGGGATTGGCCTCCCGCAAGCCGGCCAACTCTTCCGCCAGCCCGGAGATTTCCGCCTCGGTCAGTTTCCCGCCCCCGCCCTGAAGGCTTGCATCAATCCGCAGCAACTTCGCCTCGGCATTCTCCGGGTCGTCCTGCTCGGTTTCCCTGGCGTATTGCAGGACTTTCGCGAACGCCCGGCGGGCGTAGTACGCTTTGGCCAGCTCCAACCGTGCCCGCCGGTCCGCAGGTTGACGTGCCACGTACGCCTCCAGGGCCGCCAGCGAGCGCCGGGCCTGAGCAGTCTGACGGTACCCAAGCCACAAGATCCTCCACACCTGCGGATAAAGCGGCTCCTTAACCGTGACTTCCTCCAGCAGATTGATGGCGACATACGGAGCGCCTTCGGCAAGGGCCACCGCCGCCCGCAGCAGTGCCAGTCGCTCAGCCACCGACTCCACCTGTCTGCCCAGTTCCTCGACCGCGTCCTGGTATTCCTGAACGCACCGGCGGGCATCTTCGACCCGATCGACCGTCAGATAGAGCTCAGCGGCAAACGGCAGGAACATGGTTCGGTGGTCATCGGTTAGCTCTTTAAGCCCGCGGTCGGCCACCTCAAGCCCCTCCTCGCCAGCCTCGCGCCGCAGGGCCAGGATCGCCGCCGCCTTGAACTGGACGAAGGCCAGGTCGTCGGGATCCACGTCATAGGCTGCCAGCGCCTCGGCATCGAGTCGCCCGATCGCCTCCATTTCCACCTCCGCCCGGTCGAGCTCACCCTGGTCGAGCCATCCCTCGGCCAGCAGCAGCCGCACCTTGGGATCCTCCGGCTCCAGTTCGTCTGCCCGTTCCATGTCGGCCCGCGCCCGTTCCGTGTCCTTCCTGACTCCCAGATGAAACCGCGACCGTCGGGCCAGCGCGTCCGCCGATTCCGGATTGTTCTCCACCGCCCGATCCAGCCATCCCAATGCTGCCTCCCTCGCCGACTCGGAACCTTCCTGCAACTCGATCCGGCTCAACATTGCGTAGCCTTCGATCTGGTCCGGATGCTCCTCCACAAACCCAATGAGCAGTTGCCCCGCATCCTCATTCTTGCGCTGCGTGACCAACGCCCTGCCCAGCCACACAGTGGCGCTGACGTCGCCGGGATCGGCCTTGAGCCTCTGCTGGCACACGTAGGCACAGTCTATGTAGTTGCCGACGGAGAAGTAGAGTCTGGCCAGTTCATCACAGACCTCGTCGTCACCCGGCCTGTGCCTGAGCAGCCGTCGGTAGGCGCCCATAGCGGCACTGATGTTTTCCGGGCGCCTCGGACGGACAGACATGTGTGCTTCCGCGTAGCGGGAGAGGATCTCCACTTTATTGGGATACTTGACCAGGTACTGCCTGAGGTGCTTGCATGCCTCGGCCCAATCCTCCTTGTCCAATGCGGCCTTGCCCGCGGCCAACGCCCTGCCGGCCAGCACTCTCTTGCGTACCTTGTACCCGATCGCTGCGCCCCCCCCGAGCAACACCACAGCCAATACCAGGATTATGACAACCTTCACATTGACGCGCTTCGGTCGACGCATCTTTTCCATGGCACGTCCTCTGCTGACAAGCTGATGTGAGAAGCCACCTGAACCTCATCGGGCTGGAACGCCCCGGTGGCTAGCAATGATATGCAAAGTCCACTCCGGACATCAAGCGAAGCACAGGTCCTCGGACCGGTGGGGCAGAATCTGTTATAGGACCTGCCGCCGGCTGCCCGGGCTAGACGAACCGGCGCTTGATCCATCCAACCAGGCCCAGGCCGATCATGCCAAGGACCGCGGCACCGGGCGCGGGGACCACGACCGCGGCAACGTTGATGTCCGCCTGGACGCTGTATTGGACCGCCTCGTTGAAGAAGGCGTCCAGATCCGGGAAGTTGGCCACGAACTGGAACTCAAACAGGTTGGCCAGCGTGGAATACTCACGCCACTGGGAGAGGGTCACGGTCCCGTCCGCACCGTTGGCACCACCGAAGAGACCATTGATCATATCCGGGGTGGTGGCCGGGTCCCCGGTGAACGTCCAGTCAGTGGCGGGGCTGCCCGGTCGCAGAATGCCGTCGGGATTCGATAGGGCACCGCCAAAGAGCAGGACGTTATTGGAAAGGGCGACAAAGCTGCTCTCGAACTGGCCCTCCACCACGGTGTCCGAGGTGGCGTCCTCCACCGCGTAGGAGCCGCCAAGCAGGGCATAGGAGTTCGATCCGAATCGCCACACCTCCGCGTAGAACGTCACGTCGAAGGTCTCCGAACCGCCGGGGGCGATTCTTGCCAGATCGATCACCGTGTCGTCGCCCCCCCCGAAATCATGGTCCGCACCGAGGTCGAACTCCTGTACGGCCAGACTGGATGAACCATTGGTCGTAACAACAATCTCCCCCATGCGGTATGGGTTGCTGCCGCCCATGGAACCCGACGGGCCGGTGTAGACGAACTGCAACGCCGAGGCGTCGATGGACAGGCCAATCTCCCCGATCGCGGGCAACGGGGCCAGCGTCACCGCGCCCACCGCCGCGGCAATCGCCAGAATCAGGGTAGTCCGTTGCTGACCCAAGACCACGCTGGACGCCCCCTTCCCCGCTGCCACCGCAGCTGGTGACCAGCGGTGCCGGACTAGGATTCTGCGGTTCTGCAATCTCAAGCTTCTTTCCGCCAGTCCGCTCAAATCGCCGATTACCTCTTGTTCCTGCCAACCAAACCCAAACACATCAGGCCCAGCACCGCCGTCGTCGGTTCTGGCAAAACCACCACCTGCCCGGTAGACACGACGCTGCTCTGGTTGCTCGCAAAAAACGTATCAAGATCCGCCACGCAGCCATTGAAGGTGGTGCTGCTAAAGCTGCCGAATGTGAAGTCGGTGCGACCGTCATCCAGGCCCACGCGTCCTACCACGTTATCCTCGTTCGGATCGGACGGAGTAAAAGCGGGATCACCGCAATACTCCCAGGACGCCCCCGGACCGGGTACGAGCAACGCATCGTTCCCGGCCGATACCGACAAGTCGCCTTCAAAGAAGAAGTAGTAGTATCCAGGCGTCGCCGGCTTCAGCTCCACCGCGTTGCTGACGAAATCCGCCTCGACCTTCGCGATGGGCATCGTGATGGCAGTCGTATCGACAATCCTGAGTGTTCCCTCGATCCAGTAGTTGCCGCTGCCCCCCTTAACCACCCCATCGAATTCCACGTCGCAAGATGCCGCATCGTAGATGTGCGCCAAGTCGATTGGGATGTCCTCGTAGGCACCGCCGTAAATGCCATCCGCACCGAGATCCAGATGCTGCAGCACCAGCGTAGGACACGCTCCCTCTCGTATCGTTACTGTCCCAACCTCCTGGGGACCTGGAGTGGGCACGTAGCTGAAGTCCAGACCCGCTGGATCGAACTGGAAGCCAGTGTTTACTCCCAATGCACTCATGGGAAACAAGAGCACCGTGCCGATCACTCCGAGGAACGGAAACCAGGACGTGCGTCCCTTCCACCTCGTCAGCATATCACTACCCGCCTTTCCTCTCCTCTCTCCCTGATCCCCCCATTCTGGCCGATCAGGCTGAGTCGCGCGTCCGCTCAGCATGCGAGCGAGGTCAAGACGCGCACCCTCCACCCGTTCACCGGCTATGGAACGCAACAGCAACGGGGATCATCAGATCTCTCGGAGGAGTCCTTTCCCGCACAACTTGCGGTCGTGGTACACTTCTATCCGTCCACGGCCGGCGCATACCGATCCGCTTTCGCCCGATTTAGTGTACCAGACCGCGGCGTGGTGTCAAGTCCAAAAGCAGCAAATCCCCCGTCTCCTGACGGGGACCGCTACCGTCCCTTCTCGGGCCGGCCGCTCGCGGCATCATGGCGCCCCGAAACGCCCTGCGCCCCAAAAACGAGGCGCCCTCGCTACAAACAATTACACGGTGACTGTAGGGAACGCCCCGATTCTACTTCACCTGCCACACCACCGACCGTGCTTCTTGGCTAGAGAAAGGAGCCGCTCCCCCACTTCCCACCGTCGGCCGCAGGGCGATGTTCTCGCACGACCGCCACGCGGCTCGGCCACCTCGACCCGAAAATAGGGGTGCTCCACGAGCATGTCCCGTTGTTTGGACGTCCAGGTCGGGCTCCAGCTCTGCCCGGTCTCAGCGACAGGCAACGTGCGCCAAACGGCAAGACAAGCGCCACCGGCCGAATACCTCTGGCACTGGCGATTCCGTCCCCGGGACGCGAACAACCCGTTAACCGCAACTCACCTCTGGCGCCGCGCAACGAGGAGCCCCGCCGCGATCAGTGCGATGCCCACCAGGCACCCGCCGATCTGTTGAAACCCGAAGCCCTCTGCGTTGCCGAACCCCAGCCAGTCGGCCAGAACGGTCAACACGCCCGTGATGAGGCCAATCGCCAGGAGCGTGAATATCCGCGTCATCGTGCCGATGAGCAACAGGAAGCCCGCGAGCAAGACGCCGAGGATTTGCCATTTGCCGAACCCCGCCGCGTCGCCGAATTGCAGCACGTCCGCCGCGCTCGAAACCACCAGAACCAGCAGGCCGACCACCAGAAGAATGGCGGCGTAGTGCAAGCGTCGTTCGCTTCTAACTGCGGGAACATCGCCCGCGTCAGCACAACGTAGACACAAATGGCGCACGAACGCCCCCTCCCCCCGATCGTCCGTAATGTGAACGATGGCCGGTGCCCCGCACCTCTCACACGCCGGCTTCGACTTGCTCACTGTCTTCCTCGATGATCAGCCGGGACATGATCCACATTTCACCCACCAGGATGAAAACGGCCAGGGGCATCATGGTCCAACCCGCGAAATCATGAAAAAACTTCTCAGCGACTTTGCTGCTGACACCCAGGAACAGAAAGGCCGTCACGACCAGGCGGATCATGTTGCAAAAAATGGCCACCGGCACGCTCGAGCAGACAAGGACCACTTTGTGCCATCCCGGCCGGTTGATGATGTAGGCCAGTACGCAGGCAACGACGACGAACGCGGTGAGCATCCGAAGGCCGCTGCACGCCTCGGCAACTGTCACCGGCACGTTCTCATTGAGCACCATGACGTTGCCTTCGCGGGACACGGTGATGCCCAGCAACTCCAGGGTGACGACGCCCCCCATCATGGCCCAGTTCTGCAGCGGTCCGGAAATCAAGTTGTGAATCCGGCCCGGCAACGGCACCATGAGGAACAGGAACAGCAGGACCCAGCGAACTCGCCAGAATACGTCCCAGCCCGCCACCAGGAGCACCACCCCGGCAACGGTGAGTACCAATGCGTACCGCTCGGCCGACTCGTACATCTCGACCAGGCCGAACATACGCGCACCCTGGGCCAGTAGAATGATCCCGATCCCCCACCAGCAAGGCGTCAGCTTGCAGCTTGCGAGCTTCCTCCGGTCGTTCCAGAGAAGGTAAAGGGCGGCAAACGGGACGAGCTGCCCCACCGAGTAGTTGTCGTCGCTCCTCCAATCTCCGATCAGGGGCAGGATCGTCGGCGCATAGGACCAGAACAAGGCAATCAACAGCACAACCGGAGCGACCCAGAACGCCACCGCTCGATGCTTCGCCCCGCTCGCCGCTGCCACCGATGACGCCTCTGGGGATGTCACTACTGCAAACCTCCGCGGGCAGGTTTTCCCGGTCGCATCTTCAGCCGGCTCCAGCCGGGGCCTTCGCCGCCGCCACCGCCTCGGTCAGGAGGCTGAGGATCGCGGGGGCGGAATCGGACGCAAACTCACGGGCTACCTGCTTTGACTTCTGACGGAAAGCTGTATCGGGACACGAGATCTGAACCTGCGCGACGTAGTGGGCATCGGTGTCGGGCCGGGACGCCCTTTCGCGAAGCAACTCCACGTCCGGCCAGTATTGCCCGTCGACGATGTAGTAATTCAAAACGGCAATCCGCTCGAGGCTCAGGCCGCCTCGTTGGAACCGGTGGATCTGACACGGTAGCATTGAGCCGTCGGCCGCCTTCAACTCCACCAGCTCGCTGCCGATCATCGTCCAGCCCGCCCCCGGGTAGCACACCTCCGGTCGGTGCGGCGTCAAGTCCCGTAGCCTCAGCCCGTAGCCAACCCACAGACTAACGCGGTGCCTGGATGCCGGCCGCTCATACACCCGGTTCACGCGATCGTCCGTATCCGTCGCCTGGACGACCTTTTCCGCAAGGGGCAGGTCACGCCCCCTCCAATCCCCGATCTCCATCGGCAACCGAGCCAACGCCCCCGGCGGAAGTGCGATACTCGCACCATACCGGGCGTAGCGGCCAGCCTGGAGGCGGTACCAGACCCCGCACCCGAGCAAGAGGCCGAGGGCAGCCAGTACTGCCGCCCAAATCGCCGCTTGAGCCCGTCGCTGGACGTGACCTGTCACCATGCCGTCCATTATCCCCGGGATCAGGAGACAACGCAAAGACCGCGCCGGCCCTTGCCGGGCTACGGGGCAGTTGTGGCCGCGGACTCAGTCGCCGGCGGTGCCAGCTTCCGCTCCAGTTTCGAGAGGACTCGCGGCAACGCCTTATGGTCGGCGAACTCGCGCCGCAGCCGCTCGATGTAGGGAGCGCAGCAGCGTCTCTTCTCCTCGACCGGCTCGTCGGACGAGGCGTAGAAGACGGTCAGATCGGCCAGCGCCCAGAAATAGGACGGGTCGGCCTGGCAGGCGCGGAGGTAGTACCGTTCGGCCTGCTCGCGGTCCTGCAGTTGCGCGAGCGCCTCGGCCCGGGTGTAGTCGATCCGGCCTGGCTTCGCCGTCGATGGCCAGCGATCGGCCCGATCGAGGGCGGCAATCGCCGCGCGATACTCGCAGTCCGACAATAGCGTGCGGGCCAGTTGGAACTGCCGCCCCCGGACGCCCCGCAGGTAATGCGTGCCCGCTGCACCGGCCAGGATCGACGCCGTCAGGGCCCAGCCCAGCCAGACGGAACCCGGCCTGCACCTCCACGAGAGCTTCTGCCGCACAGCTCCCGCACGTCGCTTGCGCCACACCCGGCGCCAGACAAGGAAAACCCCGAACAGTATCCCGAACAGCAACAGCTCCTGATACATGCCAGTGGGAATGATGCTCCGGCCGAACCTGACCGGCCGATCCGACACCGGCCACCACGGCGTGCGATCGCTGCCCTGCAGCACGTCAAGGGCATCGTGCAGCAGGATGCAGAACAGGGCGACGGCGAATGCCCGCCCAAACGAGAGCAATCTAAGGCGCCCCAGCACACCGGCAACCGCCAGCGACGCCACCGGGGCCAGCAGCACCGAGTGGGATGCTGGCTGCCAGGCATCGAGCCCGGCCAGCAGCATGATCTGGGCAGCGATGTCGGGCAGGTACGCAAGGCCGACCACGATCGGCGTCCAGAGCGCCGGGCCGGCGGCAGCCTTGTTCGACGGCCGCATGCACATGCCCGTCGCAAGCCCGACGAATGCGTGTCCGAGTACCGGCATCGTCAAAGCGTACCCTGCAGGTGCAGGAACATCCAGGCACCTGCCGGCTTACGCTCCGCATCGCGACCCCGGCGAATGGATGATCGGGACCTGAATCAACCGCCGGGTGTAGCCTTCCATGCCTGTTCGCTTTGCCTCGCCGTTCGGTGCCTGCTGCGAGCGCGCTCGTCGAGCAGATGCGTTCCTGGCGACACAGCGGTTTCAACGTCGACCGGAGCGTCCGCCTGCAGGCCGGCGACCGCGACGGCCTCGAACGCCTCGCACAGTACATGGCCCGCAGCCCGTTCAGCCTCGCCCGGCTCATCCGCATCCCCCCGGCCGGCAAGGTGCTCTACAAGGCCGAGAAGGATCGCTGTCAACGATACCCCCAACCCGCCGGCGAAGACCTCTTCGGCGGCGTCGCCCGCAACTACCAGATCTTCGAGCCCCTGGACTTCCTGGCCGAACTCACCCAGCACATCCCCAGCAAGGGCGAGCATCTCATCCGGTACTACGGCCGCTACTCGAACAAGGCCCGCGGCCTCCGCGCCAAGAGCGCTCCTGCGGACCCGGACCCCCGACCGGCCAGCGATGCACCCGCCCCGCCCATGATTGCCGAACCGGCCCGGCTCGACCGCCGCCGCTGGGCCGCCCTCATCAAGCACATCTACCAGGTCGACCCGCTGCGCTGTCCCAAATGCGGCGGGACCATGAAGATCATCGCCTTCATCGAGGCCCACCAGGGCGACACCATCCGCAAGATTCTCGAACACTGCGGACTCTGGCACGACCCGCCTTCTCGCTCACCACCCAAGACCTTGCCATCATCCCGGCCAGTTCGGTCGAGCCTCGAGCCGGATTCCGCCCCAGGAATCACCCACGAGATCGATCCCGACTTCCTGGAACATCTGCATCGCGAGGAGATCGAGCAGCCCGAACTGCCCTGGGAGCCATGAACCAAAACAGAACATTCTCAATTCCTGCCTTGAAAAGGCCGGAATCAGGGGGTATACATGCGCCCATGTTGCCCGTGGACGGTCCACGGACTCCCGGCGTGCCGGGATGACTCCGCGAAACGGGCTTCAAAGCGTCCGGCCACCGGTGCGAATGGACACCCTGGAGGGCCAACATGAGTCGCCAAGCGACCCCCGCCCCCCAAACCCCCCACCCCCGGGGCCACGCCACCGCCCCACGCGGAATCAAATTTCCTATCAGTCAAGAAATGTGGGACGGTTGTCAGGCTCGACGACAACACCGACACGTTGCCGCCGTGCCCGAAGTGCAACGGGACCGAGTTCGACAAGGTCGGCTGACAACGAAGAACCGTCTCTCGGAGACGGCTGGGTTTGCGTCAGCGAGCATAGACCGCAGTTACGCGGTAAAGCAAGAAGGAGCACACAGATGGCTCGAAACGAGAAGACATCGAAGAAAGTGGCGTCGAAAGCTGGGAAGCTTCTCAAAAGCCCAAAGTCGTCGAAGCGCGTAAAGTCCGTCGCCGGGTCCGCGCTTACGCAGGCGCCGGACAAGAAGCGCAAGCGGAAATAGGGTGGGTCGCCTGCCCACGGCACAGCCACGGTTCGCAGAACACTGGTATGTGTCCGGCCCCCCCCTTATTCCGCAAGGAGTAAGAAAATGGCAGAAGAGACGATCATGTGGCCCGGGGCATCCGGCAAGGAGTACAAGTACTGGATCTACCCGATCGGTACTTCATTCAAGGATACCCCAGGGAATTACATCTTCGCGAAGGAGACGGCGCCTGGCCGCTGGACTCCGGTCTACATCGGCGAGACGGACAGTCTGAAAGACCGTCTGTCGAATCATGAGAAGATGCCCTGTGTCCAGCGTCACGGCGGAACGCATGTGCATGCGCACACGAGCTCTGCGGACGCGAAGACAAGAAGAGCAGAGGAGTCGGACCTCCTGGCGAAGTGGGATCCGCCCTGCAATAAGGAATAGACCCCGTCTTCGAATTCGGCCAGACTCTGCCCGGGTCAGACGGTCAATGTCGCATCCAAGCGTCCGATGCGCAGCTCGCGCGTGTCCGGGCCGGCCGGCGGGACGCCCATCCGGGCCCGGACCTCCAGGTGGTACGTGCCCGGGACCAGCGTCGCCGGGACCAGGAAGTCCAGACGCGCCGGCTTGTTGTACGGACGGGTGCCCCATCCTTCGCGCAGCGAAGGGTGGGGGCGCGATGACCACTCGGCGGCAGCGCGATCATCGAAATCAGACCGATGGACGAGCGCTGTCTCCACCTCACGTGTCTCCACGACGGGCCGGTGGACTCGGAGAAGTGGACACCCTGGTGGAGTGCGGATGCCACTGATTCTCCGCCCCATCCCTGGAGTGACGAGACGATCCGGGAACTTGCCCGAACGTGCCCTGGCATCAGCCACGGCAATTGCGGGTCTCCAGTCGGCCAGGAATTCCTGCGAGAGATGATCCAACGCTACGGAACGTGCGCGCTGCTGGCTTGGAACGATCAGAAGGTTGTCGGTCAGCTTCGGTTCTATCCGATGGCAATCGCTCGGCTTGTCGCCCCCAGCCAGACTGACCCGAGCCCGGTACTCGACTGCACCCTAGTCCCAAAACAAGCGTATTTCAGCGGCCCCGATTGCGCGTGAGGCGGGTTC
>CAZOIA010000170.1:0-11915 GCA_964579675.1 uncultured Planctomycetales bacterium | reverse complement strand
CCGCGAAGGACTGCCCGATTCGCTCGATCTGCTCGTGGTGTCGGTGGAATCGGGCCTCGGCCTGGACGCGGGTCTTCAGAAGGTCAGCGACGAGATGCGCAACGTCCATCCCGAGCTGAGTGAGGAGATGCAGATCGCCACGCTGGAGACGCAGATGGGCATGCCGCGATCGGAATCGCTGGAGCACATGGCCCAACGATGCGGGGTGGCGGAGATGCAGGCCTTGGTCTCGGTGATCATTCAGGCTGAACGCTTCGGAACCAGTGTCGCCAAGGCATTGCGCACCCAGGCGGACACGCTGCGAATCAAGCGCCGCCTCAAGGCCGAGGAGCGGGCCCAGAAGACCACCGTCAAGCTGATGGTGCCCCTGATTCTGTTCATCTTCCCGTCGATCTTCGTGGTGCTGGTGGGCCCGGCGGCCATGAAGCTCATCAACGCATTCAGCGGCGGAGGAGCGCTCGGCTAGGGCACTTGCCCTTCTCTTGTAGCGGTGTCGAGGCGAAAAACCCCTACCGGCAGGCGTTTTTCGGGCGGGAAACCGCTACACTCAAACGTGAAGTGCTATAGCACCGTTGTGGGCCGGATTGCTCACGTCAGATTCCGTAGTCCGCCAAGGCAGCTCTGAGTTTCTCGCGGTTGGCGGGCTGCATCGGGCACAGGGGCAGGCGGAGTTCCCCGGCGATCATCCCCTTGATGGCCATGGCCGTCTTGATCGGGATCGGGTTTACCTCGAGGGTCAGCAGCCCCTTGGCCAGCCGGAACATCTTGTGATGCCAGTTCCGGGCGGTCTCCCAGTCGCCGGCCAAGGCCGCGTCGGTCATCGCCTTGACATCCCTGGGCACGAGGTTGGCCAGCACGCTGATCACGCCTACTGCGCCAATGGACATTAGGGGCAGGGTCATCGAATCGTCTCCGCTGATGACCGCGATGTCGCATCGCCCGAGCAGATCGCTCGCGCCGTCGGTCGAGCCGGTTGCGTGCTTGACCGCGACGATGTTGGGGCACGCCTCGCGCAGCCGCACGATGGTGTCAACCCCGATCTCCACGCCGCAGCGGGACGGGATGTTGTACAGCACCTGCGGGAGGTTCACCTGGCGGGCGAGCGTGCTGAAGTGCTGGAACAGGCCTTCCTGGGTCGGCTTGTTGTAATAGGGGGCGACGAGGAGCGCGCCGTCGGCACCGTTTTCCTTGGCGTGTCGGGTCATCTCCAGGGCCTCGGCGGTGCTGTTGGAGCCGGTGCCGGCCAGGACGCCAGCGTGGCCCCTGGCACGACGCACCACCGCGGCCGTAACGGCATCGTTCTCCTCGTGGGTCAGAGTCGGGCTTTCACCTGTGGTCCCGCACGGGACGAGGACATCGGTGCCGGCATCAATATGGAAATCGACCAGGGCGTCGAGCGCCTTCCAATCGACCTGGCCCTCCTTGAACGGCGTGACCAGGGCAACCATGCTTCCTTTGAACACGATCAGACTCCCCCAGAACTGAACGCTGAATGCGGAATGATGAATGATGAATAAAGAAAAAGACAGTGGCTGTGGTTGCGAGGCCTGCTGATGCTTCACCATTCATCATTCATCGTTCATCGTTCATCGTTCATAGATTCATGGCCGCGCGTCGTCATTTCCAGTTCCCCTTCGCCCGGGGATGTGCCGTGCTGGCCGGGTTCTGACCGGCCGGCTGGTCGGCAGATGCTCAGGCTTGACTGCCTCGGTGAGGACGAGCCTGGCGTCAAACGTCTTGGGGTACTTGGAGATCATCTCCTCGTAACCGGCCACGTAGGATTGCCAGGCGGCGATCAGTTGCTTGTGGGCTGCTGCCAGCTCGGGTTCTCTGGGCGCTGACAGTTCCAGGCGTCGCCACACGGTGTGTTGCGTGTTGTTCCTGGTTGCAATCAACTTGAACAGGTCTGCGACGCCCTTGACCGACCGCAACGGTTCTGTGGTAGCCAGGTTGAAGCCGGCTCGAAGCTGCGAGGCGAGGATGGCAGACTGGCCGGTGGCTTCGCCTTGGCTTGTTTCCTGGGTGAGCACGATGCCCAGCTCGGGCGGGTCAGCCATCCTGAACACGAACTCGCACATGGTGGCGGCCTGCCAGTCGGGCTGGATGGCGCCCACCTGCCCGCCTGGCATGGGCCAGGGCAACGGGAGGCCGTGGACTTCAAGAATCCGCTTGCCGCCCTCGGTTATCTCCATGGGCAGCGAAGCCGTCTGCCCGGGGCGGGCGGCGACCTGCGCGGTTCCCTCCTGCCAGTGGAGGTCGATGGTGACCCGGATCGGTTGGACTCGCCAGGCTCTCAGGAGGGCGGCGGCGGCGAGCGTGGTGCTGCGAAGCTGCGGGAGGCGGCCGTCGCGGGTCAGCGCGGCCAAGCCGCCACGCCGCAGCCGGTTGACCTTGTGCCGCGCATTCCGCGATCGTTCAAACCAGTCTACGAATCCGCTGCCGGTGGCGGCGGCAACCTCCTTGACCGCGGCGGCATACCGGGCGAGGGTGGCGTCGTAGTGGATCGCCTGGAGGTCGGCGACGGCGGGTCTGCCGTCGCGCATGACCCGGAGTTTCCTGCCCTTTTCCTCCTCGACCGAGGGCGGGGAAATGAGCCACGTGCGGGCCCCGGCCTCCCCGCATCGCCGGACGAGTCGGGTCAGGTCCTCCTTGAAGGACTCGAGCCGATCGGGGGCGAACCCCAGATAACCGGGGTCGTTGAGCCCCAGGCAGATGACCACCACGGTAGGTTTATGGGCCAGTACGTCCCTATCCAGGCGAAGGGCCACCCGGGTGACCGTATCGCCGGACCACCCGGCGTTGACGTAACGGACGCAAAGCTCGGGGTAACGGGCGGTGAGGAACGTCTCGACGAGCAGCGGGTAAACCAGGGTTACAGTCCTGCGGGCAACCGCCATCTCCGTCAGCTCATCCCCGACAAAGACCACGAGGTCGCCGGTTTTCAGGGCTGGCCCGTCGGCCGGTGCGCTGGTAGTCGGCTCGGCGGCGAGCGCGGCACTGGCGGCCAGGAGGACGGCGGCCAGTTTGGACGGCATGTTCACGGCGCGTTTCTCCACGTGAAGGTTACCTGGGCGTCACGCCCGAGACGAGCAGCTTCATTTGCCTGACCGCTTCCCGCAGCCCGACGAAAACCGCCCGGGCGACGATCGAATGACCGATATTGAACTCCTCAAACCCTTCCAGAGCAGCCACGGGCCCTACGTTATCGTATGTCAGGCCGTGGCCGCCGTGCACGATCAACCCCGCCTGGTGCCCCACCTGGATCGCGCCGGCGAGCTGCTTGAGGGCGGTTTTACGGGCCCGCCCGGTTCTCGCGTGAGCGTAGCCGCCGGTCCATAGTTCGACGGCGTGACAGCCGACATCGGCCGACGCCCGAACCTGATCGGCGATCGGCTCGATGAACGCGCTGATCTCGATGCCCTTTCGACGCAGCCGGTTCACTGCCGGAGCCACCCGGCGGCGGTGCCGAACCACGTCAAGTCCGCCTTCGGTGGTCAACTCCTGTCTCTTCTCGGGCACCAGCGTGCACTGGTCGGGCTGGAGCTTCACGGCAATGTCCACGATCCCTCTCGCCACGGACATCTCCATGTTGAGCTTGACGCTGACCGTCTGCTTGAGCAGCCCGGCGTCGCGGTCGTTGATGTGCCGCCGGTCCTCGCGGAGGTGGAAGGTGATGCCGTCGGCACCCCCGAGCTGGGCTTCCACGGCTGCCCAGAGCGGGTCCGGCTCATACGTCCGGCGGGCTTGCCGGACGGTGGCTACGTGGTCGATATTCACACCAAGACGGGCCATTGAAAACCATCCCTATCGAGCGAGCGGTAATGCGAACGGCCAAGGGAACGAAGCGACCACATTATAGATAAACCCACCGCTGCGCCAAACGGGCCGCCGGCGGGGTGGCATTCCCACTCGAGTATGGGTTCCCATGCCTGGACGGGCGGGGGTGCTGGGTGACTGTGCCGGGTGACGAGACCTTCGAGCGAGTACGTCTGGGGCAAGCGGTGGGGCAAGCTTGTAAGGCCCGCCGGCGGCACATATTATCCGGCCATGGACCTGATGCGACTCATCCGGCCGATGGACTTCGAGCGGCGGCGGGTCTCGAGCTGGAACCGGACGGGGGCCAACAAGGACCACGTCATCCTCCAACCGAAACAGGTGTGCACGCTCGGTGATCTAACCGGTCCCGGGATTGTCAAACATCTGTGGTTCACCGCCCGGTCCGATGACTACCACTACCTGCAGCGGATGCGGCTTCGGTTCACGTGGAACGATGAGCCGACGCCCGGCGTGGACGTGCCGTTCGGGGCGTTCTTCTGCTGCGGGTTCGACCGGGTGTGCGACGTCGAGACGCCCGCGATCGCGGTCCGCCGCAGCCGATGCGGGAACCAGGACAACCCCGACCCGGGGCGTGGCGGGTTCAACTCCTTCTTCCCGATGCCGTTCCATCGCCGGGCCAGGCTCGAGTTCGTCAATGGTTGTGAGGAGCGGACGATGCTGTTCTATTACGTCGATTGGGAGCAGCACGAGCAGTTGCCGGCGGACATGATGACGTTCCGTGCGACGTTTCGTGAAGAGACGACGGCGCCGGCCGGCGACAAGGATGACAAGCGCGTCAATCTGACGGGCAAGGAGAACTACGCGATCCTCGACGTGCCGCAGGGGGCGGGTACGTACGTCGGCTGCAACATGTCCGTCGAATCGGAGCCCGGGCGTGCGGGCAAGTGGTACGAGGGCGACGACATGATCTTCGTGGACGGCCGGGCGTGGCCGCCGCGACTGCACGGCACGGGCACGGAGGATTTCTTCTGCCACGCCTGGGGCGCACACCGCCCGATCAGCTCGGCCCAGTTCGGCATCAGCCACTACGAGCGCAAAATCACCGACGAGGACCGCTTCTTCGACGGGCGGTTCACGCTCTATCGCCTGCACCTGAGCGATCCGGTGCCGTTCATGCAGTCCATCCTCGTCACGATCGAGCACGGGCACGCTAACGATGCCCAGGCGGATTACTCATCGGTGGCATACTGGTACAGCCGACCAGCAGGGTAGCCGCTCCCAGCGGTTAATCGCCGGGCTGATTCCCTAGTGCCGTTGTCGGCAAAAGAGTTTCGCGTTACCTCGGGTGGCACGGGTCAACGCGGTGGTGAAGCAGCTTCAGCGGACGATCCACGGGTCGGCGGCAGCCCATGCCCGGGCTGACTGACGTATCCCGTTGACCCGTGGCGGCGCCGGCACCGGGAGAAACGTGCGTGGCGGATTCGTGCCACCCGGCGTGCGGTCGTGCGAAGCGGCGACCGGCTAGAGAGCCTGAGCCAACAGTTCGGCCATGTGCAGCGGCTCGACGTCGGTGAAGTGCCGGATCTGATGGCGGCAACTGGTGCCGGATGCGACCAGTGTCGTACCCGGATCCTGGGCGGCGATCTTGTCCAGGAGGTCCTGGGCCACCTGCCTGGACAGCTCGTACTTGGTCTTGAGCATGCCGAACGCGCCGGCCATTCCGCAGCAGCCGGTATCGAGCAGCTCGGCCGAGGCGCCGGGGAGATGCTCTACGAGCCGCGGCATGATGCTGGCGTCGGTCAACGCCTTGGCATGACAATGACCATGGATGGCGACCTTGAGCGAGTCGCCCTTGAACGGAAGCGCGTCGGGCTCCCGCTCGAGCAACTCGAACATGAACTGCTCGAAGAGGAAACAGCGGTCAGCGAGTTCGTCGGCGCCGGGGATCTTCAACTGGCGGTATTCATCGACGAACATGGTGTAGCAAGACGCTTCGAGGAAGATGATGGGCTCGTTGCCACCGCGGCTGCGGAAGAACTCGACGTTGTGATTGGCGAGGCGCCTGACCTGGTTGAGCACTCCGCGGCTGGCCGCGGGCCGGCCGCAACATTTGCGCCCCTCGGGCAGGACCACCTCGAAACCGGCCGCTTCAAGCACCCTGACCGCCGCCTGGCCGATGTTCGGCTCGTTGTAGCGGACCCAGCAATCGTCCCACAACAGCACCCTGCCGCGGGTTGCCTTACGCCCGTTAACGCGCTTGGCGAACCAGCGATCGAACCGCCGGCGGGTGTAGGGTGGCATCGTCCGGTCGGCGGCGAAGCCAAGCGTCTTCTCCATGAGCCAGCGGGTCAGCCTCATGCGAAGGAGAGCGTTGACGATGGGGGCGTGGAGCCCGGTATTGAGTCGGCCCAGCAGATCGGCGTTGGAGATCATTCGATCAACCAGCGGCACGCCATGCCGCTGCTGGCGGGCATGGAGAAGCTCGGCCTTGAGCAGGGCGAGGTCCACGTTGGACGGGCACTCGGTCTTGCAGGCCTTGCAGGACAGGCAGTTGCTCAGGGCGGTCTCCAGTTCGGGCGCCAAGAGCGGATCGCCGTCGCCGCCCACCCGACGCTCGAGGGCGGCCCGGATCATATTCGCCCGGCCTCGGGTCACCATTATCTCTTCGCCGGTGGCGAGATAGGTCGGGCACATCGTCGGGGGATCCTTGCGGCAGTCGCCGCAGCCGTTGCACTGTTCGAGGTTGCCTACAAACGACTCGTCACGCTCGAAAAAGGCAAAGACCGGCTCGAAAGGCAGCTCAATAACGTGGCCGGCGCCTTGCCGCAGGTTCGTGTCGATCCTGAAGGTCCCGTCCGGGATGATCTTGCCCGGGTTCAGGACGTTCCGGGGGTCGAAAACCCTTTTGATCTCGCGGGTGGCCTCCATCAGCTCCGGCCCGAGGTGCTCCTGCATGAACTCGGTACGGGCAATCCCCACCCCGTGCTCAGCCGCCAGTGACGCTTTGAACTCCTTGCACAAGGCGGAGACGTCCTCGGCGATCTGTCGGTACCTGGCGATGTCCTCTTCGGTGTGCAGATCGAGCTTGGGACGGACGTGGAGTTCGCCGGAGGCCGCGTGGCCATAGTACGACGCCTCGATCCCCATGGAATCGTAGATTCTGCGCAGCCCCTTGACGTACTCGGGCAGCTTGTGGGGCCCGACGCAGACATCCTCGATTCCGGGGGTGGGCTTGGCCGGGCCCTTGCAGGCGGTCAGCAGCGACAGGCCGTGCTTGCGAACCGACAGGACCAGCTCCTGCTCGGCGGGTTCCTTGCAGATCAGTCTTCGCTGTCCGACGTTCCTGCCGGACAGCTCGTCGAGCTTGTCGTCGATGTTCTCGAAGAACTCGACAATCAGGATCGATTCGCAGGGCTTCTCGTCGAGCTGCATGAGCGATCGTGCGGCCTTGAAGGCAAGCTGGCCCCTGGTCTGGTCGAACAGCAGGCGATCGATGTGCTCGATGGCGGCGGGCTTGAGGTCGAGCAGCTCGACGGTAGCGTCCATGGCCTCAGCCACCGAGGCGAAGAACAGCACGCCCAGCCCCTTGGCCGCCGGCAGCGGGACGAGGTTCAGGATCGCCGAGGTGACCCCGGCCAGTGTGCCTTCGCTGCCCCCGATGAGCCGGGTCAGGTCCTTGTTGCTGCGGAGATAGCGGTCGAGGCCGTAGGCCGGCCACCGTTTGAGCAGGCCGGGGGGCAGGCGCTCGGCAATGGCGTCAGCACAGCGATCCACGATCTTCTCGGCCGCCGCCCGGTGTTGGGGCAGGCCGTCGGTGTCTTTGCCGATCACCGCCACCGTCCCATCGGCGAGCACGATCTCGAGCGACAGGACGTGATCGTCGGTGGTCCCATACACCGGGACGTGGGCGCCGGATGAGTTGCTGGCGATCATCCCGCCCAGCGTGGCCCGGGAGCTGGTGGCGACGTCGGGCCCGAACCAGAACCCGTGAGGTCTCAGGTACTCGTTGAGCTGATCGAGTACGACGCCCGCGCCGACGCGGACGGTTCGGCGTTCGCGATCGAAACCGGTGATCCGGCGGGTGTAGCGGGCGAAGTCAACGACGAGCCCGTCGCCGACCGCACCGCCGACGAGCCCGGTGCCCGCCCCGCGGGGAACGATGGAAACGCCGGCGCCGGCTGCCGCCCGGATCACGCTCGAAGCGTCCGCTGCCGAGCGCGGAAACGCCACCCCCACCGGCTTGATCTGGTAAATCGAGGCGTCCGTTGCGTACAGTTGCCGGGTCAGATCGTCAAACCGGATCTCGCAGTCCGTTGAGCGGGCTACCTTCTCCTGCTGAATCGTCATCGCAATCGCCAAATGAACCGATGGCTTGTTACCATGCGAAGTGTGAAAAGGCCTTGTTGGCGTCGGCCATGCGGTGGACGTTCTCGCGAGTAGTCATGGCCGTGCCCTCGCCCTTGTAGGCGTCGATGAGTTCCTGAGCCAGGCGGTAGCAAGTTGCCCGGCCCCGGCGACCGCGGGCGGCCTCGAGAATCCAACGAATGGCCAGCGATTGCTGGCGACGCCGGCTGACCGGGATGGGAACCTGATAATTAGACCCGCCGACCCGGCGGCTGCGGACCTCGACGTTGGGCTTGACGTGCTGAACCGCGGTCTCGAAAACCTCGGGGGGTGGGGCGTCCTTGACCTTCTTGGCAATGATGTCCATCGCGTCATAAAAGAGGCTTGTCGCAACGCTCTTCTTGCCGTCATACATCAGGCAATTGATGAACTTGCTGATGAGCTTGCTGTTGCACCGGGGGTCCGGGCGCAACTGCTGTGCCGAATACGTCCATTTTTTGTAGCCCATGTGGAGTTGCCACCTCACGAGTTCTCGTCACGGAGCCCGCCCGGCCGCTCCCGATGAGGGGCCGACAGCCCCGAGTATCCAGCCCGCTCGCCCCGGACCGGTGCCGGAGGGGGTGCTGCGGGACACGCAGCCTTCTATTATGCCGCCCTCTCTCCGGAAAGCAAGGGCCCGCTTTCCGGCGGGTTCAGGGGGTCGGCAGGAGTTACGTGAGGCGGCTGCTTGTCTGCCCTGAATCGCCCCAGCGGCAAGTGCGAACGCCGCGTCGCCAATCACCTGGGGGTGTTCGCCGAGCCTCTACAGCCTCACGGGGATCCCCCGCCCGGCCAGGTACTCCTTCATCTGTTTAATGGTGAAGGTTCCAAAGTGCGCGATGGACGCGACGAGAACGGCATCGGCCCGGCCTTCGGTGATTGCCTCGTAGAGGTGCTCGAGCGTTCCCGCGCCGCCCGATGCGATCACGGGCACACTGACCGCGTCGGCAATGGCCCGGGTCATCGGGATGTCGTATCCGCCCTGGGTTCCGTCCGCGTCCATACTGGTGGGGAGAATCGCGCCGGCGCCCAAACCTTCGACCTTCTTTGCCCACTCGACCGCGTCGATTCCGGTGGGTTTTGTCCCGCCGCTGACCATGACTTCGAAACCGGACGGAACCTCGGATGAGGTGCGGGTGTCGATGGCGACGGTGATTCTTCCGCTGCCGAACTCCGTCGCCGCCTCGTTGACGAGATCCGGACTCCGCACCGCGGCGGTGTTGATGGATGCCTTGCCGACCCCGACGTCGATCAGGTCCTGAATGTCTTGGATGCTGCTGATCCCCCCGCCGACGGTCAACGGAACGGAGATCCTTTCGACCGTTCGCTTGACCGCATCAATCAGGGTTTTTCTCTTCTCAATCGTGGCGGTGATGTCCAGGAACACCAGTTCGTCCGCGCCCGCCTCGCTGTAGGCGGCGCCGTTTTCCGCCGGGTCGCCGACGTCTTTTATGTCCACGAAATGGACACCCTTGACCAGGCGCCCGTCCTTGACATCCAGGCACGGAATAATCCTTCGATAGTCCATGAATTAACTCTCCTGCTGGCCGGCGGAGTGATATAACTCTCGCTCTGGCTGCGCTTTCGCATGAAGCGTTCACCCCGGGCGCACCCTGACGAGATGCGCGGGCAGGGCGTTTGATAACCGAATCCCGTCCGGGCGTCAAAGCCGGCAACTCTCCGTGGCCGGGGTGGAGGACAACCGGCCGCCGGCTTGCAGAGACCCCCCCATGCCGCTAGATAATTGAAAGGAAGAACACCCGGCACGGGCACCGGGCATGGCCTACATGAGGAAGTGAATAATCATGAGTGCGTACAAACTCCCGAGACTGTCGAAACCGGTGAAGGTCAGGAAGCATCAAGTCCTGCTGGTCGCCAGCGGTGACCTGCGTCTGGCGGCGAACCGGGAGTGCTGGCCGGCGCAGCGCGAGATGGAAAAGGCCCTGGCCGAAGCCGTTGCCGAGGGGGGCTACCGGTTGATTCGGGCCCATCCGTACAAGTCCTCAGCAAGGCACGGCTTCATCGGCTCGCAGGCCGAGGGCATGGAGGTCTTCAGAGCGATCGATCCCGACGCGCCGCTGATAGTGGCCGAGGCGGTCTGGCAGTACTCGCACCACGTCCTGCCGGGTCTCATCACCCACCGGGGCCCGATCTTGACTGTGGCGAACTGGTCGGGTCAGTGGCCGGGGCTGGTCGGCATGCTCAACCTGAACGGGTCGCTGACCAAGGCGGGGGTGGTCTACTCGACGCTCTGGAGCGAGGATTTCACTGACGCCCGCTTCAAACGAGGCCTCGCCAGGTGGCTCGAAACGGGCCGCGTCCAACACCCGACTGCTCACGTGAATCCCCTTAGGAAAGCAAAGGTTCCCGCCAGGGAGCGTAGACTCGGCGAGGCCCTGGCCGCCCAGCTCCAACGCGAGAAGGCCATCATGGGGATCTTCGATGAGGGCTGCATGGGTATGTTCAATGCCATCATCCCAGATCATCTGCTCAACCCCACCGGTGTATACAAGGAGCGGCTCAGCCAGTCGGCCCTGTGTTACGAGACCACCCAGGTAAGCGACCGGGAAGCCCGCGCCGTTCGCCGGTGGATGGAGAACAAGGGTATGACGTTCGTCACCGGGCGCGATGAGGAGAAGCACCTGACCAACCGACAGATCCTCCTGCAATGCAAGATGTACATCGCGGCCGTGCGGATCGCCGACGACTTCGGCTGCGACTGCATCGGTATCCAGTATCAGCAGGGTCTCAAGGATATGTTGCCGGCCAGCGACCTGGTCGAGGGCACGCTTAACAACAGCGACCGTCCGCCGGTCAAGAGCCGGGACGGCAAACGGATTCTCTACAAGGGTGAGCCGCTGCCCCACTTCAACGAGGTGGACGAGTGCGCCGGCCTCGATGCCCTGATGACCTACCGGGTGCACAAGGCCATGCGGCAGCCGCCGGAGAGTACGCTGCACGACGTGCGCTGGGGCGACTGGGATCAATCGGGGACGGTGTCCGACTACGTCTGGGTGTTTCTGATCAGCGGCTCGGTTCCGCCGGCTCACTTGACCGGCGGCTGGAGGGGCGCTTCGAGCGAGCGCCAGCCGGCCATGTACTTCCGGCTCGGGGGCGGGACGCTCAAGGGCGCCTCCAAGCCCGGCGAGATCGTCTGGTCGCGGGTCTTCATCGAGGACGACAGGCTGAAGATGGACCTCGGCCGGGGCGGGGTTGTGAAGCTCCCGAAGGCCGAGACCCAACGCCGCTGGCAGGCGACCACGCCCCAGTGGCCGATCATGCACGCCGTGACCTACGGCGTGAGTCGCGACCAGTTCATGGCCCGCCATAAGGCCAACCACATCCACGTCGCCTACGCCCGCAGCGCTGCCGACGCCGACAAGGCAATGATGGCCAAAGCGTCGATGGCCGCCGCTCTGGGGATGGACGTGTCGATCTGCGGCACGAAGAAGAGCGGCAAGGGCTGGACATGACCCTTCGGGCCGCTCGCGGGTCCGCCGTCACCGCCGCTTGCAGCTTCGCGAAGCCGCCCTGCGGACCCACGATCATCCCGTCTGGGGTGGACCTGGTTGCAAGGTGTTCCTTGACCATCCCGACGAGGTCCGGCGGACGGTTCGCTACATCGAAGCCAACCCGACGCACCTCGGTTTGCCGATGCAACGATGGGCGTTTGTCAAGACGTACGAGGGCTGGCCGTTGCATCCGGGTGCATGACACTTTGGGCGGCTTGTTGGAAGGCGCCGCCCCCAGGTGTT
>CAZOIA010000169.1:0-11921 GCA_964579675.1 uncultured Planctomycetales bacterium | reverse complement strand
ATTCACACCCGCACTCACTGCTCGCGAATCACGTTGACCGTACCGCAATCCCAGTGACATCATCGACACATGATCCCCACTGTGACCCGTGTGACCCGAATGGACCGTCCGCGACACTGAACCTACTACATGATATCCTGAACCGGGCACCTTATCACACCCCCATGAGAAGCGATTGGCCGCCTCACGCCCGCCCCGGCCCTGGGGCAAGGGCGGCCTTGCTGACACAAGGTCTTGTCGTTTAAGGGCTTACGTTCCGCCCCCTGGACCGCTATCGGTAATCCTCCAACTCCAGGGTGCTCCCGGTTCGCCAGGGCGGGTTGGCCGGGTATCTGCCGGAACGTTTCAACAACGCTGATCGTTACTGCCCTGGGAACTCGGCTTGTCAGACCCGTGGGGCGGCGAGAAGGCACGATTCGCCCACACTACTGTCCCCTGGCCCGGTTGCCGCGTGAACCTCAGGTTCGGGTCGGTTACGATCACCGACGTGCCGGGTTTGCCGCGGTAGTAGAGCGGCTATCTGGGAAAGCCCGGTTGGGGGGTGGATTCCCAATGACTTCCGGAGGCAGATCATGAAAGCGACGTTGGCACTGCTGCCCTTGGTGTTTTCTGCTTCGACGCTCATGGCATCCGATGGCCCGGGCCGGGCGGACGCCCGGCCAAGTATCCTGTTCGCGATCGCGGATGATTGGTCCTGGCCGCACGCGGGTTCCTACGGTGACAAGGTCGTCAGGACGCCGACGTTTGATCGGATCGCCACTGCGGGTGTTCTCTTCACCCATGCCTTCTGCACGACGCCGTCGTGCACACCCTCTCGCGGTGCGATCCTCACCGGACAAACTCCCCACCGGCTGGCCGAGGGCGGGAACCTCTGGAGCACGCTGCCCAAGCGGTTCGCGGTCTACCCCGACATTCTGGAGGCAGCCGGCTACGTGGTCGGGTGCACCCGCAAGGGTTGGGGGCCGGGCAACATCGAGGCCGGCGGGCGGACCCGCAACCCCGCCGGGCCGCGGTTCAAGAGCTTCCAGGCTTTTCTCCGCACCGTGCCGGAAGACAAGCCGTTCTGCTTCTGGTTCGGCAGTACCGACCCGCATCGGCCCTATGAGAAAGGCTCCGGCAGGGAAGCCGGCATGAAGATCGACGACGTCGCGGTCCCGCCGTTCCTGCCCGACACTCCGGAGGTGCGCAGCGACATCCTGGACTACTGCGTCGAGGTGCAGCGGTTCGATCGCCAGGTCGGCGAGCTGCTCGAGCGGCTCGAAGCGGCGGGCCGAACGGATAATACGATCGTCGTCGTGACCAGCGACAACGGGATGCCGTTCCCCCGGGCCAAGACCAACCTGTACGACTCGGGCACGCGCATGCCGCTGGCCGTCCAGTGGCCGGCGAAGGTGAAGAGCGGCCGGCGGGTCGATGAATTCATCAGTTTCACCGATTTCGCGCCGACGTTTCTTCAGGCCGCCGGCCTGAAGCCGCCGCCGGAGACGACCGGCCGGAGCTTCCTCGACGTGCTCGCGGGTGAAGCATCCGCGCCGCGTGACCGCGTGTATCTGGAGCGCGAACGGCACGCGAACTCCCGCCCGGGGAACCTGAGCTACCCGGTGCGGGCGATCCGCACGAGGGAATTCCTCTACATCCGGAACCTGCACCCGGACCGCTGGCCGGCCGGCGATCCGGACGTGCCCGAGTTTGGACGCCGGTTCGGCGATATCGACGACTCGCCGAGCAAGGATCTGATCCTCACCAGGCGTAGCGACAAGCAGGTGGCGGGCTTCTTCCAACGGGCCTGCGCCAAACGACCCGCGGAGGAACTGTACGATCTCTCGCGTGACCCGGCCCAAATGGCGAATGTGGCCGGATTCCCCGATTACGCCAACGCCAAGAAGAAGCTACGGGCGGAGCTGGACCGGTGGATGCGGGGAACCGGCGATCCCCGCGCAGCGGGCGACGATGATCGCTGGGACCGCTACCCTTACTACGGCCGATCCCAGAAGGCCAAACCGGTCAAGAAGTAGTCCATCCCGGATTACGTGGATGAAAGCGACGGATTCCGCCATGCCGTCGGCATGGAATCGACCTTGGGAAAGACGAACAGCACACCGACCACACGTCGCAACGCCTTGCTCGCGCTGGTGGCGATCGTTGTGCTGGTTGCGCTGCCCGTTCGCCTCTATCTCTCGATCACCGGGGCCATGATCAGCCGCGACGGCGTGAACTTCATCTGGTACGCCCAGGGGCTGGCGGACCATCCTGTGGTCGAAATGAGGCGACAGCCACAACACCCGCTTTATCCCGCGCTGGTGTTGGCCACACACGTTGTGCTTCAAGGACCGCGGCAATTCATTGCCGCTGCTGACCCGCTCGCGGATCCGGTGTTCGGCTGGGAAGTGGCGGCCGTGGCCGTCACGTTGGCCGGCGGTCTGGCGGTCGTCATCGCGACGTACGCGTTGGCTGCCGGCGTCTTCGACCGGCGGACCGGGCTGATCGCGGCGGCCCTGGCGGCGACGGCGGCGGAGTTCTGCCAGCTCTCGGCCGACGGGCTGACCGACATGCCGCACCTGGCGGTGTATCTTTTCGCGATGGCGGCGGCGGTCCACGGACTGCGTGATCGAGGCAAGGCGTGGCTACTCGTGGCGGGCGTGCTCTCGGGACTGGCCTTTCTGCTGCGCCCCGAGGGTGCGGAGGTGGCCGTCGTGGCGGCCGTGCTGGTACTGGGTGCCCGAGGCTGGCGGCGTCGGCAGCGCCTGGCCGGCGTCCTTGCCCTCGCACTGGGAGCGGGCCTCGTCGCGTCGCCCTACATGCTGGTCACCGGGAAGCTCGTGCAGAAGAAATCGATCGGGCGGTTCTGGGGCCGAGACGCTGCCTCAACAAGCATTGGCGGCGTCGGCCCGGCAATGGCACAAGCCTCTCGCCGGTTCCGCGCCGCGCGGGCTGAAGCCCGCGGCTCTTGCCTGGCCGCGCCGCGCTCCTGCCAAGAAGGCGTGATGGTCGCAGGTGGGCCGCCGGCCCTGGCAGCCGTCACGGACGTGGGCCGGGCGTTGGGACGGATCGCTGAGAACTGGTGGCGTTCGCTTCGGGTGACGTTCATGCTGCCAGTAATCGCCTGGCTGATCCGGCGGCGAGACGTTCAGGGAGACCCCGGGGGCCACCGGCTGATCGCAGCCGCCGGGCTGTTGCATGTCCTGATCCTCGTTGCCCTGCTCATTCGTTTCGATTATTGGGGCCTGTTCAGCCTGCGTCACGTGGTGGTGCTGGCAGGCTTGACGCTGCCGTTTTCGGCCGCGGGTGTGGTGGCGATCCTGAACACGATCGAGTCGCGGCGGCGAAGGGTCGTCGCGTTGATTCTGGGGGTCGCAATGATCGCGCCGACGCTGCCCTGGCTGTTGGAGGCGCGACACGCGGACCGGGCGTACCTCCGCCGGGCGGGTGAATGGATTCGCGCGCACACCGACGGGACCCCTCGCATCCTGACGACCCGGCATCGGGTGGCGTTCTACGCCAATGGCATCCACGTGTTCTCGCCGCTCGATGCGGAGGTCGAGCCGATTCTGGCCGAAGCACGGCTCCGGAAGCCGGACTGGCTGGTCTTTGACGAACGACGTATGCTCAAGGCGTCTGCGGGTTTCTTCGACGAGATTCAGCGGGCGAGGCTGCCCGGCGAAGTGCTTGAGCCGGTGCACGCCGAGTCGAGCCCCACCCCCAAGGGCAAAGGCGCAAACCGCGCGATCATCTACCGCTACCAGGCCCCACGCGAATAGTCTGGAACCGTTGATGCACACGGGTGGAGGAACGCACGATCTTTCAGGAGAAAGACAATGGCAGCAAGGGTACTTTCGTTCATGGCCCATCCGGACGACATGGAGTTCACGTGCGGGGGTACGCTGATCCGGCTCAAGCAGGAGGCCGGTTGCGAGATCGTCGTCGCGACGGCCACCAGCGGCGATTGCGGGTCGGTCCGGCATCGGCCGGATGAGATCGCACGCATTCGCCATTCCGAGGCCGAGACCGCCGCCCGCATCCTCGACGCGGAGTACTACGCCGCCGGTGCGATGGACCTGCTCATCATGTACGACGCCCCGACGCTCCGGCGCTGCACCGAGATCGTCCGCAGAGCCCGGCCAAACATCGTGATCACGCTCCCGCCCGCGGACTACATGGTCGATCACGAAACGGTCAGCCGCCTGGTCCGCACCGCCTGTTTCGGCGCTCCGATCCCGAACTTCTGGACGGAGGACCCGGACCCCGCCGCCCCCATCGAGAGCGTCCCGCACCTTTATTACGTTGATCCGGTTGAGCTGAAGGACCCGTTCGGCAAGCCCGTGCCCCCGGACTTCGTGGTGGACATCACTGACGTCCTGGCGGCCAAAGAGAAGATGCTCGCCTGCCATGCGTCGCAACGCGAGTGGCTTCGCGAGCATCACGGAATGGACGAGTATATCGAGGCGATGAAACGAACGGGGGCTGAACGCGGCAAGCTGATCGACCGGCCATTCGGCGAGGGATTCCGCCAGCACCGCGGCCATCCCTATCCGCAGAACAACATCATCGCGGAACTCCTGCGAATAACGTAACCGGCGGCGAAAGGCTATACCTCGATCATTTCATACCGCTTGGTGACATACGTGCATCCCACGTTGATGCACTCGATGTGCCCGCAGCGAACGCGCATGGGCCGGTGGCTGTGGCCCACCAGCACGTAACGGACCTTCGGCTCCGACAGCATCACCTCGCCGAACAGCTCGCTGCCCATGAACGCAGCGGCGAATTCCCGGGCCGGGTCGTCGTTGTGCGGGACGAGCGCCCGGAAGGGCAAGTGATGCATCCCGACGACGATGGCGTCGCCTTCTCGCGCAGTCTTCTCGATGTGTCGGGTGAATCGTTCGAGCAAGAGGTGGCAGAAATCAGGGTCGCTCATGGGCAGGCGGACGTGCTCGCCGTCCATCCATCGGGCGCCCATGCGCATGGCGGGTTCGGGGATATCCGACGTGTCGGCGAGCAGGTGGTCATATCCAGGCAGGCGCGCCGCCGCCCCGGGCGCCACTTTCGCCTCATAAAACCGCAGGGGAATCCCCAGGCTCACCCGGCGGAAGCTGAAATCGTACCACCCGATCGATCCCACCAGCCCCACCCCGTTGACGATCGCAGGCTCGATATCCAGGGCGTGGAAACCGGCCCGACGGCAAAGATCGGGCAGCGTCTTTTCGAGCCGATCCAGTGAATCCTCGCCCGGGCCGGTCCAGAGATCGTGGTTGCCGGCCACGAAGAGCTTGCGACCGGCGAACCGGTCGAAAAGATGCAGACAATCATTTATAGTGGCCGGGTCCTGGCCACCGACGTCGCCCAGAACCAGCAGGGCATCGGCGCGAAGCCCACAGATTTCTCCGGCGATTTCTCGGGCCGGTTCCACGCTCCGGGTGATGTCGCAGTGTAAATCGGCCGTGACGATGAGCTTCATGCGGGCACGCCTCCGCCGGGCAATGTAATCCTCGACGGAGCCGGTTACAACCAATGAGCGCAGTACTGGAAATCGCAGACCTCTCGAAGACCTACCGTCTCGGTGATCAGGTGATCCGGGCCCTGGCGGGCGTATCGCTGCGGGTGGAGGACGGCCAACTGGCGGCGATCATGGGGGCTAGCGGGTCCGGCAAAAGCACCCTGTTGCATCTGGCGGGGGGGCTCGACCTGCCCGATACCGGCGCGGTGCGCATCGAGGGCAGGGACATCACCCGGATGTCGGACCGCAAACGCACGCTCTTTCGCCGACGCCGCATGGGCATCATTTTCCAGACTTACAATCTACTGCCCACGTTGACCGCGGCCGAGAACATCGCGGTGCCTCTGCTGGTGGATGGCCTCTCCGCATCGCAGATCGGGCCGCGGGTGACCGAGATGATCCGACTCGTCCACCTTCAACAGCGCGTGAATCATCGCCCCCAGGCGATGTCCGGCGGGGAGCAGCAGCGGGTCGCCATCGCACGCGCGCTGTTGAATGACCCTGCCCTCGTCCTGGCCGATGAGCCCACCGGGAATCTCGATTCGATCAGTGCGGTGGAAATCTGGGAGCTGCTCCGGCAACTGGCCCACGAGCTCGGCAAGACGGTATTGATGGTGACCCACGAGGCGGCGGCGGCATCTTACGCTGATCGGATCCACGTGCTCAAGGACGGTGAGATCATCGGCACCATCGATCAGTTGGAGCCCGGCAATGCGGCACTGGTCGCAACTCGGTATACGGAACTGGCAGGTTAGGCCCGGTCGGACCGCCGGAGCGGTGGGGGCGATCGCCCTGGGGGTGGGCGTGGTCGTGTGGGTGACCTGCGCGTACGAGTCGGTGCGGCTGGCCCTGCAGGACCAGGTGTGGTTCTGGATCGGTCGAAGCCACCTGTCCATCGAGTCCGTCCACGGCCCGGTGGGAACCGTTTACCAGTCGCTCACCGGGGAGGTCGCCGCCCTTGACAACGTCAGGGACGTAACCTGCCGGCTCGAGCACTACATGATGCTCCACCCGCTGGGAGGACCACCCGGCGCGACGCGGCCGGTCCAGCTTCCCGGCGAGCCCGTCCAGGCCATCGGCATCGACCCGAGAACCGAATACCTCTTCAGAGACTACAGCGGGGAGCGCGTCCCCGGCGGAGGCCGGCTGCTCACGCCTGAGGACACCGATGCCGCCGTGGCCGAGCGAGAATTGGCCGCCCAGCTCGGCTTGGAAATCGGCGATCGCTTCGTGCTGCGAGCCACGCCGTCGGTCGGCGCCGACGACGGCCCGCTCGAGAAGTGGGCGACCTTCACCCTGGTGGGCATCATCGAGCGCCGTCGCGTCGCCAAGCGGCAATTGCCGGTCGTGGTGACCATGCTCCAGAAGGTCCAGGCTCTGGCCCAGTTCGCCGACGACGCTCCCCGCGTCACCAAGATCGACATGATCCTGAACGACGCATCACCCAAGGCCCTGCGGAATACGGAAAACGCGGTTCGCGATATCGTCGATCGCCAGAACCAGGATTTCCTGGTCACATCGGCCGAGGGCAAGCTCAGGCAGGTCGAGAACGCCGAGAGACAGACCGGCTTCGTGTTGCTCCTGCTCTCCAGCGTGGCGTTGTTCACCGGTTTCTTCATCATTCTTTCCACCCTGAGCATGGGCATGGTGGAGCGTATCGGGCAGTTGGGGATGCTGCGTTGCCTGGGCGCGACGCGGATCCAGATCGCCATGCTCGTGCTCAGCGAAGCGGTGCCGCTGGGTGTTCTCGGCATGATCCTGGGCATACCGGTCGGCCTGGGTCTGGCGAGGTTGACCGTCTGGATGGCCCCGGAGTACGTCGGTGAGTTGGCGATCAGCAAGACGGGTCTGTTGCTGGCCTTGATCGGCGGGGGCATCACCACGCTGGCCGGGGCGGGCCTCCCGGTCCTCCAGGCCTTGCGGGTCTCACCCTTGACCGCTTCCCGGCCGCAGTCCCAACCGCCCCCGGTGGTGCTGACGTGGGTGGCGGCCCTCGTGGGCATCGGGATGATCGCCGGCCACTCGTACATGATCGCCTATTTGCCGGCCCCGAAGTGGCTACTCAACGCGTTCTATCCCGTTGCCGCCGTCACGTCCCTCTACGCGGGTTACGCCCTCGTTACGCCGGTGCTGATCCGTGTGATCGGCCAACTCGCGGTCCTGCTGGCTGCCGGGGTGCTTCGCGTACGCCCCCGGCTGCTTGGCGATCAGGTGGGCCGGGCCGCCTGGCGATCCGCCACCATCTGCTGTGGACTGATGGTCGGGTTGTCGTTGATCGTCTCGCTCGTCGTGCACAGCAAGTCGCTTGCTGCCGGGTGGGATTTCCCCCGGGACTTTGCCGAGGCTTTC
This sequence comes from uncultured Planctomycetales bacterium, assembly GCA_964579675.1. Taxonomy (GTDB): domain Bacteria; phylum Planctomycetota; class Phycisphaerae; order UBA1845; family PWPN01; genus CAZOIA01. The sequence goes on along the minus strand of CAZOIA010000169.1, from coordinate 4,078 downwards.
GTCTTCATCACGCCCCCGATCCCACGCTCGCGGGCTCAGCAGATCCAGCAGAAGCCGGGGATAGCCTCCAGTTGTCTGGTCAACGAAGGCCTGCGCTGCACCGTGTACGGGAGAGGTTTCTTTCACTTCCCCTGGTCCCATTTCGTCGCGGGCGACCCGGACGGCTTCTTCAAAATCGCCAACCTTGAGTTCGTCGAGGGCAACCAGGCCGAGGCCATCGCCAAGCTCAAGCGAGGCGGTTACGTCCTCGTCACGCCGCAGTTCACCCGGGCCCAGAAGCTGACCTACCGGGACAAGGTCCCGATCCAGCTCAAAGACAGCGACAAACCGCCCGTGCTGTTCGAGATCGCCGGCGTGGTTACTTCGCCCGCGCTGGACATCGCCGCCAACTACTTCAACCAGGGTGGGCTCCTGCTGCAGGCCTCGGTGTTCGTGGTCATGGGGACATTCGCCGATGCCCAGCGGGTCTTCGGGGCCCACGACGTCGTGAGCATGTTCCTGATCAACTTCGACCTGCCCTCGAAGCCCCCGCCGCCCGAGTTCCAAGCCGAATCGCCCCCACCCCTAGATAAGCCGGCCGCCCTGGCCGGAATGCTCAAGACCTGGCGCCCGCTCCTGCCGAAACGGATCGCCGAACTCGACCGGATCGAGAAAGAATGCCGGGCCCGCCCCGCCGACGATACGCCCTTGCATTGGGCCGACGCGCCGATGCTGCGCCTCTTCCAGGAATCACTCGCCGGCAGCGCGGTGGCCCAGTGGTCCGGGCTGTCACCGGAGCAGCGCTGGCACGCGTTTCGCGAGGAGCTGGTGATGCGGCTCATCGCGGCCTACGGCGGCTCGTCAACCCCCCTGCACACCTCAGTCCGGGCGTTGAAACAACGAATCGATCGCGATCTGGAGCGGGCGACGATACTCCTTGCCAGTGTCCCGATGGTCGCATTGATCGTCGCCGCATTGGGAGTCGGCAATCTGATGATGGCGAATGTTACCAGTCGCACCCGCCAGATCGCGGTGTTGCGATCCATTGGAGCAACCAAGTGGCAGGTGACCCGGCTCGTGATCGGCGAAGCGGTGGTGCTCGGGTGCCTCGGCAGCATGGTTGGGGTAGTCCTGGGCCTCCATGCCGCCCGCGGCTTGAACGCCATGACGGTGACCATCTGGGGCTACAAACCCGAGTGGGCCGTTCCCTGGGGCTGGGTCGGCCTGGGTATCGCATTCACCATGTCCGTATGCTTGATTGCCGGCGTGTTCCCCGCCCGACATGCCTCCCGCAACAACATCATTGACGCCCTGCAGACGACCTGATTATCCATTCTCAATCCTGGCTCCGCCCGCCTCGCTCGGGCGGTTCCCGTTGCCGATCGATATCCTGCCGTATCTCCGGCACGAGGTAATGCCCGTCCAGTTCCTCCAGCGACGCCATTGCCGCCACGGTTCGATCGTAGCGGGTGGCCAGATCAGCCGACGTGTCGACGAACAGGACGGGCTTGTCGCGAAGCCGGCACAGGCCGCCCCCTTCACCGCCCATCGGCTCAGCCCGCACGTCCACCCCGATCTCCTCAGCCAGGGTCAGCAGTGATTCCAGGCGGCTTGCGAGGTCCATCACTCATACCCATGTTAATTGGGTCATCCGCTCCCGGGGGCCTGTCCGCCCGGGGGAACAGGCAGGCGACCCCGTACGCCAAAGACACCACGTGTGTCAGGGCCTCTCAAGTTCATTTGTCGCCGCTGCCGATAACCCTGACACTTACCACGGACAATCATGAGGAGCGCAAATGGCCTCCCGGCCTCCAAAAACGCCCGTACGTATCCCACCCCCTCGCCCCACGGAGGATCGGACCCCCGGCCCGCCGCTCCAGACCCCACAGGTCCCCCCTCCTGCCCCGGACGCCGATACTCTAGCTAAAGATGAATACGCACTACAAGCCCAGTTGGACGAACTGGCCGGCCAGTTCCAGCAGATCAAAAGCCAGCTTCGCCACGCTCAGAAGCTGGCCAGCATCGGGACAACGGCCGCCGTTATCGCCCATGAGTTCAACAACCTGTTCACGCCCGTCGTCGCCTACGCCAGACAGGCGCTCGACACCGCCGACGTTGAATTGATGCGCATCGCCCTGACCAAGACCCTCGAACGCGCCGCCACCATGCGCCAGATGGCCGATCGCGTCATCGGTCTGGCCAAGCAGCCCGACGGTGCCGCCAAAACGATCAAAGTTCGCGAGATCGTCGAAAACGCCGTCGGCTGCCTCTGTCGCGATCTGGACCGGGACAACATAAGCCTTAATCTCCAGATCGATCCCGGACTGGCCGTCCGCGCAAATGAGAATCAACTCCTTCAGGTCCTGTTCAACCTTCTCATCAATGCCCGACAGGCGATGCTGGGCCGGCACGGTCGATTGACCGTGGATGCTGTTCCCACCCATGAAGGTCTGTTAGATATAATCTTCTGGGATTCCGTCTTCTGATTTTTTTTTCTTCTTAACTACATACTTTTTTCAATTTTGTGTTACTTATAAGGTAAAAAAATATAAAGCCATTAGCCTTTTTATTGTAATTTAAATCTGAAAACTGTCAACCGAAAACTGAAAACTATTTCCCTACACCAGCTCTTTCCCGGTGGTAGCTATAGACAAAGATCCGTATTTTACCCCTTTAGTTGCTCTTAATTTGTCCGCCAGCTCCCTCACCTCTTTTGGTTTCCCTCTTACCACTATTATCTCCAGACAATTATCGTGATCTAAGTGAATGTGTTGGCTGGAGATAATCAACTGGTAAAAGTCATGCTGGATATCGGTTAAAGTATTTACTAGTTCCCTCTTGTGGTGGTCAAAGACTAAAGTAATTGCTCCTGCAACTTCCTTTCCCTCTATCCATTCTCTCTTAACTAAATTTTCTCTAATTAAATCTCTAATCGCTTCCGAGCGATTGGAATATTTTTTTTCTTTGATAAGTTTATCAAATTTTTCTAAAAGTTCTTTTTCTAAGGATACTCCGAAGCGGATTATATCGGACATTAATTTCTCCTATTAGTATTACTATTATTAAAATAGTAACACAGTATCTCTATTTCGTCAAAACTATTTAATATAGTATTGAGTTAAGAAAGAGAAAGAAAAGATGGAAAAAAGTAGGTTGTCCCCTTTTTCAGCTCATTTCTATTTCGGGTTTAGGATAATCTTCTCCAAAACAGTTAATAGTTATTTCCTTTATAATCTCTGAAATAATCGGCTTATCATTTCTATCTTTCTTAACATTTACCATTCTATCAATTTCATCCATTCCTTCAATTACTTTACCAAATCCTGCATAACTTCCATCCAAATGTTGTGCATCTTTGTGCATTATAAAAAATTGCGAGCCTGCACTATTTGGCTCGCTGCTACGCGCCATGCTTATCACGCCTTCTTTATGTTTTAAATCATTCTTAAAACCATTCGATAAAAATTCCCCTTTTATTTTATAGCCAGGCCCACCAGTTCCTGTTCCCTTAGGACACCCTCCTTGAATCATAAAATCTGCAATAACTCTATGAAATAAAAGACCATCATAAAATTTTTTCTTTATAAGTGAAATAAAATTATTTACAGTATCGGGAGCAATCTCGGGATACAGCTCAATTGTTATCGATTTTCCATTTTCCATATTTATTGTAGTAATTGGATTTTTACTCATGTTTTCCTTTCATAATAAAAAATAGGCTGTCTTATAGACAGTAACCTATTTTCTGATTTATTTTTATTTTAAATAATAACACATTTATCTATTACTTTAAATCATTTAATGATAATCTCTTCAAGAGTTCTTTTAGGTACATGATGGACTCCCTGGTTATCCCGCCAATATTTTATGTCTCCCTCGGGACCAACTGTTTCAAGCACAACTTTTTCTTTAGGTTTACCAATAGCCAATACATACAGAATCTCATATCTTTCGGTAATTTTTAAGGCAGACCTCAGCTCATCTCTTTTTACCGAGGCAAATATACACCCCCCTAATCCCTTCTCGGTTGCTCCCAGAAGAATGCTTTGGGCAGCAATACCCGGGTCACACCAGTAATTTTTAGTAATTTCTGTATCAT
>CAZOIA010000168.1:6588-11973 GCA_964579675.1 uncultured Planctomycetales bacterium | reverse complement strand
GAATCATGGCAAATCCGAGGCCGGCTAACCAGATGGGGTCTGTAGGGCGCTTACTGTATAACCGCTGTAACGAGGCCCATGATCGCCCTTCTTGACGCTTGCGATCCTACCCCGATGGCCGCCAAGCGGCAATGAACGTAAGTCATGCAATGTCAAGGAGTACGGAGTTTTCGGGATGGACAGGTGCCCACCAACGGCCCGAAAGTGGCTCACTTCTCAAGCCCACTCCCAGGTTGCACGTCCCGCCAGGACACCTCGCACACGAAGCTGATCAGTGTTGTTTTTGGAGTTCGATAAGCACGCTGATTTCCTCTTCAGTAACGCCCCCTCCGCCGATTGATTTGAGGGCTACCTTGCGAGTCACACTCGAGTAGCCCGGGTAAGTGGCATGAAGCTCGTATTGGCTGCCCTTTCCCACAAAGGTCAGTCCTCCATAGCTTTCGCTCCATCGATCGAGCCTTCCATCCTTGCCGACCAAGTACACCTCGGCACCAGGTAAGGGAATGCCCTCATCCGTGAGAATCTTGACCACCAAGATACCTGTGCTTCTATCGGGAACCGGACATGACGCCTTGTCCAGGTCCAGGGTTTTCGCCTCCCCTTCCTTGAAGGTCAGTTGACAAAGGACATCGGCGTCCCTGACATCGTAGCTCGTGATCAAGTATTCCCCGGCTGGCACATGAACGACTTTATACTTGCCCTGTTCGTCCGGGATGATGTAGGTCATCCACGTCTTGTCTTTGACCCACATTTTCAAGGCATTACAGCCGCCGGGACCGCAAACACTCTTGTCGATTGTTCCGCTCAGCGAAGCCGTACCCTGGGGTATCCGCAAAACGACGGACTTCTCTTTCTCTCCGGGTTTCATCTCGATGACTTTTCTGACTCCGAAGTAACCTTCCTTGTAAGTAACCAGTTCATACTTGCCAGGAGGCACATTCTCGATGACAAATGGATCCGTGGGCTTGAGGCGTGGCGACAGTCCGCCAACTTGCTTGCTGCGAATCCATTTCGGATCGTATTCCTGGAGCATGACTCGCATACCAGCAACGATATCCTCACTGTTGGGCTCGATCGTTAGGGATATCCGGGCCGTTGAACAGTCTACCGTGCCCAGATCTGTGTCTGCCTCGGTCACCCCAAATGTCTTCACCTCGCTCCAATCATTCCGCCGGCCCGGGATCGCATAGTAGAGCGTCCGTTGTCCCGGCGGCGTGCCTAGAAACGTAAACGTCCCGTCTTCGCCGGTCATGGCGTATGACTTGAAGGTGCCGAAACTTGGGCTGTCTCCCGAAAGTAATATCCTGGCCTTCGTCAACGGCTTGCCGTTAACTGTCAATCGTCCGTTGATTCGGGATTCCCCGCCGAAATTGAGTTGGCTCGTTTTGCCGTTTTTCGGCATGATGGCGTGACGGACGACGCCCAGCCCCTCCCATTCATTGGCTCGATGTACATAGCACAATTGCTCGGGCAGGTGGTGGACCTCGTAGTATCCGTCCTTATTGGTGACGGCTGTCGCGAAGCGCCCGGCTTCCCGATCCCTGCTACCGCCGTAGCCCGATTTATCCTGGAAATACAGCGTCACGTTTGCCTCGGGCTCGCCGTTGACGTCAAACACATGGCCCTGGACAGTTCCTCCGCAAGTCAATGTGATCCTGACATCCTTCGTTCCGGCCCCCTTTTTTACGTCGATGTCCTTGACGATGGCGAAGCAGTAATCCGGATGCGTGACCTTGAGCGTTTCTGAACCAGGTGTTATATGCTCCAGAGTGAACTTCCCATCTACGGTTTCCACGGCCCCATCTTCGGTAACGAAGCTCGCCAGCACCCGCGGCATCGTCCCGCTTGCCTTGGAGAGCGGAATCACCTTTGCACCAGAAACGGGTTGACCCTGCTCATCGACCACCTGCCCCGAAAGCGGTACGCCTTTAATCAGTTCGATTCGGATGGGGTCCTTATCCTGATCGGTGTTGATCTCCCGGCTCACGGTCCAGGCGAACCCCTCGGCGGCGACCTGGAGCTGGAAGAGACCAGGGCCTGTAGTTTCAATCTCGACCGCACCCTCGGGGCTCTCGAAGCTCTGCCATCGATCGTCCTCGACATAGTTGGGTCCGCTGAGCGTGCGTAGCTTCCTGACCCGGCCCCTGAACTTCGTGACGGGTTTGCCGCTGGCCGCGTCGACCACGATGCCCTTCAGCCTCGGCTTGCCTGTGTATTCGACTTCAACCTCGAGCCCTTCGGCCGGCGCCTGGACGCCTTTGACCCGCACTTCCTTGAACTCCGTGGATACGCAACGGAGTTCATAGGTGCCCGGCGGCAGGGGGCCGATCTTGAACTCGCGTTCATCTCCGTCAAGATGGTCATCGTAGGACTCGTGCGTCTCCGACAAGGCCGTGATACGAACGCCGCGGGACGGCTCGCCGCCGATGAACTTAACCCGGCCGGAGATGCTGACCATCGACGCGGGCGAGGGCCGGGGGATCTTGACCTCCAGCAGCCCTTCATCCAACGGCAGCCGAGCGTGGCTGACCAGGAAAGAGATACTGCCCCCTCCTCGACCATGGGGGATCCCGACGTGGATGGTGTAGTCGCCGGGCACGATGTGCTCAAGCGTGAAGTAACCGTCTTCATCGATCAGGGCTCCTTTCGAGCCGTAGAGACAGTGCCACCAATCCGGCTTGGCACCTATGTCCCAGCCCACGGCCGGTTTGCCGTCCGAGCAGATCGCCCGGCCCTTTACCTGGACGCCTTTGCGCATCGTGATCCGGGCCGAGGCTACTTTCTGCGGATCGTCGAGCGTGACGGTTACCTTGGACGGGGCGAAACCGTCCTTCCTTGCGGTGATTAGATAGGGGGCGTGCGACGTTTCCAGTCCGCCGATGAGAGCGATGCCGTCCTCGTCCGTCCGCTCGTCATCGCCGATATGCCGGCCGCGCTCCTCGGCCAGCGATGTGACGGTGAGGAATACCTTCTTCAACGGTTTGCCCGCCGCGTTCGCCACCTGGACTTTGACGCGACACGCCCGCTCGAGCTGGAAGTGCTTGACCGTCTGCGAATCCGGCTGCAAACGGACGCGCGGCATGCGCTCCCACTGGCGCATGTCGATGCCGACGTATTCCTTGGACAGCAGCGATATCCGATACTCTCCCGCTTCCTTGATCTCGGTGAATTCGTATCGTCCCTGTTTGTCAGTCTCTGCGCTGTAGGAATCGGGGCCATCCAGCCTGAGTTTCGCATCCGTGGCCGGCTTGCCATCGGTGCCCGTGACGCGCCCGCTGAGCACACCTCGCGGTACGAATGCCTCTTTGTCCACGGTGGCAGGCGTGGTGGCATCGGTCGTCCCGGTATGATTGACGGTTTCATCCCGGACAGATTTGTCTTTCTCTGCCCGGGCCATGGGCAGCAGGACGACGGCCGCTGCGATCACGGCCGCCAGGCCGGCCGTTCCCAGCTTTGCGGTTCTCGGCACGGGCCGACCAAGGATGTGCCGGATCCGTTGCGACAGCGCCTTCTTCGATTCCACCACGCCGATTAGCCGGAGGCTCAGCGCGGGTCGAAACCGGGCCGAAGCCGCCAGATCGAGAAGCGTATGGCTGTAGTCCGAGGCATGCTTGTCGAGCGCTACCAGCGTCATCTCGTCCACCGCCTGTTCGCGAATCCGGCGAATGGTACGGTTCGCCAGCCAGATAAGCGGATTGTAAAAGTAAACGATCTGCAGCAGCGTCTGGATCAGATTGACAATCAGGTCGCCCCGCTTGACGTGAGCGAGTTCGTGAACGAGCACCGCCCGCAACTGCTCGGACCCCAGGCTGTCGGTGAGATAACCGGGTATCAAAACCGTGGGGCGAAACAGACCACAGACGGCCGGGCTCACAAGGTCGGCGCCGATGCGCATCTCTACAGGCAGGTGCCGTAATCCGACCCGCGCCCGGCAGACATCGAGCACGGTCCGCATCTGCGGATCTGCCGGCTCGGCTTTGCCGATCAGCCCTCTCACTCGGCGCGTGTGCCCCCACAGCATGCCGGTCAGGACCGTGACGCCGCAGAACCAGGCCAGAAACACGCCGCCCTGCCATGTGAGCCGGGCGATCGGATGAGGTGCCATCGTTGGGGTTTGCGCCGCCGCAGGTGCCGCCGGGGACTCGGACAGCGTGTCGGCCGAAGCGGCAAGGCCCGGTGCATGGCGCCCAGGCGACTCGATGGGCGGGATCGGCTCGGCCGGCGAACTCGGAGACACGACGATCGTCGCCGCCGGGATGGCCGCGTACTCGGTCATCGCAGGTGGCGCTGGCCTCAGGTCCGCGAACCATGAACCGATGCCGGTCGGCAGGCTCAACGTCGTCGGCAGGACCAGCTTGACCAGCACCAGCATCCACAAGCAGTAGCGAACCACCGCCCGGACGCGTCTGCGGATCAGAAAGTCGATCGCGAAGACCACGGCAATCAACACGCTCGACTGGACGAACATCGCCGAGGCGGATCGCCAGAACATGTCGCCCAAATGATTTAGTTGAGCGACGATCTCGTTCAGTGTTTCAGCCATCGGTCACCTCTCCTCGTTCGCCGGTAATGCCGGGTGTAATCATCCCCCTTTGTCGGCCCTGGTTTTCCGGGCCTGGTTCGCCAGGGCGCGGAGCTGCTTCAGGCTCTCATCCGACAACTCCTCGTTCTCCAGCAGGAACTGCATCATGGGGGCCAGGGCCCCGTCGAACGCCCGCTTGAGCATCTTGCGGAACTCGCTGCGCTGGGCCTCGGTCTCGCTGATCCGGGACGTGAACAGACTCAGGTTGCGGATGGTGTGCGTGGCCAGCAGCCCCTTCTTGACCATCCGATCCATGGTGGTCTTGACCGTGCTGTACGCCCAGCCCCGACTCTGGTCCAGCGCTTCCTGGACCGTGCCGGCGGCGCATGGCTCCTGTTCCCACACCACCTTCATGATCTCCCATTCCGCTTCGGTCAGCCCGGTGCGGCTCGGTACAGGGCCCTTACGTTTGCGTTTCCGTGAGTTGGTCATTTCTGCCTCCTGATAACTACTCAGATAGAGTATACACTACATTTGTCGAACATGCAAGCAAGAATATCTGTCCCTCCCGAAAACTCCGTACTCGTTGTCGCACAAGGACTTGCGCCTGGTGGCCGGACAGGCTTCTCTGGCTGCGGTCAGCGACTGTGGGTGTCTGAGGAGGAGCGGCGATGGGATCCCTGGCGGAGGGAGAGTGGCCGCGACGTTCGGGCGAGACGCGTCCGAGCTTCCCTGCGCGCTCCAGGCTCGGCTGGGCCTCCCTGGGCCGAGGTATCCCGTGCGGCGGATTCAGAACCAGACGATCCGCATCCAAAGGATGCCAACCGTGACGTCAGGTGTGCCCTCGGGATGTGCCCTCAAAA
>CAZOIA010000168.1:0-6578 GCA_964579675.1 uncultured Planctomycetales bacterium | reverse complement strand
GGATCGCAAGATAGTAAAAAACCGTGCGAAAACAGAACGGATTCGAGAGGAGTTAAGTTCTTGTAACCAAGGGACTTCGTTCGCAAATACAGTCTCTTGAGCAGCTTAGCCATTCGAGCCTGATCGAATCCCGCCCTCTCCGTTCCCCAAAGCCCTGATGAGTTGTGACCCACTGATCCTTCAGGGCTTACATCATCATTTCCCCGTATGGTACAAAAACTCGATCGCCCCGGACACAGCCTGTAGTTCGTGCGTTCCTCGCCGGCAGAGGCGCGAATCTCGGCCGATCCATCTGCCGATCTCAAGATCCGGCGCGTGTCAGCAGTCATCGGTACTCCGGATTGCGTTGGCCCGGTTGGCCTCAAGCAGCAGGTCGATAGTAGTACCGCAACACCCAACCGTGGCGTTCTCGGCAGATGACCTCGCCGTCACGGCGGCCGACCTCTTCTCCCGGCTCGATCAGCCGGTTCGCCAATCACAGCCTTAATTCGAATCATGATCCTTGTCGATAGGGCGAATCCGCTGGTGCTTCTCCGTCCAGAATGAAGTCGATGCCGCCGATGACCTGTCCCTTCTCAATCTGCAGTGTGTAATTCTGTCGGGACCATCGTCTCTGGGGGATGTTGTTCCTGATGTAGACATAAACATCGCCCGGCGGAAAGCGGTGGGCCCATGAACCGTCTTTGGCGGTAAGAACGGATTGACAGGCCGCTCCGGATCGCGGACGGGCGGCGGAGTAGAAGGCAATATCGACGCCCGTGAGCGGGTGTCCCTTTGCGTCCTTCACCTCACCGCGAATGACACCGCCTTTGGTCAATACGATCTTGATGTCTTCCTTCACTTCACCAGATTCGAGCGAATCGATTTCCACGGCTGCTGCAGTCCACTCTGGCGACTGACCGGGTTCGGATCGGGCCAGGAGAGGGAGGAGGTTCAGCGCTTCGGGCTTGAAGCCGCGCAGCTCGAATCTGCCTCGGGCGTCTGTTTCGGTATCCACCCAGTGGGCCGACTTCGTTTGGACGCCCAGCCTGAAGCCGACGGCCGGCTTGTCGTTGTCTTCATAGACAACGCGACCACGTAAAACCGCATCGGGCTCAAGATTGATCTCCAGGTCGTCGTCGCCGATCGGCGAACTGTCCGTGATCCTACCCAGGTGGAACGGTTCCGGCGCTACCGCCTGCGGAGACATCCTCGCACCTCAGGCGGCGAGTTTGTCGAAGTTGAAGGTGCCGAGGACGCCGCCGGCGGCGGCCCAGTTGAAGTTGTCGGTCGAATACTCCGTTCCGCCGCCGGGGCTCCAGCCGCCGCAGAGCACGGATTCCGTCGGATCGTCGTTGTCCAGGTACAGGATCAGGTACCGCGTACCGGGAGGGTAGATCGTCGCGTCGCTGAACAGCACGGTCCTGTCGGTGGTCTGCTCTTCAGAGCTTTCGATGGTGCCGGACTTGAAGTTGCGGCCGGCGGCGACCAAGTCCTCGTAGCTAAACGGAGACGGATTGGTCTCGGACATGTCCATCAGGGCCGTGATGTCGCGGCGGATCGACATGGTGAAGCTTGATCCTCCGGTGTACCTCGACCGGTAGGCCCGGTACTTGGCGTATGGGTAGATATGCTGGCACGGATGGCCGGTCATGTCCTCGTAGCCCGGCCGGGCGGCATGAACCGTGAAGCCAAAGTAACTGGCCCTCTGATGCTGGCCGGTGTACTGGGCACCGAGGTGCGTGTAGTAGCCGGGGTAGTAGTGCCAGATGTGAATGCCGAAGGCGTAGGCGGTCTGCAGCCAGGCGGTCCCGGCCAACTCGGCCAGGGCGGCCGCACAGGCCGGCTGATACGCGGACCCTCGCCGGCGCCTTCCTTGTGACCCGCCGCCTCCGGACGTGAGGGTGAAGACGGTCATTTCGTTGGCCAGCTCCCTCATGTCCTCGAATTGCCAGGCGTTGAAACGCGCCCCCTTGCCGCGGGGATCCCGCCAGGTGGTGATCCCCGGCCCGATGGCCTTCTCGAAGATGTTCTGTTTCATCTCGGGAGGATCGGTGGGGCCGGTCACCAGGCTCCAGACGCTGAAGGTCTTCCAGTCCGTGTAGCTCTCGATCCACTTCCACCCGTTGATGATGTAGTTGAAGCCGTCGGTCAGCTCGGAAGTGCCTGTCGTCTATCAGTTGAAAACCGGCCACTGATTATCGGTTCAAAACCGGCCACTGATCCTGGGTTCTCTATACCTCATTGCCCATCTTCTTGGCAAGCCTTGTCCTTGGCCTTACGCGAATTCTTCTGCTCCTTGGCCGCTTCGTCTCTGCCGCCTTTGTTCCTGAGGCGGTAGCTCTTGCCGGTAATCGTGATGACCTCAGCGTGCTGCAGGAACCGGTCCAGGATAGCGGTGGCGGACGGCACGTCGCCGATCAGCTTGCCCCAGTCCTCCAGCGGCCGGTTCGAGGTCATCATCGTGGAGCGGACCTCGTGCCGGCGCATGATGATCTCGAACAAGTATTCGCCCGACCGCTTCGGCAGCTGCTTTAAACCCATATCGTCGACGATGAGAAGATCGGGCTTGAGATAGCGGGCAAGCACCTTGTCCTGGCCAGCGAAGGCCTCGTCGTGCAGGAAGTCCCGCACCACGTCGAAGATCGACCGGTACAGCACGGTGAAGCCGGCTTTGATGGCCTGGTAACCGACCCCCTGCGCGATATGCGATTTCCCAGTACCGGGCGGCCCCAACAGAAGGGCTGACCGCGCCTCGCGGACGAACCGGCAACTGGCCAGGTCGAAGATCTGTTTCTTCTTGATCGACGGGTTGAACGTGAAGTCGAAATCCTCGAGCGTCTTGGGTTCTCGGAAGGCGGCGGCCTTGATACGCCGATTCATCAGCCGATCGGCCCGGACCGCCAGTTCGTCCTGGAGAATCAGCTCGAGGAACTCGGCGTGGTTCAGGCCGTGGCTGGCCGCTTCCTGCAGCCGGACGTCCAACGATTGGGCTAAGCCCGACAACCGAAGCTTCCTCAATGCCGTTTGCAATGACTCGTTCATAACCATTTCTCCTCGCTGAATGCCGTATGGACCAGGTCTCCGTAGTCCGACAGAGACCGGATGATCGGGTGTTCATCGATGAACTCGAACTGCTCCTGGCGATCCCCCTTCCGAACACGAACGGCATTCCGATGAGAACGACGCCTCCCAAGCTGGTCACGGTCGGAGTGATTGCAGCAGAGCTGGGCATACCCGTCGATCGGGTCTGCCGCATCCTGCGGGCACGACCTCATATTAGACCCCGCGCCTACGCGGGCAACACCCGTCTGTTTGACAACGCCGCCATCGCGCAGGTGAGGCACGAGCTCATCCGTGGCCGAGCAATATGAGAGCCACGGCTCGCCAAACGGCGTACCCGATGCTTCTATTCGCGGGCTCGTCTGTCGCCGCGGCGCTTGCGCGCACTTTGAAGCCGTTCACCCGCGCCCGCGCTCGGGCCGTATCTTCAGCGTGCGGGAGTGCCGCCACGGCGGCCGGTGGACCACCACGGTTGAGATGGGGAAACCCGATGGAGAATCTGTACGGAATTTGAACTGGCGGTCCTTGCGGCGTTTCCGCAACGAACTTATCGCCGGGTTCCGGGCAGAATTGGCTTGACGTTTCCGCACGGTTGGGCCCTCCTGTGGTCGTGGCGGACGCCACGAAAAGGAGCATGGACATGATTGCGACAACGACGAAGATGCCGGTGGTCGCCTACCTGCGGCGGTCCACCGACCGCCAGGAGCAGAGCCTCGGGGACCAGCGCCTCGAAGTCGGGCGGTACGCCGAGGAGCATGGCTATCGGGTCATCCGCGAATACGTGGACGATGCCATCAGCGGCACCAGCGCTGACGAGCGCCCGGGCTTCCAGCGCATGATTGCCGATGCTGCCAGGGGCGACTTCGAGGCGGTCATCGTCTGGAACAGCGACCGGTTCTCGCGCGGCGACGTGACCGAGACTGAGCACTATCGCTACCTGCTGCGCGAGGCCAACGTGAAGGTATTGTCGGTCACAGAGGACTACCTCGCCCGCGACGGCATCGATGGCGACGTGCTGCGGACCGTCAAACAATTCCAGAACCGCCAGTATTCGATTAGCCTGGCGCAGAATACGCTTCGCGGGCAAATCAGTTCGGTCATGGCCGAATCCGACCCGGGTCGGGCCGCACCCTACGGCTACGACCGGGAGATCCTTGCCCCGGACGGTGCGGTGCTGTTCCGCATCCGCTTCTGCCCGGGCGGTGTGCGTGAGGTCTACGAAAGAGACGGCAAGCTCCAGGCCCGCTATACCAAGGGCCAGGCGCTCTCCAAGCCAGGCAAGGAATGCAGGGCACGGCTGGTGCTGAGCGCCCCCGAGCGCGTGCAGGTTGTCAAGGACATCTTTCGGATGTGCCTGGACGGCATGGGCTTCGCCTCCATCGCCGCGACCCTGAACGCAAAGGGCATCCCTGGCCCGAGCCGCGACATCTGGGGCTTCACCACGATCAAGGCCATCCTGGAAAACCCGACGTACCGCGGCGACCTGGTGTGGAACCGCAGGACCGAGGCCAAGTTCTACCGCGTTCAGAACGGGCGTACCGAGAAGCGAGAGCGGCAGGCCGGGGAAGCCAAGGTGGTCAGGACGCCCAGGGACGATTGGGTCGTCGTCCCGAACGCGATGCCCGCCATCGTCAGCACCGAGGACTGGGAAAGGGCCCAGGTGATGGTGGCCAAGCGCCACCGGGCCCGCGGCGGTGCCGGCCATCGCAACCGGCGATGGCTGCTCACCGGGGTGCTGGTCTGCGGCGACTGCGGGCACAAGTTCTGGGGCGACCCGAGGCGGAAGGGCCGTATCGAAGGCCGAGCCCCAGTCGTCACCAACTACTACACCTGCGCAGGACGACGATCGCACGGAAGGACCATCTGCTCGACTGCATCGACACTCCGGGCCGAGCAACTGGAAGCCTGGGTGCTCGGCAAGCTCCAGGACATCATCTTGATGGACGAAGACGCCGTTGACGAGGCGATTGAACGATTCGTCAAGGCAGCCGCCAAGCATGACTCTGGGGACGCGGACGCCAACCGCATCGCCCGCGAACTCAAACTGATCAACGAAACGGTCACCGCGCTGACCACGCACATCGACCCCGCCAACCTGGCGTTGCTCAACGACCGGCTGACGCAACTGCGACTCCGTAAGGAATGCTTGGAACGCGAGCTTCGGGCAGCCCGGCAGTCCAGCGGCAACAACGACGTGCGAGCGCTACGGACGTGGGCCCGGGTCCAACTGGCCGGACTACAGGCGGCGATAAATGGAACACGAAACGACCGAACGCGGGATGTGATCGCCACCTACGTGGACCGCATCACCGTCTGGCCATCGAAGAAGCAGGGCGAAATGGTCCTGAACGCCGCCGCCCACGCGCTATGGAAACAACACGGCCGCCCTGGAGGACGGTCGTGGGCTAACCCGATCGGGGCGAGTGGATTTGAACCACCGACCTCTTGACCCCCAGACTTACGGGCTAGACCGTAATCAAGGGGCTACAAGCCCTTTGTTTTAAGCATTATTTCCCCAATGCACTTGACAAACCGGCCCAGGTCACTCACACTAGGTCACTCAAATGCAGTTCCGCATGCAACGTTCGAGGTTGCGGAGGCCGCTTCATGTCCAAGAACAACGCCATGCCGGCAAGAACGCCCAAACCCCTGCGAGGCGGGCGGTTGAAGGCCTTCGTGCACCGAGCCAAACATGCCATCGCCCAATGCGACGCCGACCCTGAAGACCGCCAGCTCGCGATCGACAAGCTGGACGCAGTAGTCCACACGGTGCCCGTGTGGGAAATCAGCCATCCGATTACGCTCAGCCTGCCCAAGTGCCCGGGATTCACCCCTCAGCCCGGCGCCGGCAGGAGCTTCAGCCGCATCCCTATCCCGTCTGAGCACCGCCATCTTTTCAAGGGCCAGCGGCAGCACACGAAAAGATGGAAGGGAATTGGCATCGGCGCCTGGTGCCACTATCTCGCCGGCGTTGAGAATGAGGTCGAGTATTTCACTAATCCCCCACAGGCAAGGCGGCGTCCGGCGCCACCGACCGACGATACATCTGAAGCCTTGGAACAGCTGCAGGGGCGGAACGATGTGCACATCCAGGCGATGGCCGATCTCTATTTCAAGTCAGCGAAGGTTGCCCGACTATCCGAAGAGGCAAGGAGAACAATCAAAGGCCAATGGCTTATCGCGCTTGGCTTCCTGCAACGGCAGGGACGCGTGCACGTGAGCCAGATTGACAACAACACACTTGATGCATACCGCAACTTCTGTGCGAGACTGATTCAGAAGCAGAAGAGGTCGAAGAAGACGACGACCTCTATAACGATCTGGTTAAAGAGCTCGGGGAGATCGAGAAAGGGCTAGAAGAGCTAGAGATCAAAAAGATGCTCTCTGGGGAGCTCGATAACAAGAGTTGCTACCTCAGCGTTAACGCGGGAGCAGGGGGCACCGAGTCGTGCGACTGGGCCCAGATGCTCTTGCGGATGTATCAAAAGTGGGCGACCAAGCGGGGGTGGAAGGTCGAAGTCATTGAAAAGCTCGAT
>CAZOIA010000167.1:0-11994 GCA_964579675.1 uncultured Planctomycetales bacterium | reverse complement strand
AGATCTACACCGACGTCGATGGCGTCTATACCACCGACCCCCGTATCGTGCCCCAGGCCCGCAAGATGGACCAGGTCAGTTACGACGAGATGCTCGAGCTCGCCTCCCTTGGGGCGGGCGTCATGCACTCGCGATCCATCGAGTTCGGCAAGAAATACAACGTGCCGATTCACGTCCGCAGTTCGCTGACCGACGCAGAAGGGACCATGATCGTGGCTGAGACCGCTGGAATGGAGAACATTGTCGTCCGGGGCGTCGCCCTCAAACGTGATATGGCGAGCGTCGTGTTGATCGGCGTACCCAACAAGCCCGGCACTGCCGCCAGGATCTTCGCCCGGGTTGCCAGGCACAACATCGTCGTAGACGACATCATCCAGAACATCTATGAGCACGGGCACGAGGCGAACATCGGCTTCACCACCACCCAGGCCGATGTCGGGGAGGCCGCCACCGTCTGCCAGGAGATGGCCGACGACATCGGCATCAAGCAGGTCGAAGTCGATGAGAGCCTCGCCAAGGTGAGCGTCGTCGGAATCGGCATGAAGACCCACACCGGCGTCGCGGCCAAGGTGTTCAGCGCCCTATCGGAGGCCCGGATCAACATCCAGAACATCTCGACCAGCGAGATCGTTATCAGTTGCATCGTTGACGAGAAGCACGGCGAACACGCGCTGCAGGTCCTTCACGCTGCCTTCGAGCTCGACAAGCCGGACAATTAGTCTCCTCAAACCGGCTGTGCCGCTTCCTGCTCGCGGAGCCAGGCAATCGTTCTCTTGGCGCCTTCCTCGTAGGACACGGTGGCCTGCCAATTCAGCTCCCGGCGGGCCTTGTCGGCGCTGAAGTAGCAGCGGCGGCCCATGAGCCAAACCGCGTAGCGGGTGATCATCGGGGGCTTTTTCGACTTTAGGGCGTGTCCGATGCACTCCAGGAAAAACGCGATGGTGTAGGCCAGCCGGTAAGGCACGTGCCTGGTGACCGGGGGCGCGCCGAGCTCGCGGGCGAGCAGGTTCATCCACTGCATCTGTTTCATTTCCCCGTCGTTGCAGCAGTTGTAGGCCTGGCCGATCGCCCGGTCGGAGTCGGCAGCCAGGATGGCCGCTTCGGCCACGTTGCCGGCGTAGACCACATTGAGCCGATTCTCCCCGTCGCCGAGGATCTTGATCTTGCCTTCGTGCAGGAGCCGGGAAAGCCTGAAGATCGTCGCGCGATCTCGCGGCCCGTAAAGCCAGCTCGGGCGGATCACGGTGAGCTTGATCTTGCCCGCCTCGTGCATGGGCCAGAGGTCGCGTTCGGCCTGGACCTTGGCCCGGGAGTAGTAGCTCCAGTGATGCAGGTGCACGCCCAATGGTGCGGTTTCGTCCAGCACCAGGCCGTCGCCGTCGGGGTGTCCGTGTGCGCTTATCGAGCTTATGTGAATAAAACGATCACAGTGGGCGGCGGCCGCGGCAGCCGCTAGATTGCGGGTCCCCTCTATCGTGGTACGCACGAAATCACGCCAGGGGCCCCAGTCGCCCACCCGTGCCGCAGCGTGATAGACCGTGGTGATGCCCTCACACGCCCGCTGGAGGGATGGGCGATCGGACAGGTCCCCTTCACTCAGTTCGACGTCCTGCGTTTTGAGCCAGGAAACGTCGCTTCCCGACCGAACCAGGGCCCGAACCGCCCGACCCCGCCGGCGGAGTTGCTCCACGATGTGGCTGCCCAGCAGACCGGTGGCACCAGTTACCAGATTCATCTTGCCTGCCCTCATCACGAAAGGCACGTACCATAAGAGCGGCTCCAATCCCCGTCAAGAAACGGCCCGGCGTTGGGAGGTTGATTCCAGGGCGATCGCATCTGATTCAGGATTGGCGACCATTTCCCTTTCACGCAAGGTGTGATAGAGGCTTGCAGTCGTCCGAGTCGGTCAGATGGTGCAGATTACGAGCTACCTCTGGCACCGCCGCTGCCGAATGCTCGATCATGGCGTAGATGAGTTCCGCCCGGGCAGATCGCTCGAGCGTCTGAAAACGGGCGTCGAAGGTGTCGAGTTCAGCTTGCTGGAGGAGTTCTCGGCGGCGCTGGTCTACCCTGCTCTCATATCCGGCCGGGTCCTCACTCGCGAATTGGACGAGCAAGGCCACCTGTACATCGCGGGCGAGGTGTTGGCTGACGGTGTCGGTTAGTTGCCGTTCGTACGCGGAGGCCCTGCTACTGGACACACCGGTTTGCCGGGCGATCTGGCGCAGCGGCGTTCGTTCGCACTCCTGCGAGATCAACAGCCGCTCTGCGGCAATGCAGGCCATGATGCTGCACGGATTCCGCCGCCGCCACCGCCGGTTTCGCAGCTCCGCCATCGCTTGCCGAACCGCCCGCTCGAACCGCCGACGCACCGCATGCCGGATCGTCTCCCCCCTGCCACGTGGCATGGGGTCGATTGGCACCTCGATTGCTAGGTTCTCACTCAGGGCATCAGGAGGTGCCTGGGCGGGAAAGGGGGACGGCCGACCGGAGGCTCTTGCCCGGGCCGTCACCCGGGCCGGCACCGGAATGATAGAGAACCTTTCATGGAGGGCGGTGTGAATCGCGCCCCGGATTCGCGGCAATGCGTAGGCGGCGAATTCGCCGTCCCGCCGCGGATCGTACCGGACGGCGGCCCGGGCCAATGCCACGCACCCTTCCTGAAAAAGGTCGTCGTACTCCCGGTGCCGCATCGGCCCATCAGGCGTCGGGACCCGGGTGCGCAGATGCACCCCCACCAGGCCGATGTGGCGGGACGCCAACGCCTGCTGTTCCGGCGTCATGACCGGGCCTGGCTGTCTGATCCCAGATACCCCGGAGCCGTTGCCCCCGCGCCCCCGGCGGGGCTTCGCTTTCTCCAGCCCGTTGCGGTTGACTGTTTCCCGTTTCATTGGTTCCCCCGTTCTGGCCCGCAGGTGCCCCTTCTTATACCTAACATATACCAAACATGCGCGGGTGTCAAGTCCAAAACCGCTGACCCGGATTATTCACCACGAAGGCCTGGCGCGGGCTCCGCCCGCAACCCAAGTGAAAAGGGAGGGATAGGGACTGGGGATTCGGGAATGGGGGCGCGAAGCCGCAAGCGGCAGCGATGGGTGATGTTCTTCGGTCCATGGGGCGGCATCCCAGGGTGGGAAAGAATCTTCGTGCGCCGCGAAGATTCCGAAGGTTTGTAGTACAAAGAGCACGGAGAAGACAAGAGGGAGATGCCCAGAGCCAGGCCGGTCCACCGCGAAACGAAGCGTCTGGCCGGCGAACCGCCGCTGGTCTGAGTTGACGGGGCGCATGACAGTTCCGGCGGGGACCTTCGGGCGGGCAGCGGGGCGGCACCTCGCTTTTCCGAACCCCGACCGTCAGGGAGGGGAGTATCTGCGGATGCGCCAGGGCCGCCTCCCTATGGGCGCGCTACGGAGAGGGGTCCGCTTCCTTACGGTCGCGGCTCGGAAACACCTGGGGGGCGGCGCTTTCCGACGAGCCGCCCAAAGTGTCATGGACCCGAGTTGACGCGCCCCCGGCGCGACTGGTAGAGTATTCAGGAAAAGTGGCTAAGATAGGGAATCTCGGCCGGGTACGCCAAATGAGCCGGGTGTACTGGTCGGTGAGATAGGGGAAATGCCGGTGGCCAGGCAAGAGAAGGCGGCGTTCAAGAGCGTCTACACCACGGGCGAGGTTGCGGGGATCTGCAAGGTCAGTCAGCAGACAGTCATCCGCTGCTTCGATAGTGGCAAGCTCAAAGGATTTCGCGTTCCGGGATCGCGGTTCCGGCGGATTCCGCGCGAGAGCCTCTTGCAGTTCATGAAGGAGAACGGCATCCCTCTGGACAACCTGGACTCCGGCAAGAGGCGGATCCTGGCGGTCGATGATGACGAGGCCATCCTGGAGATGCTGGTGGAACTGCTGGAGCGGGACGGGCGGTTCGATGTCGAGGTGGCCCGGGGAGGGTATGAGGCGGGCATGTTGACCCAGGAGTTCCGCCCGGAGTGCCTGGTGCTGGACTACAAGCTGCCGGACATCGACGGCAATCGAGTGTGCAGGACAATCCGGTCAAACCCCGACTTCTGCGAGACCAGGATCATTATCATCAGCGGTGTCGCCGACCCGGAGGAGATTGCCGGACTCAAGGCCTCCGGCGCGGATGATTTCCTTCGCAAGCCGTTCCAGATTGACGAGTTGATCGCGCGGATTCTGAAGCTGCTTCACGTCTGAGCGGCATGGGCGTGTCGCACCCGCGCTGCATCTGGCCAGGGGTGACGGATGACCGCTACAAGAACGCCGGGACAGGTTGCCGCTCACACTGCCGAACCCGCTCAAGCCGAATTGATCCTCTCGCAGATGGAGTCTCTACTGGCGTTACCGGAGCTGGCAGCGCGGCTCCTAGAGCTGACCGCCGGTGACACTGCGAGCGCCAGCGACGTCGTGGAGCTCATCGAGTCAGATGAGGGTTTGTCGGCCCGGATCGCTTCAACGGTGAGTCGGCAGGACATGGGGGCGACGGCCGGCACGGTCGATCGTGCGGTGGCGCTCCTGGGCTCCGACGCCGTCCGCAGTCTCGTGCTTTCAATCCAGGTCTTTGAGACGTTTTCGCGTCGGGCGGAGTCGGCCCCGAGTCGGTTGGACCGGGTCGGTTTCTGGAAGCACAGTCTCGGCGTGGCCTGTGTCGCCCGCTTGTTGGCGGAGGCCAAAGCCACGCAGGCCGGGTCGGTTTCGGCGGCGGCTCTGAATCCCGAGGAGGTCTTCGCTTGCGGTTTGCTCCATGACCTCGGCAAGGTGGCGCTGGACGCCTGTTTCCCCAAGAGCTATGACCGGGTCGTCGCCAAGGTTGAGGCATCGCGGGGGTGCATCGCGGACGTGGAACGGGAGGTTTTCGGCCTGGACCACACGGTGGCAGGTCAGCGGCTGGCGGCGCATTGGAAGTTGCCGGCAATGATCCGCGAGAGCATCTGGCTGCATCACCAGACACCGGCATCTACACCTGCGGGGATCGCGCACGGCGAGCACGTGCGTCTGGTCCAGGCTGCCGATCGCCTCGCCCGGCAAATGCGGATCGGCTATTCAGGGAACCACAGCGGTGATGGTTCGTTGTCGGCGATAGCCGAGGCCGCGGGCCTGACCACGGAGCAGGCGCACCAGGTAACCTCAGCGTTGCCGAACCTGATGGAGGCCCGCGCGGCGTTGATCGGCCTGGACCGCCTAACTTCGGGCCAGGTTGACCCCGAGGGGCTCGCGGAAACAAACGCGGAGCTGGCACGGGTCAACCGTTCGCTGGCCCAGACGAACCGCGGGCTCCAGCAGCGTTCGCGTTGCTTCGAGGCCCTGCGGGCGCTGAGCGTTGGTCTGGGCGATGAACCTATGCACGAGGACATCTGCCGGGCGGCGGCCAAGTCGGTGGTACTGGTGACGCAGATCGGTCCGGCGGCGGTGTGCGGTTTCTCGGCAAGGCGCTCGATTCTGGTGATCGCCGCCCCGGGCCAGGAGGAGAGTGCGCCGTCGGTGACGGTGTTGCCGGCGTCGGCGGCGGGTGACGTCTCCTCGCTTTCCGATCTGGGGGGAGCCTGGCTTCGGGCCTCGACGCTGCCTGGACCTCTGCTCGATTGCCTGCTGGCGGCGCTGGGCAAGCCGGTGCTCTGGTACTGGCCGGTCCGGCATCGGCGCCGGCTCATGGGGGCGGTCGTGATCGGCTCGGACCCGCGGGCGGGCTCGGATGAATCGCTGGCTGCGTTTTCGGACAGCCTTGGCGTGTGGCTGAGCGGCGCGGAGTCCCGGGCGGTGGCCCGGCAACTGAACCAGGAGCTGGCGGAGATGAACCGGCGGCTTGTCGTCTCGCAGTCCGACCTGGCGAGGATGAGGTCCCTGGCAATGGTCGGCGAAATGGCGTCGGGGGCGGCCCACGAACTGAACAACCCGCTGGCGGTCATATGCGGGCGGGCGCAGATGCTGACCGGCGAGGAGGTTTCCGAAGAAGCGCGTCGAATGGCGGTCGTGATTGCGGAACAGGCTTACCGCGCCAGCGCCATCGTCGAGGAGCTGATGGATTTCGCCAAGCCCGCCCGGCCGGCCCCCACCGAGTGGTCCTTGGCTGAGTTATTGGGCGAGATAAGACGTGAATGGCTTGAGAAATCTTCCTTAACCGAAGAGCAATTCCGCCTGGACCTATCGGACGACTTGCCTGGTATCCGGGCCGATGCGCCGCAAATCAAGAGATTATTCGACGAAGTTATCCGCAACGCCGTCGAGGCCATGGGCGACGTTTCCGATCCGACGTTGATCATCAATTGTCAGGGGGATCTAGCCGATGACAGGGCCGTGATCAGGATCGAAGACAACGGTTGCGGCATGACGCTGGATGTGCTGGAGCGTGCGATGGTCCCGTTCTTTTCTCATCGGCCGGCGGGCCGAGGGCGGGGCCTGGGTCTGTCCCGCGCCGCTCGGTACGCTGAGATCAATGGCGGTCGCATCCGATTGTCGAGCGAGGTCGGTGAGGGAACCGCGGTGTTCGTCGAGTTGCCGGCACCGACCAAGGGGTAATCTTGTTTAGAGGTAGTTTCCTCTCTTACCTGACAGGATTCGTCAGAATGAGAATCAGGTGAGGGAAAACTCTAGTCCGGGCCAGGCGGGACGTGTAGGCTCCTCCTATTCTCCTCCTCCTCCTCCTCGCTCTCGCAGCCGAAGCTCCCGCCTGCCACTTTTTTCGAGAGATCCGGTGCTGCTCCGGTAGTGGGAAAAGAAATGACGCGACGGGGTCTAGAAGTCCTGCTTGTCGAAGACGACGCCGATCTGGCCGAGATGGTCGGTAAGTCTCTTCGCGACGCGATGTCGGCGCAGGTGACGCGCGTATCGTCCGCCACTGACGCCATGCGGGAGGAACTGACCGCCCGGCATGACGTGGTGGTGGCTTCCATGTCTTCGCCTGACACCCTGGCGTTCACCCGCGAGCTGCGGGTGAGGAACCGGTGCCCGGTCATCCTGCTGGCGGATCATCCAACCACGGACGAGGCAATTGAAGCGATCCGCCTGGGCGTGACCGACCTGCTCGTCAGGCCGTTCGACATCTCGGATATGGTGGCCGTGGTTCAAGAGGCGGCCCAGCGCCACCGGAAGCGACAGCGCAACCGCGTCCGTTACCGCCGGCTGCGTCGAGTATCGTCACGTATCATCCGTGAGCGGCACGATCTCCGTCAGCGGATGGACCTCATCTGCCAGGACCTGGTCCGTGCCCACCGCGAGCTGGCCCAGAAGGTTGCCGAATCCGGCCTGCTGACGCATGAGTTCCACGACTGATCCGGATCGGTCGGTTTGAGGAACCCGCAAGCCGGATCAGCGCGATTGCCTGCGCACGATCATGTCGAAGTCCCTGATCATTGACCTGTAGATGGCGGTGACGATCCCGCCGTAGAGAGCGACTGCGATGAAGGTGCCGGCCACCAGGCACGCCTGGACGGCGGCGACGCTCATGCCGGTCGTCCTCTGGATCTGCTCGACAATGTAATCCGGGTTAAGCACCATCCAGACGGCGGTGACGAATGTCAGCGGAGCCATCAATGGCCCCAGCGGGCCGGCCGCCTTCACCAAGCCGAAGGCACACAGGCCCAGCCCGAATCCGACCACGAGCAGTATCCCGACGCTGGTCAGGACAGCCTGGACGGATCGCTTGCTCTTGAGCGACATGTGGAGTCCGAGCATGCAGCCCAGGGCCGAGTAGACCAGCAGGAGCGGAGGGAGCACCAGGGCCGAGGTCATCGGCACGATCGGGGGGTCGGTGCCTCGAATGAGATCATGGACGGCCAACAGCAGGACCGTTGCCGCCGGCACCGCCATCAAAGGCGCGGTGAAACTGACGAGTCCGCGGAGCTTTCCCCACACGATGTAGCGAGAAGTCAGAGGGGTCGTGAGCAGGAGTTCCATGGTGCCGGCCTCGCGTTCGCGGCTGATGGAAGTGGCGGCGCCGTTGACCGCCATCAGCATCACCGTGACGAACTCGATCAAGACGATCGCCACGAGCCAGACGCGGTCCGGATTCCCGGCGGGGTTGCCGGCGCGATGGGCGATCAGCAGCAGGATCGCGGCGGCAACACCGGCGATCATGTAGCCGTAGCGGGCGAGGTCACTGCTGGCGGCGCTGCTGCGGGTGGCGGCCTCCCGCCACGCGACGGGATTCGACCAGACCCGGCGGGCCCGCCGGGTGCGCTCACCATCGGCGGTCGCGCGCATCGGGCGAACCCGGTTACGCCAGAGCCGAGTCCACAAGTTGAGTTCGCCCTCCCTGGCGTTCCGGCGGACGAAGAACGTTGCCAGGGCAACCATGGTCACCGAGGCCAGCAGCGTGATCCACATGTACGTGATGTGGGGAGAGGCGAGCATGGCATTGGTGGGCCAGCCATAGTGTTCCACCGCGGCCGCATCCGGCGGCGGCGTCTTGTTCAGCGCGACCATAAGGGCCAGCAGCGGATGAAACGGGGCCAGCCAGCTCATGCCCCCGGTCGCACCAGGGAGGATCGACTCGGGCACGTGGGTCTTGTTCCAGAATCCCAGGGCCAGCCCCGCGAAAAGGAACAGGGCGATGCCCGCGTAGAACGAGAAGATCGTGCCCCGGGTCCCGACCCGCATGATGCTGACCATGATCGCCAGCGATCCGGTCAGAATCGCGGTGCACCCGGCGATGCCGAAGCTCAGGAAAACCTGGCGGCTGGTCACGCCCCCGTAGAGCATCGTGATGCAGAAGATCGGGAGCCCGGACAAGAGCAGCGTGACCACGAAGAACAGGCGGCTCACCAGCGACCCGAGCGCGATCTGGGCGTTGGTCAAAGGCGTGGTGAGCAGGACGTTGAACGTATCGGCATCCCTCTCCTGGGAAATCGCACCGGCCGTGAACACCGGGGCCAGAAAGCACATCATCGCCAGTTGCAGGATCGAGATGTATTCGAAGACCCGCGTTGATGCCTTGGCCTTGTCCACCAGCGAGTCGCCCGCGTCCATCTGGCTCCACTGCGTGGCGAGCATGACAAATAGCAGGACGAGAAGGTACCCGCCGCGGACCCACAGGTGCCCGAGCCGCTTGCTGCCGCCCTGGACGACCCGCACCACGATCGGATTCCCCGGCAGCAGCCGCCACAAGGACACCGTGATGTCTGCTGCGATCGGCCTCATCCCGCGCCGCCCGGTTCAGCGTCTCACTCCTCCGTGGGCCCATTGTCTCCGCTGCCCACGTCGGTTCGTCTTCGTGAGAGTTCTTTCAACCACGCCCCCACATCCTCCAGTCCCTTGCCCGTCAGCCCGTGCTTTGCCGCCCGATCGCGGACCCCGGCGAAGGCTGCTTCGCGCTGCTCGTCGGTGACCAGGGCAAGCACCGCCGCGCGGAACGCCCGCTCGATCTTGCCCACCGGGGCGAACAACTCCTCGTACTCCCGGTCAAGGTGATAAAGCCATGGGGCCTTGGCGATTTCGCCCAGAGAACGACGAAGATGGAACTTGGTTCGGTTTCGTCGAATGCGCTGCTTCCACTCGTCGGTCATGACGGCCTCGGCCCGTTGCTGATACTCCGCTAGTATCTGGTCGGCTTCGGCGGACTGCGCGTCGTCGAGCTTGAAGAAATACTTGACCCCAGCCAGAAAGCGTAACCATCCGCCCGGCCCGACTCGTCTCAAGTCCCACTCTGCCATGTTCCGGGCATGTTGCGCCTTGGGGGTCTTCGGTTTCTCGTGGTCAGTGCCGGAGGCCTCGGGGGCCGGTCCGTCTTCGGGCTCATAATGGTCGAGGTCCTCACCGTCATTGGCGCCCCCGCTCGCCCACCGCTTCATCTTGCCTTCGAAGCGGTCGACGCCCTGGAGCCCTTGACGCGCTGTCTCTTCGAATCCGGCATACTGATCCGGCGTGAGGATGGGGCGCGCGTCCTCCGCGAGGCCTTTCACGAATTGTCGAATCGCCGGCAGGACCGGCTTGGCGCGCTTGCCAAATTCCCGGGCACTGTCCGGCGTGAATTTCGCCTGATGAATGACCATCGATTCGACGAAGGTCTCCAGGAACGGCTGCAGGTGTTGCCCGTTGGCATGGCCCATCTGCATGAGACGTCGGGCAAGGGCCTCGGACATCTGGGCTTCCTGCTCCTCGGTCAGATTCAGTTCCCGCCCCAAATCGCCGTTGGTCAGCATCGCCCGGCAGAATCCCCGCGCGATCTGCGGCGTCAGGCGCAGCCCGTGCCCGGTGGGTCGCATGACCTCGTCGTCGCCTTGCGGATCCTCATCCGTAGCGGCCACCCTATGGGCCAACAGCGGCACCAGCATCATCGCCGCCAGAACGACCACCCTCGGTTTGGAAACCACGGTACTCATTCGCCTGATGCTCCCTGGTCGGGTTCGAAGCCCTGCTCGATCAGGGCGGCCATGATCCGCTGCTGGGCCGCGCCCCGTTGGGCCTGGGTCGGAATCTGGTCGATCCGGTGCTTGAGCTCCTCTTCCAGATCCTTGATAGGTTGGGCCATCTCCCGATAGTGCTCCTCAATGCACTCCCGCAACGGATTGTTCCGCCCCAACCTCAGGGCCCAGAACATGGAGGCCCAGACCCGGTTCCGGTAGGCCTGCTTGTGCCAGGTCTCATCCTGGACGACCGACCTGGCCCGCTCGGTCAGTTCCCGGAGGACGGAACCGGCGGTGGCGGATTGGGACTCGTCGAACTCGTAGAATGCCTTGGCCTGCTCGACGTACTTCTCCCACTCGGACCATTGCTTCTCGAGGTCATCTTGGGCCCGACTGCGGGCCATTTTCAGGGCCTGGGATTCGCCGTTCTCGTCGGTCTCGATTTCCTTGTCGCGGGGCTCGAAGGGATTGGCGTGGGGATCGACGTCGCCGGCGGCCCACAGCTTCATGTTCGCCTCGAAGGCGTCGAGGCCGGTCTTGATGAGGATCAGATCCCGCCCCAGCTTGAGCTGCTCTTTCATGGCCAGCATGGGACGGAGATCCTGCCCGACGTTGCGGACGCACTCGCGCAGGTCCGGCATCATCGGGAGGATGCGTTTGCCGATGCCCATGCCCAGGTTGCGAGGCAGGCCGTCCAGCCCGCGGCCGTTCCTGCTCTTGGCCAACTCGTTGAACACTTCACCAATCGCGAACTCGGCCAACTCCTGTCCGCGCTGATCCCGGTCGTTGGCGTGGGCGAGTTCCATGAGCCGGCGCGCGATCGCTTCCGAGGCCTCGTCAACCCGGGACTCGTCCAGCTTGTAGTGATGAACGCACACGTGCCGGGCGAAGATGTCACTCATGCCCCGGGCCATCTTAGGCGTGAACCGGATGCCGTATTCCGTCGGCCGGGACATCGGGTCGTCAGGCACCGAGACCCTGCCCGCATCCTCAGCGAACGTCACCAGCGCACAGACGGCAATCGAACCAACAAGATAGTAAGGCGTAGAGTTCATCATGGCATCAGCCGTCGCAGCAGGGAGGTTGTCATTGCACGATTCCCTTCGTCAGTCGCATGAACGCGGTCTCGAGGTTGACCTCCTCTTCCCGCAGCTCCTGGATCGCGAACCGCTTCTCAATCAACGCCCGGGCCAGGAACGAGAAATCATGGGTCTCGGTCTTGAGCTCGACCGACAGGCAGCGGTCGTTCTGTTGCACGCTCTTGACCGGCTCCAGCTTCTCCAGCACCCTCGCGGCCAGCTCGATCCGGTTAGCCACCCGGATCTGGACCCGGGTCCCCATGCGGACCCGGCGGGTGATCTCATCGACCGATCCGTGGAACAACAGCTCGCCCCGTTCGATGATGCCCACGGTCGAGCATAGTTCGGCCAACTCGTGCAGAATGTGCGAGCTGATTACGATCGTCTTGCCCATGCGATGAAGCTCCTTGAGCAGCTCGCGGATCTCGATCCGGGCCCGGGGGTCCAGCCCGCTGGCCGGCTCGTCCAGCAACAACAGTTTCGGATCGTGCAGCAACACCCGGGCGATGCTCAGCCGCTGCTTCATCCCCCGTGACAGCCCGTCCACCAGAGCCTCTCGTTTATAG
>CAZOIA010000166.1:0-12002 GCA_964579675.1 uncultured Planctomycetales bacterium | reverse complement strand
TCGATTCGGCCGAGACGTTCAATAACGAGGCACTCAAGCTTGATGCCGCCAATGAAGAGGCCCAGATCGCCCGGGCCGAGATTCTCAACGCAAAGGGCCAGCAGGATGAGGCGATCCGGAGTCTCGAATCCTATCGCCAGGCCGAGGACGGCGGGCATACAGTGGCTACGTTGCTGGCGCTGGCGGATCTTCATCGGATGCAGGGTAACTTCCAGACCTCCGCAGAACGTCTCGATCAGGCCGAGGCGGTTGCCCCGGGCGCCACGGGGGTGCTTCTCGTCCGGCTCAAGCTGTTGGCGTCGCAGGGCCGGTTCGAGGAGATCCCGGATCTGGTTGCCGGGCACTGCAAGAGCCATCCCGGCGAGGCACAAGTGCTGGTATCGGCCGCTTCGATCCTGGTCTCCGCAGGAGCGGTCGATCATGTGAACAAGTTGAGACCCCTATTCGATCAGTTCATAGCGGCGAATCCCGATCGGGTCGAGGGCTATCTCGCGTTGGCGATGGTGGTGTTCGAGACGGGAGAGCTGGCCGAGGCCGAGAAAGCCTACCGCAGATTGCTGGAGCTGGACCCGTACCATCAGCAGGCACTGAACAACCTGGCGTGGATTCTCGGCGAGGAGTTGGGCCGACCTGAGGAGGCGCTGGTGTTCGCCCGAAAGGGCGTCACGAAATACCCGAATGATCCCCATCTGTTGAATACCCGCGGGGTCGTGTTCTTCCGTCTTGATATGTTGACAGAAGCCCGCAAAGACCTGGAAAGGTGCCTAACCATGGTCAGGGATATCCCGTCAACGCGGGCGAAAACGCTGCTGTACCTGGGCCGGATCTACATGAGGCAAGGCGAGACGGCACTTGCGAAAAGGACACTGAGGCAAGTCCTGGAGATCGACCGGCAGCACAAGGTACTGACTGACGATGAGCGGGCGGAGACCGAGCAACTGGTCAATGCCTCCTCTTGATGTGAGCGAGGACGGCGGCCATGGTCAACAGCCGACAACCTGGTGAGATCGAGCCGGACGGTTCCCCGCGCGAACAACAGGGTAGAGGGCATCGCGGGCGGGGCATCAAGCGGTGGACCCGGCGCCGGATCCGGTCGATTGAGCGGGCCGTTCAGCGCGCGGGTGGTCGCACCGGGGATCGGCTCAAACGTGGTGTGGGGCGGCTCAACGCCCGAATGCTGATCATCATGTCGCTGGTGGCAGGGCTGCTCGGGGTGGGGTTCCTCGGAGGGCATTTCCTCCGCAAGCGTCGGGCCGCCGACCGCGCGTTGATTGCCGGAGAAGCCGCCTTGGAGGCGGGGAACTGGGAGGAAGCGTGCCGGCATCTCCAGGTGTACCTGTTCAAGTATCCGAACGATGTGGAGGTGCTGGTTCAATACGCGGAGGCGAATCTGTCGGTCCGGCCCTTGCGGTCGGCGAACATCGGGTCGGCGGTTGGGGCATATTTGCGTGGTCTGAAGATCAAGCCTGGGGATGCTGAGATCAGCGATCGTCTGGGGCGGCTGTACTTCTCGCTGAAGGATTACCCTCAGGTGGTGGAGGTCTGCCGCCGCCGGCTGTCGGTTGCCCCGGACGACGCGCGGGCAACGGTGTGGTTGGGCCGCTCGCTGGTGGCTGAGGCCGATCGTGAGGGGGGTACCGAGCTTCTGACGCGGTTCGTGGAGAAGCACCCGGCGGCGGTGGAGGTTTACGGGCTCTTGAGCGAGCTTGCCTTGGAGGAAGGGTCGCAGTCTTCGATCGAGGCGGCGTTGGCCTGGTTGGATCTTGGGGTGAGCAGTAACCCGAAGTCGGCGGAGGCGCGGGTGAGGCGGGCCCGGTTTTACCGGCGGGTGATGGGGGACGTGGAGGCGGCACGGACGGACCTCAGGGTTGCGGGCGTACTGGAGCCGGCGGATTTGAAGACGCGGCTGTTGCTGGCGGAGGGGTGGCTTGATCTGGGCGAGCTGGACCGTGCGGAGGAGGAACTGGAAGCGATCAAGCAGCTCGGGCGGGAGGCCCTCGCCGGGCAGGACGTGAACCTGGAGAACCTGTCGCTGGCGTTGTTCCGGGCGGAGGCGAACCTTGTGCTGCGACGAGTTGACAAGGACAAGGGCGTCGAGCTGGCAGGTCGTGGGCTGGAGGAGTTGACCGGCGGTCGGCGGGTGATGTTCCTGCCGCTGGCCGTTGATCTCTACCTGGCATCCGGTCGGATCGAAGAGGCCCGGGCGTGCGTGGACGAGTATCAGGACGCGATTGAGGGCAGGCCCGAGGCGGACGCATCGGTCAGTAACCAGTTGGCGCTTCTTGGTGCAGCCCTCGCGAGTGCCGAGGACAGATCCTACGGCGTCATCAATCTGCTGGAGCACCTGGTGGTCAGCAGCCCCGTCGGTGAGCCTATCCCCATCACTCCGGCCAACGTGCAGATATGGAAACTGCTGGCCCAGGCGTATGACCATACGGGTCAGCCTGGGCGGTCGTTGGCGGCGCTGGAGAAGTATGTTCTGCGGCAGCCCGGCGATTGGGAAGCGACGCTCGCGCTCGCCAAGGCCTACTATCGCAACGGCGATTTGCCCAGAGCTCAGAGGTACGCCAGGACCGCCCAGCGCCTCAAACCCGGCGATCTGGAAACGGAGCTGTTGCACATCAAGGCGTCCCTCAGATACGTCGCCAAGCGGGCGCCGGAGTTGGCGGCGTCCCCCTCGCGCGAGGCGCTGGCTGCGTTGCGGGAGGCCCATCCGGAGAACGTCGAGATTCGTCTTCTTCAGGCGACGATCGCGGTCGGGCAAGGTCGGCACGCCGACGCGGTGGCGGAGTTGGAGCGAGCGATCAAGGAGTGCGATGAGCCCTTGCCCGCGTCATTGCAGCTTGCGCGCCTGTACTGCCACTTGGGGCGGGATGCCAGGGGCATCGAGGTGTGCGAGGCGGCGGTGCAGCGTCATGATGGCGTTGCGGCGCCGTGGATTGCCCTGGCCGGGTTCCAATCGTCGATGGGCCGGGTCGATCAGGCCGGTGCGACCCTGGAGCAGGCCCTCGCAAAACTTGAGGGACCGGAACTGGCGAGCGCGAAGTTCGCGCTGGTTCGCCACCTGTTGTCGCGCAAGCGGCGCGGCAAGGCGATTGATGAGCTTAGGCAACTGGCTGCGGACCAGGCTGATGACGTGCGATCGCGACTGGCGTTGTTGGATTTTCCGGAGGTGCAAGAGGACCGGGAGGCGTGCCAGCGGCTGGTCGATGAGCTCCAGGCGATCGAGGGCCGGCGAGGTCTGCGATGGCGGTTTCAGCAGGCCTGCGTATGGCTGCGGGACGACGGATGGAAGGATCAGCAAGAGCGGATCGCCGAGATGCTGATGTATTGTATTCACGTCGATCCGAGTTGGTCGTCGCCGGTCTTGGCCCTGGGGTGGATGTACGAGTCGCTGGGCCGAGACGACCGGGCTGAGGACACCTACCGGCGGTTCATCAGGGCATATCGCCACGAGGCTTCCGTCGTTGCCCAGTTAGCCGAGTTGCTGGAGCGTCAGGGCCGGTTCACCGAAGCGGCCCAGATGGTGGATCGCGTGCCCGCAGGCTTGGCCGCGCTGGGGGATCACCGGGCGATCGTGGCGATGAGCCGCGGTGATTACGATGCGGCCATCGAAGAACTCGAACGCCAGGGCGATACCCGTCCCCGTAGCGAGATCCCGCGCGTCCTTCTGGCCAGGTTGATTTATCAGCGGACCGGAAAGGCCGAGCTCGCCCTCAGACTGCTTGAGGAGATCCGGGCATCCAGGCCGGATCTGGTGCCGGCCGTTGCCGCTCGCGTTGCGATATTGCACGCCGAAGGCCGCAATGAGGAGGCGGTGGCGACGCTCGACGCGGAGGTGGCTCGGCGCAACGACTTTGCCGCCTGCCTGTTGCGGGCCGACTACTACGCCGACAGCGATCAGTTCGATCTGGCGGAGAAGGACTACATGCATCTGACCGCGCTGGGGGCCTCCACGGCTGAGGCGCACATCGCGCTGGGACGGTTCTATCAGCGATTCGGGCGAACGGATCAGGCGATTGACGCCTGGGAAACGGGCCTCGAAGCGGATCCGGATAATGTTGAATTGCAGCGTCTGTGGGTCAGGGCGGCGGTCTTCAGTGCCCACACCGACGTTTCCGCGCGAGGACGGGAGATGCTGGGGGAGCTGCTGGAGCGGGATCCGAACGATGCGGAGTTGTTATCCATTCACGCGGACGTGTTGTTGAAAGATGGCTCGGCCGACGCAACGGAAGCGGCGAAGACCGTTCTTGAGAAGGTGATCGAGCTCGCTCCGAGAAACGCGGCGGCCCATCTGCGTCTGGTCCGGTTGGCCCGGGAGCGAGGTGAGCTGAGGTCGGCAAGTCGACTCGCAGTTCGGGCCCTTGGCGCCAACCCTCAGAACGTGGAGTTCCTGCTGATCCGGGCGGAACTGGAGAAGGAGTTGGACAATGCTCTGGCGGCCCGGGAGTTGGCCCGGTCGGTACTCGATATCGATCCGAAGAACGTCACCGCCCGCAACCTGCTGGCGAACCTGGCCCTCGGTGCGGGGGACATCGAGTCGGCCGAGGAACTCACCGACGCGGCGCTGAAGGTTGATGCCGCCAGTGAGGAGGTCCAGCTCCTGCGGGCCCGGATCCTCAACGCGAAAGGCCAGCGGGCTGAGGCGATCCGGCATCTCGAATCCTATCGCCAGGCTGAGGGCGGCCGGCATACGCCGGCGACGCTGTTGGCGTTGGCCGACTTCTATCGCATGCAGGGCCGGTTCAGCGAGGCCGAAGCGATCATTGAAGAAGCACAGCAGCGTGACGCCGATAGCCTGCGTGTCCGGCTGATTCGCATGCGGTTGCTGGCGACGCAGCAGCGATTCGCTGAGATTCTCGAACTGGTTTCCGCCCGGCCGGAGATGCCTCCCGAGGACGGGCAGATCTTTCTCTCGGTCGCTTCGATCCTGGCCTCCGCCGGGGCTCGCGAGCACATGCGTCAGGCCAAGCCGCTGTTTGAGCACTTCGTCGCGGCGAATCCCGATCGGGCGGAGGGATACCTCGGGTTGGGGCTGATCGAGTATCAGCTCGGTGAGGTGTATGAAGCGGCCAGGGCCTATCGTCGGCTGCTGGAACTGGCCCCGTATCATCAGCAGGGGCTCAACCACCTGGCCTGGATCCTGGCCGAGGAGCTGAGGCGGCCGGAGGAGGCCCTTGAACTGGCCAACCGGGGTGTGCTCAGGCACCTGGATGATCCGCGTTTGCTTAACACCCGGGGCGTCGTGTTTCTCCGGCTCAACCGGTTGCCCGAGGCCGCCCAAGACCTGGAGAAGTGCCTGGAGATGACCGCCAACCTTCCCTCGACTCGCGCCCAGACGCTGCTTTATCTGGGGCGGATCTACATCAAGCAGGGCGACGAGCCGCTGGCCCGGGCGAAACTGAAGGAGGCCCTTCAGGTCGATCGACAATACAAGGTGCTGACGAGCGATGAGCGGGCGGAGATCGAGCGACTGATCAACCACTCTTCGTGATAGTGGAAGAGAAGCCCGTCATGGGAAACAGTGCAGACCCCAGGGACATTGAGCCGGACCGGCACCGGGCCAAGCGGCGAATCAAGCGCCGGGTGAAGAAGCGGCGCGCCCCCGGGATCAGGGACCGGGCCAAGCGCCGGGTCCACAATCTCGAACGTCAGATCCAACAGGGCACCAGGCGGATTCAGCGGCGCTATAAGCTGACCGGACGCCGGCTCAGGCACCGGACCACCCGGAGCATGAAGAAAGTCAATCTCCGGATCCTGATGATTGTGGTCTTGGCTGCTGGTCTGCTGGGGGTCGGCACGGTCGGCGGGCGTTTCCTCCACCGGCGCCGGGCTGCCCACCGGGGGCTGGTCGCTGCACAAGCGGCCTTGCAGGCAGAGGACTGGGAGGCTGCATGCCGTCATCTCAAGGTGTACCTGTTCAAGTATCCGAACGACGTCGAGATGCTGGCTCGGTTCGCGGAGGCGAATCTGTCGGTCCGGCCATTGCGGCCGACGAATATCGGGGCGGCGGTTGGAGCCTATTTGCGTGGGTTGCGAATCAAGCCCGGGGATGCGGAGTTCAGCGATCGGCTGGCCCGGCTGTACTTCTCGCTCGAGGATTACGCCCAGGCGGTGGAGGTTTGCCGCGGACGGTTGGCAGTCGCGCCGGAGGATGCGAGGGCAAGGATGCGGCTGGGGCGGGCGTTGGTCGCCCAGGGCAAGGTCGAGCAGGGGGTGCAGTTCCTGACCCGGTTCGTGGAGGCACATCCGCAGGAGGTGGAGATCTACGGAATCCTGAGTGACATCGCGTTGGAGCAGGGCTCGGATTCACCCGTCGAGGAGGCCCTGGCGTGGCTGGATCGCGCGGTAAGGAACAACCCGAAATCGGCAGAGGCGCGGGCCCGCCTGGCGCGGTTCTATCAGCGGGTGAAACGGGACCTGGACGCGGCCCGGACGAACCTGGAGGTTGCCGACGCCTCGGGGGCGGTCGATCTCAAGACGCTGTTGCTGCTGGCGGAGGGGTGGCTGGATCTGGGAGAGTTGGACCGCGCCGAGCGGGAGCTGGAAGCGATCAGGCAACTCGACCGCGAGATCCTAACGGGGTACGACCTGGACCTGGAGAACCTGGCCCTGGCGCTGTTCACTGCGGAGGGCAACCTGGTTCTGCGGCGAGGGGAGGAGGCCAGCGGGGTAGAGCTGGCTGATAGCGCCCTGGAGGAGCTAACGGGCGATCGGCGGGTGTTGTTCCTGCCGGTAGCGGTTGACCTTTACCTGGCGGCAGGGCGGATCGAGGCGGCGCGGAAATGTGTGGATGAGTACCGGCGGGCGGTTGAGGCCCGGAGCAAACCCGATCCGTCGTTGAGCAACCAGTTGGTGCTTCTGCGTGCGGCCATAGCCAACGGCGAGGACATGCCCCATTTGGTGATCAACCTGCTGGCAGGGCTGGTGGTGGGCGAGCCGGTGGGCGGGTTTCTGATCAGAGGCGCCGAGAACGTGCAGGTGTGGAAGCTGCTGGCCCAGGCGTACAGCAGGACGGGGCAGGATTCCAGGGCGCTGGCGGCGTTGGAGAAATACGTGCTGCGACGCCCCGGGGACTGGGAGGCGACGCTGGAACTCGCCCGGGCATACTACCGCGATCGCCGCTTTGTCAGAGCGCGGAAATATGCAGAAGATGCCGAGCGGATCAGGCCGGACGACCTCGAAACGAAGCTGTTTCGCATCAGGGCGTCCTTCAAGTACGTGCTCGAGGATTCGGCCGAGCCGTCCGCGGGAGGGCCGCCGCCCCAGGAGCTGCTGGCCCTGCGGGAAGCTCATCCCCGCAACGTGGAGATTCGCCTGCTTCAGGCGATGGTCGCCTCCGGACGGGGCCGGCACGCCGAGGCGGTGGCGGAGTTGGAACGGGCTATTGCCGAATGTGACGACCCGCTGCCCGCGTCGATGAGACTGGTGGAGCTTCACGACCGCGAGGGGGATCACGACAAGGCGATCGAAGTGTGTGAAGCAGCGGTGTCGGATCACGCCGGCGTGGCGGCGCCGCGGATCGCCCTGGCCGAGCTCCAGGCGAAGGTCGATCGGGCGCATGAAGCCGACAAGACCCTGGCCCTCGCGGTGGCGGAGCTCGAGGGGCCCGAGCGAGTCAGCGCTACCTACGCGCGGGTTCGGCACATGCTGCTGCACGGCCAGCGGGCAGCGGGGATTGGACTGCTCGAGCAGTTGGCGGCTGATCGCCCGAGTGACGAAGGGCCCCGCCTGGCCCTGCTGCGACTTCCTGAGATACAAGAGGACAACCAGGCCTCCCAGGGTCTGATCGACGAGCTTCGGGCCATCGAGGGCGACTGGGGTGTGCGATGGCGGTTTGCCCAGGCCCGGAAGTGGCTTCAGCAGGACGACTGGACGGATCGCCAGGCGGCGATCACCGACATGCTGCAGCGCTGCATCGAGGCCGATCCGCGTTGGCCCGCCCCCATCGTCGCTCTCGGCCGGATGTACGAGAGGCTCGAGCAGGACGACAAGGCCGAGCAGACATATCGTCGTTTCTTCGACAATTATCCCGGGCAGTCGGAGGTGGTGATCCGGCTGCTGGAGTTGCTGGAGCGGCAGCGCCGGTTTATCGCGGCCAGCAAGATTCTTGAACGTGTTCCGGCGGGGCTGTCGGCGCTGAGCGCTTTCCGGATCAGGGCGGCGATCGGCCGGGGCGACTACGACGCAGCCATTCAGGAGCTCCGCGAGAGAATCGGTGCCGATCCCGACGACGCCATTGCCCGCGTCGTGCTGGCCCGGCTGATCTATCACCACGCCCGCGAGGCGGACCTGGCCCTCGAAATGCTGGACGAGGCCCGAAGGCTGGACCCGAACCTCATCCTGGCCGCATCCAGCCGGGCAACCATACTCCATGCCGAGGGAAGGGATGACGAGGTCTTGGCGTTTCTCGATGCCGAGGTGGCACGCCGCAACGACTACGCCGCGTATCTGTTGCGAGCGGGCTACTGTGCCGAGGCCGGACAATTCGAGCTGGCGGAGAAGGATTACGTCCACCTGACGACCTTCCCTGAGTCTGCCGCGGACGGTTACGAGCGCCTGGGTGAGTTCTACGAGAGGGCCGGCAAAGTGGACAAGGCAGCGGCTGCCTGGGAGGCCGGCCTCAAGATCGAGCCGGACCGCCTCAGGCTCCAGCGCCTGTTGATCAGGGCGTTGGTGACCAGTCCGCAAGCCCAGCCCCGGGAGCGTGGTCGGCGAATGCTCGACGATGCATTGAAGCAGTGGCCTGACGACCCGGGGTTCTTGTCGGTTCGAGCGGCCCTGCTGCTCAGCGAAGATACGCCGGCAGCGACCCAAGAGGCCATGCGCGTTCTGGAACGGGTGGTCCAGGTCAATCCCCGGGACATCGTTGCCCATCTGCATCTGATCGAACGGGCCCGGGAGTGGGGCGACCTGGAGCGGGCAAGTCGGCTTGCCGATCGCGCACTGGGAGCCAATCCCGAGAGTGCCCACCTGCTGTCCGCAAAAGCGAGCCTGGAACGACAGTTGGATAACGTGCGCATCGCCTGGCAACTGGCCGCCACCGTAATGAAGATCGATCCGGAGAATGTCACCGCACGCATTCTCCTGGTGTACCTGGCCCTGCGGACCGGGCAGAACGATGTCGCTCAGAAGTACAGCGACGAGGCGATGGCCCTCGATCCCGCCAACGAAGAGGTCCAACTGACCCGGGCCCTGGTCCTCAACGCCCGCGATCAGCGTGACCAGGCCATACAAAGCCTGGAGGCGTACCGACAGAGCGACACCGACCGCGACAGCGTCAGGGTGCTGGTGTTGCTCTCGGATCTCTATCGTTTCCAGGGCGACGTCCGCACCGCTGAAGAGCGAGTTGTCGAGGTGGAGGCCCTGGCGCCCGGCGATCCGGCCGTATTCCTCGCCCGCCTGCGGTGCCTGGCCACGGAGCACCGGTACGACGAAGTCCTGGTCCGGTATTCCGAGCGGCGAAGAACCTACCCCGATGAATCGCAGGTCCTGCTCAGCGTGGCCTCGATCATGGCCTACGCCCCAAGGGACCACTATGTCCGCGAAGCCCGTTCGCTCTACCATCAACTCATTGCGACGAATCCCGATTGCATTGACGGGCACCTGGGGCTCGGGCAGGTCGCCTACCAGCTCGGTGATATCGATGTGGCCCGACAGGCCTACCGCGACTCCTTGAATCTGGACGCATATCACGCCAAGGCGCTCAATAACCTGGCCTGGATCCTGGGGGTGGACTCGCAAGAGTTCGACGAAGCCCTCGAGCTGGCCAACCGGGGCGTCCTCCGGTATCCCGAGGATCCCCATCTGTTGGACACGCGGGGCACGGTGCTCCTCCGTCTGGGCAAGTACAGCGAAGCGAGGAGGGATTTCGAGAAGAGCCTGACCCTCCTCCCGGCGACCGCCATGCCGTCCGCCCGGGCCCGGACGTTAGTGAATCTGGCCCGCGCCCACCTCAAGCTCAGGGAGCTGCCGCCGGCCGGAAGCAGGCTCAATCAGGCGCTTCAGATCGATCGCCAGCACGACGTGTTCAATACCCAGGAGCGGGCCGAAATCCACCAGCTCATCGAAGCCGCCCGCAAGCCGGCATGATCCATCACTCATCACCGAGGGCCCGAAACCACAGGCCCGCGCCGAGACGGACGCGTACGTACATGGATGGTCACGGATTCGCTGAAACCGCCGATGATCATGGATGAGCGCCGAGAGGAACGGTGCGGCACGGCCGGGCGCAGCAAGGCCCACTTCGACCGCTCTGTCTTTGCGATTACCTGAGTTCATCGGCGGTTATCGGCGGTTCCCAAACCCTCTTGGCTGCCGCCCCAGGGCCTCTGCCCTTCGTGCTACACCACTTCATTTGCCACTGTAACAACCGGTGTTTCAGGCCGCCTGACTTGGCCTCTTGCCGGGCTGGCCTGCCAGGCTCGGGCAGTTCGCTCGGTTTTCGGTCCCCCTGCGCTCGGATTCAGGATCGCGGCAATCGCTCAGGAAATGCCGGAATCCGGCGATTCCCCTTGATCCGTGCGGCCCGGAGGGGTATCCTCATATACGTACGGAATACAAGTGCGATTTGACGAAAGACTTCAAGGCAAGAGGTAGTGAGCGCGCCCCCGTGGCGGGTGAGCGTGGCCTGACGACGAACCTTCGGAGAGGACGAAGCGTGACCCGACGAGAGTCCCGACCGGTTCCTGTCTTCGAACGCTTCACCAGGGCCTTTACAAGTGCGTGATTGACGAGGGTCAGGTTATGTACTTTCCTCGGTCATCACAGCACCGAAGACGTTATTGGCTGCGCGCGAGCGTCGCGCGGACGACTGTACTGCGCGTTGCCAGGTTGAAGCCGGTGAGTTAGGAATCCGCTGGCAGCGAAGAGAAGGCGGACCACCGGCAGGGCGACTCCGGTCCGGACGAATAGACGTTTGCCGTCGTTGCGGCGAGTCGTAGATCGATCGCCGTGAGCCTGCTCGCGTCGTGACCGAGGCCCTACAGATATATACTAGAACCGGCATTCGACAGGAATTGCTCTTGCCGGACTCGGTTCGAGACCCATCTGCGGTACTTGGAGCTTTAGGAGGGCGCTCGGAACGCTGTGGTTTCACCACCCAGCCCTTTCTGCGAGGAAGTTCAGCATGAGACATCCATGCGTCACGTGGATCCTGGCGGTGTCTGTTCTTGGGCTTCTGTCGGCGCGGGCGGTCGGTGATGACGCCCTCTATTACGAGGGGACGTTGAACAGTTACGGCTCGCCCGACCGGATGCTGCTGCTGGGGGGATTCGCGGACGACTCTAGCCACGGCATCAGCGACTGGCGGTTCGACCCGACGGACAATCCGCGCGGCATCGCCGGCAAGTACCTGGGCGGCATGCCATGGTGGCGCCGCCAGTACACAAACACCTGGGAGTCGGGCAACACCTACGGGTGGGACTTCGACGCCCTCATGGCGCCCAACAACAACACGCACGGCTTCGCCTACGTCGAAGTCTATGCCCCCTCGACCGGCAGCTACACGTTCCGGTGCGGCTCGGACGACTCCCTTTACGTCTGGGTGGACGGGACCAATGTGCGCACAACCATCGGGGGCCGCGGGTGGGCACCGAACCAGGACGTGTTCTCGGTTTCCCTGACCAAGGGCTGGCACCGGGTGCTCTGCGCCGTCGATGAGGTCGGGGGCGGATGGGGCCTCATCTTCCGGATCGAGGGCCTGGGAAATCAGCCCTACCGGCTTCCCTACCAGACCGGCACCAACCTGTTCAAGAACGCCAGCTTCGAGAACGGGAACTTCGATTACTGGGCGCTGGATTACGGTGGCAGTGGCGACAGCGGCATTCGGACGAGCGGCTGGTACGGCGGGGCCGCGCCCCGGTCCGGGACCTACTACGCCGCCATGGCCGCCAACGGGGCCGACATTTCATACGGCGGTTATCAGGACGTCACGGTCGCCCCCGGCGTCGACTACACACTCGCCTTCTGGTTCTTCGGCTACCGGGAATCCAGCGCCACCT